>JBGAWE010000433.1:0-2067 GCA_044227705.1 Saprospiraceae bacterium
CCATCGAGGTCAGGCACCTCCTCAGCGAGCCAATATCCTCCGACAAGTTCGGCCCCATCCCCGCCACGAGCCATCTCAAAGCTCCGCCTGTTGCCGCGAAGTCGCAGGCTTCGCCGTGCGCCGTCTCGGTGTTCGTCGAGGGCGGCTCGAAGATGTCCGTCCACGTCCCGCCGTCGGGCTTGGTTCACGTCGACAACATCCTCCCCGTCCGCGTCGAGATGATGGACACGGCCGGGTTGGAATGGGCGGAGGCTTATTTTCAGGGCAACACCTACCAGCTTCCGACCAATTTCCGGGGCAGCTACACGCTCGGCATCCCGGTCGGTTACGCCCAGCTCGACTCGCAGTCGGTCACGCTGCTGGCGCAGTATGTCCGCCACGACAGTTGCATCGGGGTCTTCAGCAAGGCCCCCGTCCGGGTCTCGTCGGTGGAGGCGATAGTGGCCTTCGAGGCCTCGCCCGAGGCGATGAGCCTCTACCCCGGCGAGCGGGTGATGCCACGCCTGACAGCCTCGTTCCTGAATGGGAGCAGCGGCGGCGGCCTGTTCAGCCCCGATGTCTCCATCTCGGTGGGCGACCCGTCGCTGCTCGTTTTCGACCCCGCGCAGGGCCGCTTCGTGGGGAAAAAACACGGCGAAACCTTTGCGGCCTTGAGTACAAGGGCCTGCGTGACACGGTCTATTTCACCGTCCTGTCACGGGTGGAGGACTTGCCGATGGTCGCGCCGCCCGTCTCCTTTTTCGATTTTACGGAGGACTCGCCCTGCGTCGGCGGCACCGTCCATCAGAAAACAAGGCGTCAACGCCGACACCTACCTCTGGCAGTTCGGCGACGGGGCAGACATCGACGGCGCAGTCACCCGTCCATCAGTTTGCCGCGGCCGGTTACCATCAGGTGATTCTGACGGCGAGCACCCCAGCAGACGGGCAGCTCGTCGAACTTCTCCATCGCCATCGAGGTGGAAAGGATTCCGCCAACGTTGCCATCGCCAATCCGGTTAGCACGACCCTCTGCTCGGGATTGCCAGTCGTGCTGACCGCGACGGGGGCCGCCGGGCTGGCTTTTCAATGGCAAAAGGATGGCATTGATTTAAAAGACTCGGTCGGCCCGAGCATTGCGGCAAGCTCGGCGGGGCTTTACCGAGTGGTCGCCACGAGTGCGAGCGGGTGCATGAAAACGTCGAACGGCATCCCACTCGAAGCAGCCGACGGCGCAGCCTGCAAAATATCTATTGACAATGTGAGCAAGGCCGAGGGGACGGGCGCGGGGGCGACCTCTTTCCTGTTCACCATCAGCCGTGACAAGGTGGGCTGTCCGGTGAGCGTCGGCTACGCGGTCTCGGGGAACAGTGCCTCCGAGGTCGGAGGCGACTTTACCGGCGGTGGCGGCTCGCTGCCGTTTGCCACGAGCGAGGCGAGCAAGTCCGTCGAGGTTTTTGTGAGCCCAGACAATTTGGTCGAGCTTGACGAGACTTTTTCCGTCTCGCTCTTCAACCCGGTAAACGCCGTCATCACCAACGGCACGGGCATTGGCACGATCCTAAACGACGACAGCGCGACGCTCACTTTCGACGCGCCATCGGGCCAAGAGAGTGGTTCGGGCCTAACCCTCGTCAAGCTGACCGCCCAGTTGAACAACCCCGTCGATGTGCCGGTCAGCGTTGTCCTTTCCACCGCCGACGGAACAGCCACGGCGGCGGGCAACGACTACGCCCCGTTCACGACCACTTTTATCATCCCTGCCAAGCAGTTGGCCGCATCCATCGATATTGCCATTTTTGGGGACGCGATGCAGGAGCTGAACGAGTATTTTTTCGTCAACATTGGCGGCCTCTCGGCCGCCGGGCGGGCCGTGACGCTCGCCGCCGCGCAGACGACCGTGGCCATCGTCAACAACAACGTGGATTTGGACAACGACGGCTACTCCACCACGCAGGGTGATTGCGACGACAACAACGCCGCCATTAATCCCGGCGCGACAGAGACCTGCAACGGCGTCGACGACAACTGCAATGGACAGATTGACGAGGGCTTGGCTCCCCCTCCCCCTGACGGCCCATGCTTCCAG
>JBGAWE010000434.1:0-2253 GCA_044227705.1 Saprospiraceae bacterium
TTCATCGACCGGCACTGCGGCGAGGTTGATTCGATGGAGCAGCCCGGCGGGGGAAAAATAGACGGTCTTCACCCCAGAAAGCTGGGCCTCGATGGGTCGCCAAAGGAGATCGTATAGGGCCGTCGAGTCGGGCGAGTAGAGCTGGTTGGCGTATTCGGCGCGGCGGTTTTTGAACGAGGATAGGAGGTTTTCGAGCTGTTTCTCCTCGAAAAGGGGGACGATGGCCGCTCTCTCCCCGTCGCCCGTGACGACAAGCGCGGCATAGAGCACGGAGTCCTTTTGCTTGTCGTCGTAAAAAGAGAACCGCTCGAACTCGACGGCCGCCTCGCCCGGCCAGAGGCCCTGCCGAAGCTCGCGCCAGCCGACCGGCCGGATGCCCCCCGCGAACGCCCCAAACTGTCGGGCCAGTTCGCGCTGCCCGGCCTCCGACCGGTTCTGCAGGTCGGCCACGACGGCACTGTCGCGCTTGGCCGGGGCTCTTGCGTAATGGGCCGCGAGCTGCGTTTCGAGGGCCTGCAGCCGCTCCAGCTTCCGGCGGGCAGTGGTGTCGCGCCCGGCGAGGTTGCGGAACTGGAGCGCGGAGTTGAGCAGGTTGGACTTAAAAAAGAGGGCGTTGTCGAGGCATAGCCCGGCCATTGCGTCCCTCGCCGCGACCGGGCAGCGCAAGTCCTGCGAAGCGATGAGCGCGGAAGACAGCATCTCGTCGTGCAGCAGGGTGAAGAAGGAAATCTGCTTGTTGACCTCCTCCTCCGACAGCCGCAGCGACGACTTGGCGATGAGGCCCCTCATCAGCGGCGCGGCCTCCACGAACAGCCCGGCGGCCAGCTCAAACTTCCGGTTGGCCGACGCGCAAAAGGCGTAGTCGTAAATGCTGGAGAGGTAGTCGGGGTTTTCGGTGCCGATGACCCGCTTCTGCGAAGCAGCCACCTCGGCGAAGAGCGGCTCGGCGAGGTCGTACCTCTTTTGGACGGTGTGGATGCCCCCCAGCGAGTAGGCGCAACGGATGGAATAGGGGTGATCCGGGCCTAATGCCGCGACGAAGTCTTCGCCTCGCCAGGCCGCGACGAGCACTCTCCCGATGCGTGCATGGTCTGGTAGGCGAGGGCGAGGTTGTGGTGACGGAGCCCCTTCCTTCACCTGTTCGCCGAGAACGTCCCGTTTCAACAAGCCGATGGCATCGAGGAAAATCGGTTCGGCCTGTTCAAGGCAGCCGAGTTGCGATGGCAACTGATTGGCGAGGCTCATCATCGCAACGGTGTGGTCCACGCCCACGCCACCGGGCGACGCCGCGCAGCTCGACACGGCGCGGCGGTAGGCAGGCTCGACCTTTGCGTGGTTGCGCAATTGGGTGTACACATGGCCAAGTGTCTGCATACTGTTCGCCAGTTGCATCGGCCGTCGCGCTGCCCCCGCTTTCCAATGGCCTCCAGTTCCAGGGTCTCTGCTTCTGCCATTTCGCCCATCTCGAAGTACATCACCGCCATGTGGTGCGGCGTCGGCAAGGTGGGGTGCACCTGCCGACGAAGAGCCTCGCCTTGGAGCGCAGGTGCCTTTTCGAAACTGGCCTCGGCCGCCGAAATCCCGCTTGCCAGAAAGCCAGTAGCCCCGGCTGGAGCAGAGCTTGGCATGGCCGTTCGGGTCTTTGCCGAGGCTCTTGGAAATCAGGTGCTCGGCGGCGGCGAGCGCTTCACCCGCCTTGTCCAGGCTCCGCTTCGAGGTGAGCCGGTGCGCGGCGTCGAGCAGGCTGTCAACTTGCCGCGCCGTCGTCAGCGAGTCGATGTTTTGGGCGAATGCCCGCCCGGCCGTCAGCCCGAGCGCGAACACGAGGAAAGTTGGCTTCATCTGGACAAAAAGTTAGGTGAGCAAATCCAATCAACCACCGAGCCGCCAGCCTTCCGCGAACCGCAGGAAGCGGCTCCCGTCGCGCCGCATCTTTTCGAGGACAGCCTCCGCCTCCTTCTTTTTTTTCATCAAAAAATAGCCTTCGAAAAGATAGAGCCGTGCCTCGTCGCGCCACGGCTTCCCATCGGCGTCGAGTTTCGAAAACTGGCCGACGGCCTCGGAAAATTCTTGTTTTTTCAAAAAAACCAGCCCTTTCAGAAAGGTGAGCGAGTCGAGCTGGGCCTCCCCCTCCTCGTCGAGCGAGCGCAGGTCGTCGGTTTCCGACCATTTTTTTTCGAGCATGGCCAAGTGCTGCGCGGCCTGCGAGAGCCGCCCGTTGCGAATGGCCTCGGCGGCCGGGCGGAGGTCAGC
>JBGAWE010000105.1:0-16278 GCA_044227705.1 Saprospiraceae bacterium
CGTTAGGTCGCTGACGGCCACGAGGTCGGTCTTCGTGCAGTTGCCGAGGATGACGGTGAGCAGATAGACGCCCGGTTTCGTCACGTTGAAAATCGGGCCGCTGCCGCTCTGCGGGCCGCTCCATTGGTACGAAATCGCCGCGCCCGACGTCGAACCTGCGCTCGAGAGTGGCGCGATTGCGTTGTTTTTGCAGGTCAAATACTGGTCTGGTCCCGCGTTCGCCACAAGCGGGTTCACCGCGATGCCGACTTCGGCCACGTCGATGGACTTACAGTTGTTCGAAGTGTTGGTGATGGTCAATTTGTACTCCCCCGCCGCCGTGATGTCCGTCGGCGAATAGAGGTTGGAGGTGTAGCCTCCCGGGCCGCTCCATTTGGCGATGAAGTTTGGCCCCATCGACGAGCCGCTCCCGTCGAGCGCGGCCGTGCCGAGGCAGGTCAGGAGCTGGTCGGGCCCTGCATCGCAGACGGGCGCGTTGGCGTTGGCAAAAACGGTGACCGAATCAATGGCAGAGCAGCCGTTCTCCTTGTTGTATACCAGGAAATAGAAAACGCCCGGCTGCGTCGCCTCAAGGGCAAAGGCGTGTTCGCTGTTCGCGGTCACGCCAGGGCCAGTCCAAGTGTAGACAAATTGCGGCCCCGTGGAGGTGCCTTTCGTATCGAGGTCGACGTCGCCGTCGGGTGTGCAGGTGAGGGTCTTGTCCGGCCCGGCTTCGGCAATTGGCACCGCATTGTTGATGCCGACGGGCAGAGCGACGGTCGCCGTGCAGCCGTTGAACAGGCTCGTCACGGTGACCGAATAGCTGCCCGGCTGGTTGACGACGGGCGAAAGCTGTGTCTCATTCGCCGCCGTAATGCCCGGCCCGGTCCATTGATAGGGGAAATTCGGGCAATTCTGACAGCCGACGACCAACGTGACCGAGGTTGAGTCGCAGGTGATGACCGGCTGGGAGTTCGGGTAGGCGGCGGGCGGCTGGATGTCGGTGACGACGTGGACGGTGTCCACCTTTGTGCAATGCGAGACGTTGTCCGTCACCTCCAAAACGAACTCGCCCGGCTGGTCGGCGGTCGGCGCGGAGATAGTGTTCTGGGGTGCTGTGATGCCCGGCCCGATCCATAAAAAGCTGGTGCCGCCCGGCGAGGAGCCGCTTCCGTCGAGCGTGACGGCGGTGGTCGTGCAAGTCAACGTCTTGTCCGGCCCCGCCGAGGCGGTGGGCACGGTTTTGAGCAAAACGACTGTCGCCACCGCCGTTGAGGTGCAGCCGTTCGATGGGTCGGTGACTGTCAAACCATAATTGCCCGGCGCGACGGTCGTTGTGTCCGAAATGGTCGAATTGAAGCCGCTTGGCCCATCCCACAAAAAACTTACAGGAAAAACAGGGGAGGCCCCGTGCAGCGCGGCGATCGATTTTGTGCAGTTCAAAGTGTCGCCGAGAGCCGACGCCCCAGGCGCGCTCTTGTTCTCCGCCACATCGGCGGTGGCAGCGGAGGTGCAGCCGTTTGCGGCGTTCGTTACAATCAATGAATAGGAGCCACCGAGGTTGACCGTAGGGTTCTGTTGGCTCTGGTTGGCGGGCGTGATGCCCGGCCCCGACCATGCCCAGGTGACGGTCGCCACGTTCGACGAGCCTTGCAAAGTGACCGATGTGTTGACGCAGCCGATGGTTCCGCCGACGGCCGTTGCGCCGGGTAGGCCGGCCGCACTCGCGACGGTAACGGTAGCTGTGTCGGAGCAATAGGTGTTGCCCACGCTGTTCCTTAAAATCAGGTGGTAGACCCCTGCCGCTCCAGCCGCGTAGGTCGGCCCAGTGCCGACGACGGCCCAATTGGCGTTGGTCCAAGTCATCACGACCCCCGCGCCCGTTGTCGAGCCGGTCGAGCCGAGCTGGACGGAGGGCGAAAGGCACGAAATCGTCGGGTTTGCAGGTGTGATGACGGCTTTTGCCTTGATGATGGAAATGTTGAAGTTGACCGTCGAATCGCAGCCGCCGATCGATTGGAGGGTCTCGAAGAATGGGCCGCCTTCCTGGCAGTACTGGGTCTGGTTGAAGATGAGGCAGTCGCCCTCGCACAGGTATTTCGTCCCGTCGTTGTGTGTGAGCGGCGGTTTGACGGTCACTTTTTGCCGCACCGTCGAGTCGCAGCCGAGATAGCTCGTCAGCGGCGGGTTGGTCTGGAGGATGTAGGTGCCGGTCGTGTAGGCCGGGTTGTCGACGTAGAACTCGGGGAAATAGGGGGCCTGCTCATAGCAAATCACGGTGTCGGGGAGGACTTTCACAGGCAGCGGCAGGTTGGTGACGCTGATGCACTTCTCGGGCAGGTTGTGGCAGGCGCTCAATGGCTTCACGCAGACCTGTCCGCCCTGATCGCCGAACTGGATGGAGACCGTCTTGCCGCCGGGCGCAGGGATGATTTCTACGTTCCCGCCACCGTTGATGCTCGAGCCGGGCGGTGCAGACCATTGATAGGCATAGGTGGTGGACACGGCCGGAATGGTGAACTGGGCCGTCCCGCCCGGGCAGACCTTCACCGGTCCGGCAGGCAGTGGGAACGGCGGCGGCGGAGGAACGTGCGTCGAGCCAGCCGTCACGCTCACAAGGAAATCGCACGGCGACTCGTCGAAGTCCGGGTCGTAGGACATGATGCAGAGCCAGTAGATCTGGCCGACCACGTAATTGTTGTAAGTCAGGTTGACGGTCGTCGTGGGCGGGATGACAAAGTTGCAAGCCACCGGCTGAGAGCCGCATACAGGGAAAACCATCCCGGCATACCCGTCGTCGCCGTCAAGGTTGCAGTTTGAATAGGCGATGGAGAGGGAGATGGTCGGCGTTTCGGCCACAAAGCCGATCCAGACCGCGTCGCTCGACTGCGGGACGCAGCCCAGCCCGCCAATGCCGCCGCCGGTCGGGACGCCGCCCGCCGTGTTGCCATTGTAGCCGTTGAGGTCGCAGATGACGCAGGCCGATTCGCAGGTTGCTGCTGGTGGCGGGTTGAGGTCGTCGCAGAAAGCCGGTTGGGAAAGGCCTGTTTTTGCAAAAAGGAGGACCAGCAGAAAGGGGAGCGATTTATTCATCTTGAATTGATGTGAAAGGATGGTTGCCCAAAATCAGGCACGACAAAAACTATCCGCGTCAAAGATGGGGCGACGGTGGTTGTTTGTTTCGTAACACTTTTAAAGCAGAGTTCCCTTCCGGCCGAGCATCGCTGCCCACACATCTGGAAGTTGGGGCACAAAAAAGCCCGCCCCGATTCAACCGGAACGGGCTTTTCAATTCCCAACAATAAAGCTTGGCCTCAATGGCAGCCCATGTCCAGCTTCGACTGCGGGTCGTTGTCCGGGAAGCACATCCCTGACATGACGACGGAGGGTTTGTACCGCGTCATATGCTGGTCGAAGAGGCCGTTCTTGAGGAACTCGGTCAGGTCGGCGACCTCTTTCTCGCTCATGTTGAGCGGAACGAAACGCGACGAGAGTTGCGATGCTGGCACGTCGGGATTCTCGGGCACGGCCGAGTTGAAATATTCGACCACCTCGCGCAAGTCGCGCTTGCTGGCCCCGTGGAAGTAAAAGCCGATGTCGCGCAGGTTGTAGAGCTGCGGCACTTTGAACTTGCGCATGTCCACCGCCTGGCCGGTGAAGCCACCGCGCCCGAGGACGCGCAGGTCGGTCGGCCCGGTGCGAAAAACGTCGAAGCCCGACTGGTGGAGGTCCTTCACGCCGAGGCCGAAGTAGGCCATCTGGTTGAGCGCCGGGCCTTCGTGGCAACGGAAGCAGCCCGCTTTGCCGAAAAACAATACGGCGCCGCGCTTTTCCTGGTCGGTCATCGCGCTCTTTTCGCCGCGCAGCCATTGCTGGAAAGGAGCCTGGTTGGTCAAAATCGTTCGCTGGTAGGCCGCGATGGCAAAGGCGACGGCCTTCAAAGAATACCGCTCCGAGACTGGCAAATCGGGGAAGGCCTTGTCGAACATGGCCTTGTAGCCCAGGGTGTCGGCAATCGTTTGGTTCATCAACTGCCGGTGGACGACGAGCGCGCGCTGGTTGTTGGCCTCTAGGCCTTGGAAGCCAAGCAGATTGATGTGGACAAGCGTGTCCGGGTGGGCGGCCGAGGCGGCCTCCAGCCCGGTGTTTGTGCCGAAGGAGCCGAAGGTCCCAGCCCACAGGGCGTTGGTGACGAAGGCGAGGTTGTGCATCGTCAGCGGCCGCGCGCCCTGGGCGTCAACGTCGGCACCGGCGTAATCGGAGTCCTTTTCGCGGCCCTCGCCGCTGTTGCCGAAGCCGACCGCCCCGTCGGCGATGCCCTGAAAGCGCCCCGCCGTGAACCCGCGTTCTGGGACGTGGCAAGTGGCGCAGCTGTAGGTCTGCCGCAGTTTGGCATTTTTGCCCACCAGCCCCATGCCCGGCTCAAAAAAGAGCATTTTTCCGAGGGCGACCTTTTCGGCGGTCACCGGGTTCTTGACGTCTTGGTTGGGAAGTTTCGACAGGTCGTTGCCGTCAGGAAGGACATACTCGGCGATGTCACCGGAAGTGGAGGCTGATTGGATATTTTCAGTGAGCTCCTTGTCGAGCGCGGAATCCCGCTGCGGGGTGCAGGCCAGCACCCAATACGCGGCCAATAGGCCGAAGACCATTTTTTTCATGAAGATTACAGTTAAAGAATGATGGATTAACCGCGAACTCCTCGGGCGCGTGGGAGCGGTGCGCGGCCCGGTGTCGTGTCTGTTCAGCGGCAAAGCTATGGAGGTAGCTGGGAGGGGGAGCTTAAAAATGCCGTAAGAGGCGGCAAGGAGGCAAAAATTGGTGGATTCCGCGCGCTTTTAGGCTCGGCCGCCTGACGGCGGAAAATGTCTGTTCAATGGATGCGATTGCGCAAACAAACTCCGGGCCAGTCGGAACAGGAGCTATTGCGCTTGTGGATGAGAAAAATCAGCCGCCCAGTTTTTGACCGTCCTCCGCTCCTGAAAATTCCGGTTCCAAGCCAGCTGCGCCGGTTTGCGTCCGGTGGATTTTTTCAAAATCGAAACTCGGGTCGAGCTTTTTCAGGAAGAGTCGCAAACCGTTGATTTTCAGCGCGTTGAGTTCATAGCTGATGTTCTGCGTGTAATATTTCCGCAAATCGAAGCCTTCGACCGGAGGCAGCAGCATCGTCAGTTGCGGGACGTGGTCGAGGCCGAGACGGAAGGCCGCGTTCAGTTTTTCCAAAAAAACCTTGTCGAGCGGCCGACGACTGACCCACGCGGCGAAGACGAACGGGAGGCCCGTCCATTCCGTCCAAGCCTCGGCGAGGTCGATGACGAAGGGGTGCTTTTTCAACAGCCCGATGGCACGGTCCCCGATGACGACGGCCGCCGTGTCGCCTCCGATTTCATCCTCGAAACCGGGCTTGGCGGGCAGGAACTCGACTTCCTGTTTCCAAAAATCTTCGAAAAGGAGGCGAACGAGCGCGACGGAGGTCTTCGAGTGAAAGTCGAGCCAGACTTTTCTGACCTCCGCAAGTGGCTTTTCGGAAAACAAACAGACCGTCTTCACCGCCCCGACCGAGCCGATGCAATAGTCGCTCACGAGCCACGACTCGCCCAGTTCGGGCAAAACGGCGACGGGGACGAGGCCCAAATCCGCCTCGCCACTGGCCAGTTTGCGGGCGGTGACGGAGGGCATGTCGAGCGAAAGCTCAATCTCGGCATCAAGCCCAGATTGAAAAATGCCGTACAAAAACGGCTTCGTGTTGAGATAGGAAACTGCGGTGACGCGCATCTTTTTCAGTTCAAAACCGGAAGCTCGAAATAGCCCCGGAACTCCTTGTCGCTTTCGAACGCCTCGCCCGTCCAGTCTTTGACGACGTTGTATAAGGTGTCGCGCTCGACCGCCTCGCGCCCGACTGCGCGGATGAGCTTGACGAGTTCCTCCGTCGAGAGGCTCGGATGCTGCTCCTCGGCCCCTGCCATCGAGTAGATTTTGGTCGTGTCGTCAATGGTCCCGTCGATGTCGTCGACGCCAAAGCCGAGCGAGAGCTGCGCGGTCGAGCGGCCAATCATCGGCCAGTAGGCCTTGACGTGGTCGAAGTTGTCCAAAAAGATGCGTGAAATGGCGTAGTTGCGCAGGTCCTCGACCGTCGTCGACTCGGCGACGTGCGACATCTGGTTGTCGCGGTTCCGAAATTTCAGTGGGATGAAAGTCTGGAAGCCGCCAGTCCGGTCCTGCAAATCGCGCAGCCTTTGTAGGTGGTCGACGCGGTGCCAGAACCGCTCGATGTGGCCGTAGAGCATCGTCGCATTGGAGCGGCGGCCGAGGCGGTGCCATTCCTCGTGGATGTCGAGCCATTGGTCGCCCGTGCATTTGTCGGCCGCGATCTGCTCCCGGATTTCGGGGTGGAAAATCTCCGCCCCTCCACCCGGCAAGGAGTCGCAGCCTGCCTCGGCGATGGCTTTCATGCCCTCGGCATAGCCGATTTTGGCCTTCTTGAAAATGTAGTGGTACTCGACCGGCGTGAGCGCCTTTATGTGCAACTCGGGCCGGTGCGCCCTTATTTTTTGGAAAAGCTCGACATAAAAAGGGAGGTCGTACCTCGGCAAAACCCCGCCGACGATGTGGACCTCCGTCACCGGCTGACCGTCGTAGCTGCGCACGATGTCCATCATGTCCTCCATCGAATAGGCCCAGGCGTCGGCATCCTCTTTCTGTTTGAGGAGGCGAGAATACGAGCAGAACTTGCAGTCGTATACACAGAGGTTGGTTGGCTCGATGTGGAAGTTGCGGTTGAAAAAGGTGCGGCTGCCATTCTTCTTTTCGCGGACGAAATTGGCGAGCGCGCCCACGAAGCCGAGCGGCCCTTTTTCAAAAAGCAGCACGCCCTCGTCGAAGCTGATCCGTTGATTGTCAAATACTTTTTCGGCTATCCGGCGCAGGCCGCTGTCGAGTTTGGGGTCGGAGAAGATGGCGTTCATCCAATAAGATTTTGGGTGGAACAACAAGAACGGCTGGCGGTTTTCGGCCGTCAAAGCTTGCCGATGATTTCGATGAGCCTGGCCGCGTTGAGCTTGTTGGAGTATTCCGTCTCAAAATTGCCCGCCATCGTTGATTTTCCCCAGTTCGAAGGGGCCATTAGGATCGCCTCGATGGTCTGCCTGATCTGCGCCGCCGAGTTGCGCACGGAAGCAGAGCGGGGCCAAGCGTGCCGCTCACCATGTTGTCGTTGACGATGCCAGAAGCGGCCGCTGAGTTGACGAGCTTCAATTTCATCCCCGCCCGCTGGAAGCTGACGAGCAGGTTGATTTGCGCGTCGCGCACGAGCTTGCTCATCGTTGCGTCATTTGGATTTTCGACGAGGCGGACATTTTCATGCCTTTCCACCAGCATTTTCAGCCTGTCCGATGGCTCCCATCCCGGCAATGACGAACGGATGTCGGTCTCCGCGAAGATCTCCTCGATGAGCCACATGGCCGCCCGCTCGTTGTCGGCGACCGACAGTTTCCCGTGAAAAAGGACGAAGTCGCCCCGTCCGGTTGGGCTTTCCACTCGCGTGTTCGGGTGGAAGACGGGAACGTAATAAGTCGACGGTTTTTGCTCCTTGAAATAGGCCTCGTCGTCCGTCGAGATGGTGATTATCTGGTCGGCGTGGAGGACGACGCTCGGCTCGGCCCTTTGCAGCTTGATGCTCTCGATGAAAAAATAGGCCTTCTGCAGAACGTCGTCCTCCAGCTCCGAGAGGTTGGCGTAGTACTGCCACTCGATGTTGTGCATCCGCACGATTTTCTGCCGCCTTGCGAGTATAGGTACCCGATGAAGCCGCAGGTGTGCATCCCCTCAGAAAGGATGGGTGGTTGTCCTTTTTAAGCCTTTTTCAAGAGCTTGGAATGCCGCCGCGACTGCATGATGAACGGCCGCAGGCTCAACTGGTGCCAGAGCGACCGAGTGCGCGGGTAATAGTTGACCTCGTGGCAGTATTTCTCAAGCTCGGGGCTGGGCTTCCGGTCGCCGTACTGAAAGCAGTGGAGGATGACGTTTACGCCCGCCTCGTGCAATGCTTTCAACTGGTTGAAGATGACGATGACGCCGCCATAATTGGCAGGAAAGGGAATGTCGAACGAGACGATGTGAAGAAACATGGCGGCCCAGAGTGTGTTGCTGCGTGCGGCCAAAGGTAGACAGCTGCTTTTGGGAAATTGAGGCCGGGTTTTTGGAAAATTAGCCGCAGGTTTGTGGCCTCGAAAAGCAGAGTTGGCGGGCCGCGGGCTTTTATTCTTGATACAAAACACGGCCAGACTTACCCCCGTTCCGAACAAAACCAGACGCAGGCATTCTCCAGAGAAAACAAAAATTTCCGTGGACAGAAAAGAAACAGCCGAGGCCATCATCCGCAACCACGTCCTCTGGGCGATGGGCGCGGGCCTTATCCCGATTGTGGTGGCGGATGTTTTCGCCGTCTCCTCGCTGCAGCTCGACATGATTCGGCAGCTCTGCCGGACGTATGAAATCCACTTCGAGGAGGTGCAGGGCAAGTCTGTCATCGCCACTTTGACGGGCTCCACGCTCGCCCGCATCGGGGCCGAGGGGCTGAAGCTCATCCCCGGCGTCGGCACGATTTTGGGCGGGGCGGCAGCCTCCGTCTTGAGCGGAGCGACGACCTACGCCATCGGCGAGATGTTTAAAAAGCACTTCGAGTCGGGCGGCGACTTGGTCGGTTTTGAACCGGATAAGATGAAACAGGTTTTTGCCGAGCTGCTCGAAAAGGGAAAGCAGAAAGCCATTCAACTCAAAAGCCTGACCGACAAGCCGGACGAAAAAGACAAGCTCGATAAAATAGCTTCTCTAATTGAAATGAAAAACTCGGGGTATCTGACAGCGGCCGAGTTTGATGCGCTTAAAAAGAAGGTTGTCGACGATTGAATTTTAATAGAACTCTTTTATGAATCATTGGGCAAGTCCAGTAATTCCATAAAAATTCAGACAGCTAAATTTTCAATGAGCAAGGAAATAGTAAAGACTTCCGACATAACCCTCCGCGTCGGCCTGAACTCGGACAGCATGCCCGTCAAAATTGAATGGGCGGCAACGGACGCAGTGGCCGACGGGCAATTGCAGGAATGCAAGGCGCTCGCCATCGCCCTCTTCGACAAAGCCCACCGCGACACGCTCCGCATCGACCTGTGGACGACCGATTTTCAGGTCAACGAGATGGACCGCTTCGTCTACCATATCCTGAAAAGCATGGGCGACACCTATTTCCGAGCCACGCAAAACCGCGAGCTGGCCAACGACATCCAGCGGTTCGCGCAGCCTGCTTCGGCGAGGCGACGGAGATTGTGCCAAAAACCAACTGACCCATGCACGGAGTCCTTCTCGTCAACCTCGGAACGCCCGACGCGCCCGACGGGCCAGTGTCCGCCGCTACCTCCACGAGTTTTTGAGCGACCGCCGGGTAATCGACCAATGGGCGGTCCGCAATTTCATCATCAAGCCCATCGTCGTGCCGACGCGGGCGGGCGCGTCGGCCAAGCTCTATCAGAAGCTGTGGACGGAAAGGCTCGCCGCTCAAGTTTCACGGCGAGAGCCTTGCCGAAAAAGTCAACGAGCCCTCGGCCCGACGTTCGCCGTCGAACTGGCCATGCGCTACCAGTCGCCCTCCATCGAGTCAGCTATCCGTGCGGCTTTTGGACAAAAAGGTAGAGAAAATCACGGTTTTTCCGCTCTTTCCACAATACGCCTCGGCCTCGACCGGCTCGGCCCACGAGGAGGTGATGCGCGTCCTCTCGACGTTCGAGGCCATCCCTGCCGTCGATTTCATCAACAGCTACCCGACGTGGCCGCCGATGATTCGGCTCTTTGCCGACAACGCGCGGCGGCATTTCGACCTGTCGAGCTACGACCATGTCCTGTTCAGCTATCACGGCCTGCCGCAGCGGCAGATGAAAAAGGCCGACCGATTCGGGCATTGCCAGTGCAATTTCGACTGCTGCCAGACGCTCGGCGACGTCAACCAGTTTTGCTATTCTGCGCAGTGCTACGCGACGACCCGCGCCCTTGTCGCCGAAACGGCTGCCACGTGATAAATACACCGTCAGCTTTCAGAGCCGCCTCGGCAACGACCCGTGGCTCCAGCCTTACACCATCAAAACGCTGGAGGATTTGGCGAAAAACCGGGGAGCGCGGCGCATCCTCGTCTTCTGCCCGGCCTTTGCCGCCGACTGCCTGGAGACCATTGTGGAGATAAGCCACGAGTATCAGGAGGAGTTTCGGGGCTGGGGCGGCGAGGCGATCGACCTCGTGCCGAGCCTCAACGACGCGGATGAATGGGCGGCGGCGATTTCAAATCGAATCTACTTGAGCGCGGCTGGCTGATTTTCAGTCAGCCAAAAATCCAGATGCCCCGCCGCCTCGCCCAGCAACCGCAGCAGCCGGACGGCGACCGCCCCAAACTCCTTCTCCAATTCATGCTCCCAGATTCGGACGACGCGCCAGCCGGCCGCATCGAGCGCCGCGTTCACCTCTGCGTCGCGTTGGATGTTTCGCTCGATTTTCGGCCACCAAAAGGCTCGGTTCGATTTGATGCGCTCCTTTTTCGCTTCCCAATCGTGGCCGTGCCAGAAGTCGCCGTCAATGAAGATGGCGATTTTCCAGCCCAAAAAGGCGATGTCCGGCTTGCCCGGCAAGTGCTTCGCGTGGCATCGGTAGCGGAAACCGAAATGCCAGAGCGTCTTCCGCAGCGCGACCTCGGGGCGCGAGTTGCGCGAGCGGATGCGGGCCATCAGCTCCGACCTTTCCTTCGTGGTCGAGAAGCCCTCGCTGGCGGCGAAGCGCGGAACCTTGATTTTTTCGACGGGCATGGACACCCGTAAAACTACTTTTGAACCATGAAATCGACTCGGATTGCCCTCCTTTTGCTCCTTTTTTCGGCAAAAACCGGCCTCGCACAGAAGTGCCCCGGCCACTTCCCGGCCCGCCCCGGCGCGTCGTGGCAGGTGACGAATTTCAACAAAAAAGGCATCCTTCAAAGCACCATCGAAGCCCGACTCATCAGCCTGAAAGCCGTCGATTCGACCGGTGCAGAGGGCGTGGTCGAGCAGGTTTTTTCAGACAAAAAAGGCCGAGAGACCGGCACGAACACCTCTCGCTTCCGCTGCGCGAACGGCTCGACTTTCATAGACCTGCTCGGCGCGGTGCCGTCGCAGATTCTCGGGGCATATCAAAACATGGAACTGGTCAGCGCCGGAAAGCAGGTCGAATTTCCTGACAGCATGGGCATCGGACAGGAACTGCCCGACGCGACCATCGAGCTTCAGGCAAAAAGCGGAAGCTCCATTCTGACGAGGCTCGTTTTTCTGTTGACCAAAAGAACCGTCGCCGGGCGCGAGGAGGTGATCACGACGGCGGGCGTGTTCGATTGCGTCAAAATCAATTATCAACTGGAAAGCCGTTTCGGCAGTTTGACCACGAAACGGACTTGTTCAGTCTGGCTGGCAAAAGGCGCCGGGATGGTGAAGACCGAGTTTTTCAAAAAGGGGAAACTGGAGGGGGGGCAACAGAGAACGAAGTAACGTCAAAGGTCAAAAAGGCCGGGCTTCCATTTTGGGAGCACGGCCTTTTTGACTTTTACCTTTTTCCTTTCCCTTTAACGAGTCAGTGTCACGTCGCCTTTGTAGAGGGTTTCAATCCCGTCCACGAAAAGGACTTTCGCGTACCAGACGTAGACCCCGACCGCTGCGTCCTTCCCGTTGGTGCGGCCGTTCCACGAGTGGTCTTGGCTGCCGGGCGGGAAGTCCTTGTCCTCCCAGACAAGCTCGCCCCAGCGGTCGAAGACCTTGAACT
Organism: Saprospiraceae bacterium; assembly: GCA_044227705.1. GTDB lineage: Bacteria > Bacteroidota > Bacteroidia > Chitinophagales > Saprospiraceae > JANOQP01. The sequence continues at coordinate 11,803 of JBGAWE010000105.1, forward strand.
CCTTGATTTTCAGGACGGCACGGCCCGCGAAGATGGTCAGCAGGCTGTTGTTGTTGCTCTCCGGAGCAAAAGCGTTCGGGACGTAGACATCGCGCGCCGGGATGACCTTGACGTTCACCGCGTCCGTTTTTTGGCAACCCGACGAGTCGATGATGGTCAGCGAGTAGCGCGTTGAGCGGACGGGCTTGACCCAATCGGTGAAGCATTTCCCGCAGTCGAGCGGCGGCGTCCAAAGGACTGAAGCCAGTTTCGACAGATTCTGATTGGTGATGGCCTTGATTTTCGTCGAGTCGCCGAGGAAGATTTCCACGTCGTCGCCCAGTTCGAGAGTGATTTCGTTCGGCTCGGAGATGGTCACGGTCGTGTCGAGCTGGCAGCCGTTCGCGTCGATGAGCGAGATGGGGTAGGTGCCCGCCGGTAGCGAGGCGAAGCTCAGGTCCGTCACAGGTAGCCCGTTGAAGGTGACGCTGAACGGCTGCGTCCCGCCTTTGATGGAGTCGATGAGAATCGCGCCGTTAACCTCGCCGTAGCAGGCAATGTCCTCCGATTGAATGAAAAACGCCGTCGGCACGATGGGGTCGGTTTCGACCAGAGTCGTCGCCGTGCGCGTGCAACCGTTCGAGAGGTCGGTGACGAGGAGTTGATAGCCGCCCGGCTGGTCGGCCACCGCACTGATGGACATCGCGCCAGCCGTGATGTTCCCGCCGACCGTAGTCCAGAGGTAGGTGTACTCGTTTCCGACCGAGCTTCCGGCACCGTTCAGGTCGACGGAGGTCGTGTTGCAGTCGAGTTTTTCCGTGATCGCCGCCACCGCGTTCGGCATCCCACGGTCGTCCAACACTTTGACAGTCAATGTTTTAGAGCAACCGTTCGGGGCGGTGAGGACAACCGAATAGGTTCCCGGCAGGGTCACGTCGAGGGTGGCCGTGGTGCCGGTCGCGCCGCCGGGGCCGCTCCATTTGTAGGTCACGCCCGCCGTCATCGAGTTGACTTTCACCTGTCCTTGACCGCCGTTGTAGCAGTTCAAAGTGTCGGGCGTCGTCGTGCCGGTGGGCGTCGAGCCGTCATCTTTCACGATTACCTGACCGGTCGCCGTGCAGCCGTTTCCGCCGGTGACGGTCACTTTGTAAGTCCCGGCTTGGCTGATGTGCGGATTGAAAATCTTGTCCTCGCCCGGCACGATTACTGGGCCAGTCCAAAGAAAGGTCGCAGTCGGGTCAGGGCAGATGGCCGAAATCTGGCCAGTCGGCATTTGGCAAGTGAGCGTGTCGGTCGTTGTGGTGAAAGTGGGCGGAGCGGTGTCGCTCGTTACTTCCACAAAGTCCTCGGCGGTGCAGCCGGTCACGTTGTTCGTCACCGTGATTTTATAGGTGCCGGGCTTGGTGACTGTCGGCGATTTCTGGCTCTGGTTCGTGCCGGTGATGTCCGGGCCGGTCCACTTGTAGGAGATGCCGGGCGCGGTCGTCGAGCCGCTGCCGTCGAGCTGGACGCTTGTGACTTTGCAACTCAAAACCTTGTCCGGCCCGGCAGAGGCAATGGGCAGATTTTGGTCTTGGAAGACGATGACCTGGTCGGTGTTCGTGCAGCCGTTGAGGTTGCTCAAAACTGTAAGGGTGTAAGTCCCGGCGACCAAGACCGTCGGGTTTGGCTGGTTTTGGTTGGCTGGCGTGATGCCCGGCCCACTCCATGTCAGCACCGAGTTCGCGGCGGTTCCGTTGCTGGTGAGGGTCACGCCGCCGACGGTCGTGCAAGTGATGGTCATGTCCGGCCCGGCGACGGTCGCAGGCTGGGCGAAGTCGCCGTTCACGGTCACTTGGTCGGTCTTCGAGCAGCCGTTGTTCGTGTCGAAAACCGTCAGCGTGTACGTCCCTGTTTGGAATACCTGCGGGTTTATCAAGGTCGATTGTCCCGCGACGATGCCCGGTCCGGCCCATTTGTAGTTGATGCCCGGCCCGGCGAGCGAGCCGCTGCCGTCGAGCGGGAGCGTGTCGTTTTTGCAGGAAATGGTGATGTCCGGCCCGGCGTTCGTCAACGGGAAGTTGCCGTTGAGCGTCACCTCGCACTGGTCGGTGGCCGTGCACTGGTTGGTTTTGTTCGTGACGACGAGGGTGTAAATCCCGTCGTTGCCGACCGTAGGCTTCGGCTGGTTTTGGTTGACTGGCGAGATGCCGGGGCCGCTCCAGAGGTATTGGAAATTGGCTCCGGCGCTCGAAGCCGAACCGTCCAAAACCGTCGTCGTCACGGTGCAGGTCAGCACGCCGTCCGGCCCCGCGTCGGCCGTTGGGTGGATGGTGTCGATGGAGACGACGAGGTTGTCCGTGGCTGTGCAGCCGCTGATTTGATGGGTGACGGTTATGGCATAATTGCCCGGCAGGTTGACGACGGGGCTGTTTTGGGTCGAGTTTCCGCCCGAGATGCCGGGACCCGTCCAGAGGTAGTTCACCGTGTCCTTCGTCGAACCGGAGCCGTCGAGGGTGACGGTCAGGTCTTTGCAGTTCAGCGTTTTGTCGATCCCGGCCGATGCGACAGGCGTGGTTTTCAAAAGGGTAACTTTCACCGTGTCCTTTGTCTGACAGCCGTTTACCGAGTTCGCGATGAGAATCACATAGTTGCCCGGCAAGGCGACGGTCGGCGAGACAAGGTTCTGGTTGCCCGCGTTGATGTCCGGCCCTGTCCACGTCGCCGTGAGGTTCGGGCCCGCGCTCGATGCGCTTCCGTCGAGGACCGCGGTCGGGTTCGTGCAGGTCAAAGTCTTGTCGAGGCCGGCCGATGCGATGGGCTTCCCCGCGTCCAATTTCACCTCCACTTGGTCGATGGACTGGCAGCCCGTCACCGTGTCCTTCACCGTGATTTCATAGATGCCCGGCTTGTCGACTGTCGGCGATTTCTGGTTTTTGATGGCCGGGGTGATGCCCGGCCCGAGCCATGAATAGACGATGTTCGGCCCGTTCGCCGAGGCTGTTGATTGGATTTGGACGGTTGTCGCATTGCAGTCGATTATCAAATCCGGCCCGGCAGAGGCGGTGGGCAGCGCGGTCTGGTCGATGACCGAGACCTGGTCGGTCTGTTTGCAGTTGTTCCCCGTCAGGGTCACTTCCAAGGTGTAAGTACCTGGCAATGAGGTGGTTAGGCTCGGCCCTGTGCCAGCCTTCGGCCCCGTCCAGTTGTAAGTGACCGGGCCTGTGGAAGAACCAGAGGAGGAGAGAACAACCGTCGCGTTGTTCTTGCAGTTCAAAATCATGTCCGGCCCGGCCACCGCAGCGGGCGAGGCCGTGTCAATGGCAACCACCGCGACGTCGGTTATCGAGCAGTCGTTGTTGTTGTCGTAAATCGTGAGTACGTAGCTGCCCGGGACGGTCAGGCCGGTGAGCTTGTATTGATTGGAGACGAAGCCGTTCGGCCCGGCCCATGTCGCCGTGATGCCCGCGCCAGTGGAAGAGGCACTGCCGTCGATGTCGACGGAGGTCACGCCGCAGATGATGGTCTGGTCGGCCCCGGCGTTGGCCGTCGGCACGTCGGCGTCCTGGGTCACAACTGTTCCGTCGATGGCGAAACAGCCGTTGTTCGTGTTCAAAATCAACAAAGAATAGGTCCCCGGCAAGGTGACGACGGGGAAGGCGACGTGCTCGTTATTGGACCCGATGCCCGGCCCGCTCCAGGTGAAGATGATGCCGGGGCCGATGCTCGAGCCGCTGGCGTCGAGCGTCACTCCGTTGACGGACGAGCAGGTTAGAACCTGATCAGGCCCCGCCATTACGGTCGGGGTGGCCGTGTTGGTGGTGACGGTGATGGCCTCGGTGGAGGTGCAGCCGTTCGTGGGGTTCGTTACGACGACGTTGTAGACGCCCGACTTGTTGACTATCGGGCTTGCCTGGTTCTGGTTCGACGGCGTGATGCCCGGGCCGCTCCACAGGTAGTTGAACCCAGTGCAAAGCTGGCAACCTATGGCGAGGGTCACGGAGGTCGAGTCGCAGGTGATGACGGGGTTGTTGCCCGGCAACGTTCCCGGAGGGGTGATGTTTGAAATCACGTAGACCGTGTCGGATTTCCGGCAAGTCGAAATCGGGTCGGTTACTTGCAGGATGTACTCGCCCGGCTGGTTGACGGTCGGCGAGGCGATGGTTTGCTCGGCGGGCTGGATGCCGGGGCCGAGCCAGAAATACTGCACACCGCCCGCCGAGCTTCCGCTCCCGTTGAGGGTGACGGATTGGATAGCGCAGGTCAGCGTCTTGTCCGACCCGGCGGAGACGGTCGGCGGCGTGGTGAGTTGCGAAACGATGGCCGAACCCGTGGAGGTGCATCCGTTGGCTGGGTTGGTGACCGTCACGTCGTAGGTCCCGGGGAATCCACAAATCGAGACGCCCTGGAAGGCAGTGTAGTTGTTGGGCCCAGTCCAAAAATAGTTCACGCCCTGCGTCTGCGAGATGGCGGTGATGGTGGCCTGCGGGGCGGTGCAGTTGATGGTGTCGCCGAGGG
>JBGAWE010000106.1:0-15266 GCA_044227705.1 Saprospiraceae bacterium
CTCGGTGAACTCCTTTTGCGGCTCTGCCGAACTTGACCTTTGGCTCCTAGTCCGCGCGGCGAGCAGCACGGTCACGGCAAGCGTCACGCCGTCGAATTGCTCCGACGGGAACGGGATGCAACTCGCCCTCTACCCTGCCTGCGGCGAACAGTTCATTGCCTGCAACGCAGGCTGCTCCGGTTGCGGAGTGGCAACACAGTCCATCACGGCGACGGTCGTTCCTGGCCAGTTTTACAGGCTGATGCTCGACGGCTGGGCGGGCGACAAATGCTCGTTCACCCTCCACGGCAGCGGCTTCTCGAACGTCGAGGGGGCCGACAGCCTCGCGCTAATCGAGGGCCGCGTCGTCATCGACCAGGACATGGACTGCCACGCCCAGCCCGCCGAAACGGGGCTGCAGCACTGGCTCGTCGAGCTGCCGGGAACCCAGCCGCTCTTTGCCACGACCGACGCGACGGGCCATTTCGCCCTCGCCACCGACCACGCGGGGCCGCAGCAGCTCGTGCTCCACAAGCCAATCTTTGGACAGACTTACTGGGCGGCTTGCGAGGACACCTTGACCGTCGTAGTACCGCCCGCTTTTCAGTCGGTGGAGGCCGATTTTGCCATCGACAAGCTCGTCAACTGCACGACAAACACCTACCACACGGGCCTCCACGCTTTCGGCCAGCGGCCCTGCGGCCCGGTCTTTTTGAAAGGCTATATCGAGAATTTCGGCAACCAGCCGGCTGCCTCGGTCGAATACGCCGTCGTCCTCGACCCACTCCTCGCCCTCGACTCGACGGAGTTCCCTGTCAAGTGGCAACACGGCGACACGCTCGGCTTCTCGGCCGGCCCGATGGGCGTCGGCGGCTGGACGTGGTTCCGGCTCTACGCGCACTTGCCGTGCGATGCGAGCCTTGTCGGCCATAGTTTTTGCAATCAACTTTTGGTCTTCGGATCGTCGGATTGCGACACGCTCATCGACTGGTCTGGGGCCAGCATCGCCGTCTCCGGCAGTTGCGACACGGCGGCGGGCATGGTCAATTTTCTCATCCAAAACAGGGGAAAAGGGCCAACGACCGAGCCGGTATCCTACCTGATCATCGAGGACGAAGTGGTTTTGAAGGACGGCTGGATTCACGAAAACTTCCTCCCGGGCGAGCAAATCACCATCGGCTCGGCAGCGAGCGGGCAAACGTTTTTCATCCAAACCGGGCAGGAGCCGGGCCATCCGGGCCTCTCGATGCCATCGGCTTTCATCGAGGGATGCGGTGGGCCGATCATCTCGCCGCTCGCCAACCAATTGCCGCACGACGACTCGGACCCGCAAATAGATATCGACTGCCGGACCATCACCTTCTCGCTCGACCCGAACGCAAAATCGGCCGAGCCGACAGGGCTCACCGGCGCGTGGCACCTCATCCAGCCGGGCGGCGACCTCGAGTACACCATCGAATTCCAGAACACGGGGACCGACACGGCATTTTCGGTCGTCATCCGAGACACGATTTCGCCGATGCTCGACCTCGCCACGCTGCGGATGGAGGGAGCGTCGCACCCGTTCAACTGGGAAATCCACGGCCCCGGCATTCTCCGCGTCTGGTTCCCTGGCATCCGGCTGGTCGATTCTTTGACGAACGAGGCGGCCTCGAAAGGCTTCGTGAAATTCAGGATTGGCCAGCGGCCGGACGTGGAGCTTTACTCGCAGGTCTTCAACCGGGCGGCCATCCTTTTCGACCAGAACGCGCCGATTTTAACCAATGAAGTGTGGCACACCATCGGCTACGGCTTCTTCCTGACGGGCGCGACGCGGCCGGTGCGCGAACCGTTTTCGGTCAAAATTTCCCCAAACCCTTTCCATGAAAAAGCGGTGCTTGAAATCCTGTCCGCGCCGTCCGGCACAAGGTCTTTGCGCGTCTTCACCCCTGATGGGCGGGCCTGCCGGACGGTCTTTTTCGAGGGGGACTCGGTTGTGGTGGAGCGAGCGGGGCTGCCGACCGGGATGCTGTTTTTTTCGATTGAGGTGGACGGGGAGATACTGGCGGCCGGGCGGCTTGCGCCGAAATAATGACACACGGGTGTAACGGATTGGACACGGATCTCCACCGGAATCGGTGTCCAATCCGTTGCACCTGTGTGCCGTAAATGCCCCATACGTGGGCCATTAATTTTGACAAGTCCTTAAATCGGCATTGGTGAAAATCTGATTTTTGAACACCGTATCCATAAATATCTGTTTGACAAACCCGAAAATTTGTCCGCGCACGCACACGGGAGGCGGTTCTACCTTTGAACCAAAATCGCATCCATGGACATTGCTGCCGCCTTTTGGAGAAAAGCCCCCCTTTTCGCCGCCTTTATGGCCTTGGCGAGATTGGGGCTTTCGCAGCCCATCGCCCCGTGCATCCCTGCCAACACACCGCCCGCCGACGACTGCTTCAACGCCTGCTGGTACGGCCAGACGCAGGTCAATATCAGCACATCAACGACGGCGGGCTACTTGCCGAGCGCCGTCCCACAGTTCTGCGGCTCGATTGAAAACGACCAGTGGTACATCATGCAGGCCGCCACTTCCACCGGTTCGATTACCGTAACCCCCTCCAACTGCACTGATGGAAACGGGGTGCAGGTGGCCGTCTATCCCACCTGCGGCGGACCTATTATTGCGTGCAATGAGGGCTGCAGCGGCTGCGGCGCGGTGCCGGTCAGCATCACCACGAACTTGGTGCCGGGGCAGTTCTATTACGTCCTTGTCGACGGTTGGGCGGGCGACGCCTGTAATTTCTCCATCAACACCAGCGGCTTCTCGGAGGTCAATGTCAGCCTCGACAGCGCGACCCTCGCCCACGGCCGTGTCGTGCTCGACGGAAACCTCGACTGCTTGGCGGACAGTTCCGAGGCGGGCCTCCACCATTGGCTCATCGAACAGACCGGCACCCCGCCGCGCTACACGATGACTGACGCCAACGGCGAGTTCAACTTATATGGCCTCGAGCCGGGGCAGCACAGCATCGTTTTGCACCCGCCGGTCTATGGGAACACCTTTTGGGAAGCCTGCGCCGACACCATCGATGTCTTTTACGGCAGCATCCCAGACACGGCGATGGTCGATTTCGAGGTGCAAAAACTCATCACTTGCCAACAGTCGCTCGACGAGGGCTACCTCTCGGCGTGGGGCCGGCGGCCGTGCAACCCGACCTACGTCTACGCCAACATCCAGAACTACGGCAACAGCATCGACACACTGCTCGAGTTCTCGATCGTCCTCGACCCGCTGCTGACGCTCGACTCGACCTCGATTCCCGTCTTCTCGCAGTCGGGCGACACGCTCAACTTCGTCGTCAGCACGCTCGACTATGGGCAATTCCTCACCGCGATGCTCTTTTGCCACCTGCCTTGCGACACGTCCATCGTCGGCCTGAGCTTTTGCAACGAGCTGATTGTCTACAACCCCACGCCCTGCGACACCGCCATCGGCTGGTCGGGGGCTAGCCTGAAAGTGGCTGCCGATTGCCTCGCGGCGCAGGGCGAGGCGAGGTTTTCCATCAAAAACGACGGCACTGCGCCGACCACGAAACCGCTGCCGTACATCGTCATCGAGGACGAAATCGTGCTGAAAACCGGCACCCTCCCCTCTGGCCTCGGCCCGGGGCAGACGATGGACGTCTTCCAAGCGGCGACGGGGAAAACGCTCCGCCTCCAAGTCGATCAGGAAACAAACCACCCCGGCCACAGCCACCCGTCGGCTTTCGTCGAGGGCTGCAACGGCCCAGTCTCGCCGGGCTTCGCCAACCAGTTCGCGCCCGACGACGCCGACCCTGAAATCGACATCGACTGCCACACCATCACCCTCTCTCAGGACCCGAACCAGAAGACGGCCGTGCCGACCGGCTACCTCGCGGCGTCGCACTGGATTCGCCGGGGCGACGAAATCGAGTACACCATCGACTTCCACAACACGGGCACCGACACCGCTTTTTTGGTCGAGATCCGCGACACCATCTCCCCCAGCCTCGACCTCTCGACGCTGCGGATGGCCGGTGCCTCGCACCCCTTCGACTGGGAAATCTTCGGCACGGGCGTCCTCCGCGTCTGGTTCCCCGGCATCAAATTAGTCGACTCGGCGACGAACGACGCGGCCGCCCGAGGCTTCGCCCGATTCCGCATCGGCCAAAAGCCGGGCCTCGCGCTGGGCACCCAAATCTACAACCGAGCGGCCATCAAGTTCGACATCAACGCGCCAGTCTTGACCAACCGGACCTTCCACACGATTGGCGAGGACTTCCTAAAAGTGGTCATCATCTCGACAGGCGATGTGGGCGATAGACCATTGAAAGTCAGCGTCTACCCGAACCCCTTCCATGAAAAGGCGACGCTCGAAATAACGCCCGCGCCGTCCGGCGAAAAGGTGTTGCGCGTCTTCACGCCCGACGGGCGAACCTGCCGGACGGCCATTTTTTACGACGATAGGATAGAAATCGAGCGAGCGGGGCTGCCGGGCGGCATGCTCTTCTTCTCGATAGAAAAAACGGGCACTGTCCTCGCGAAGGGGAAGTTTTTGCCCGAGTGACTGGGGTGCGACGGGGAGGCAGCAGCGGCTGCTTCCCTGATTGCTTTTTGGAAAGTGGGGTTCTCGGGCAGTTGCGGGCATCCTTGCCAACAGTTTTATTCGCCCGGGTTTTCAACTGGAATGTTGCCGGCGGAGGACACCGCCAACGACCAATTTCGTCGCTCCCCTTTTAGAAAATGCACGAGCTAAAGAACATCGCCACCGCCTATCGCGCCGCCGAGCGGGCGGGCCGACGCGCCGCCCTGGCCACCCTCCTCCGCGCCGAAGGCTCCTCCTACCGACGAGCGGGGGCCAGGATGCTAATCGTCGACGACGGGCAAACGGCGGGCGGCATCAGCGGTGGCTGTCTCGAGGGCGACGCGCTGAAAAAGGCCCTTTTCGTCATCGCCCGCCAACGGCCGATGCTCGTCGAGTACGACACCTCCGACGAGGAAGGGGCGTTGCTTGGCGCCGCGCTCGGCTGCCACGGGCGCATCCGCGTCCTCATCGAGCCGCTGGGCAAGGGCAGCGGGGCGATCGGTTTTTTTGAAAAGATCCTGTCGGCAAGGCGTAAGGCAGTCATCGCCACGGCCTTTTCGACGGCCAGCCGGGCGGGTGAGCAGCTTGGCTCGTGCCTCCTTCTTTTGGAAGGTGAAAAGCCGGAAACTGGCCACCTGCCAGCCGGGCTTGCCAGCTTTTTGGTCGAAAAATGCCGCGCTGTCCTCGAAACCGAAAACAGCCTATGGCCGGTTTTTGGCAATGAAACCGGCGGCAGCCCGATCGAAATCTTCCTCGAGCTCATCACGCCGCCCATCGCTCTCGTCGTGGCGGGCGCGGGTAACGACGCGCAGCCCCTAGCGCAGATGGCCGCGCTCCTCGGCTGGGACGTGACCATTGCCGACGGCCGCCCTGCACTCGCCCAAAAAGGCCGGTTCGAGGCGGCGGGCTGCGTCGTCGTTGCCCGACCGGACGAGCTTCTCTCAAAAATTGCCATCGACGAGCGTACGGCGTGTGTACTGTTGACGCACAACTTCAGCTACGACATGGCCCTCCTTCGGCGGCTTGTTTTTGAAAAAACACCCTACATCGGCCTCCTCGGCCCCCGCCAAAAGCTCTCCCGGATGCTCGGCGAACTGGAGGGCGAGGGCATCTTCCTCTCCGAAAAGGAGCTTTCCAAAATCTACGCCCCAGTCGGCCTCGACCTCGGGGCGGAGGGGCCTGAGGCCATCGCGCTGTCCATCGTTGCGGAGATACAGGCGGTCTTTGGCGGCCGAAGCGGCGGGCATTTGAGAGAAAGGGAGGTCTCCATCCACTCGACTGAACGGGGATGAGAACCGTCATCCTCCTCCTCGCCGCCGGAGCCTCCGAGCGCCTCGGGCGGCCGAAACAGCTTGTCGTTTTTGATGGGAAGACCCTGATTCGCCGGGCGGTCGAAGCCGCTTTGGCTGTTCGGCCGGAGGCGGCGGTCGCAGTCGTCGTCGGGGCCAATTCACAGGTGATTTCACCCAAAATCCGCCGATATCCGATCGAAATCATCCAAAACGACGGCTGGGCCGGGGGCATGGGCGGCTCGATCAGAGCCGGTGTCGAGCGGGTTTTGGCGGTCTGGCCGATGGTCGAAACGGTTGTCGTCTCGGTCATCGACCAGCCTTCGATTTCGGCGGCGGTTTTTGAAAAGCTGATATTGGAGAAAGAAACGAGCGGCCAGCCCATCACCGCGAGCCGCTACGCGAATGGTGCTTTCGGGCCGCCAGTGGCTTTTGGGATACCTTTTTTTGAAAAACTGCTCGTGATGGGCGGCGATTTCGGGGCCAAGAAACTTGTCGCCGAGAACCTCGCCTCGACCAGTTTCGTCGACTTCCCGCTCGGCCATTGCGACATCGACAAACCCGAAGACCTCGCCAGTTTGGGCTGGTTGTGAGCGCGACCCATTTTTGCCCCATGCCTTCCAATAAATTCCAGCTTCTCTCCTTTGCCATCGCTCGCGTCGCCGCGCTGCCCGCCCGGCAGCTCGACGAACTGGCCATCGCCGACGAGGCTTTGTTTGAAAAAACCATCGCCGACCCGCACCTCTTGGCGGCCGAATGGGCGCGGCTCCATGAAAAAATGCAGGCCTTCAGCCATCTCGCGCCGCTCGAGCGGTCGCTGCTTTTTGCCTCTCACGACCTGCTCGACCGGCTGCCCAATTTCAGGCGAACCGCCGCCGTCGATTTCGTGAAAAAGCAGCGGCAGACTGCGCTCGGGCTTTACGAGTACCTCGCCCGGGCGGCGGCGAAAACCTCCCCCTTTGCCCAGCTTTGCTCGACGCAACTCGTTGATTTCCAGAAGGTTGAGACCGACCTTTCCTTTCTGAAAAACATGACCGACAACCCGCGATGGGCAGGGATGGAGGCGGTTGCAAGGGAGAACGTCAAGCTGCGCCACACGCTCAACGTGGCCATTCTCGAGCGGCTCATAGACCGCCTTTTGGCCGATTCTCGATTTGCCAAGCACTTGAGGATCAGGCTCAACCCGGCACTCTCCCACCCTGCCCCCAATCGGTTTGTTTTCCCTTTTTTCGACAACGAGACGGAGGCTTTCCAGCACCTCGAAAGCGAATTGGCGGAGGGGATTTGGGCGTTTTTTTTGCGGCCCGCTCCTGATCAAAAAACTGACCCGGAAAAGTTGGGAAGCATTCTATACAAACAGTTCGAGGCGACAGATGTCGAAGGGGAATCCTTTGTGAATCAATTGATTAGCCTCGGATTTTTCGAAAACGTGTTGCCCGTCAGCGGCCAAGAGCCGGACTGGTCGGCCCGGTTTCTGAGCCGGCTGGCCTTCCTCTCCCCTTTTGAAAAACAGGACGAACTGGCCGCCCTGTTCCACTGGCTCAACGGCACGGCCAAGCAACTTGGCTGGCTGCCGGTCGAGGAGGCGCGGGCCGCTCAGCTCGAGGCAAGGCAGCGGCTTTCCGAGTTTTTGGGTGAAAAAGACGCGCCTCCCGCCGAGCAAATCTGGTTTCAAGACGCGGCGACGGAGCACGAACTCGGCATCGAGCCGGGCGAAATCGAGCGGCTCGTCGGTTCGCTGCGCGAGGCGGTTTTGGCAGCCGGGAAGTTTCCCGTCGGCGAACTGGCCAGCCGTGCGATGGCATTTTTTCAAAGAGAATTTGGCGGCGAAGAGGTCGGCTTTCTCGAGTTCGCCGAGGCATTTCTTTCCAAAAACGGAATTCAAGTCGTTGAAAGTCAACCTGTTAGAAGTCGGCCATCAGGCAAAATCGGCGCGGCCCTGCAAGTTTTTCGCCTCGCAGACGGGCGGCTGGCTGCCGTCGTCAACGCCGCTGTTCCCTGGCGGTGGACGGGTGATGGGGCTTTTTCTCCCTTTTTCCAGACCGGCAAACCGAGGCGCTCAGAAAGTGGAACTCGACGGCCGTCGGCTTTTATGGGCAGAGTTTCCACAACGCTAACCTGTCGCCGGTTTGACTGAACTTGAGCTTGACTTTCATGGCTCGCGGCTGCGCCTGCCCAAGGAAGATAGGGTCTCGCTCGATGAAATCAGCGTCCATTTGACAGAAAGACCGGCAGGTTGCGGGCCGTTTTTTCCTCCCTTTAACCACTGGCTGAACATAGCCGACCTCGGCCTCGAATCGCCCGACTCGCGCACACCTGTGCTGCAACTGCTCCGCGCGCCCTCTCGCAGCAGCCGGTTTTCTCTGGCTGGGATGGTCGAGGATTTTAGAAAAAACAAGAAAGGGAAGGACGCGCCACCGGCCCCCGGCTTTCCAGTCGGCGACGACCTGGTTTTCAGGCGGGAAACTTGGGTTTACAACATCGAAAACCTGCCCAAAAAGGCCCGGCCGACCGCACCCGAAATCGACTGGTTTTCAAAAATCCGGGCGTTTCAAAAAAAGGAAAGTTTGCCGCGCCGCTGCTTCTACTCGTTCCGCGGCAAGCCGCAGTTCGTTGATTTTCAATCGGTTATCTCGCTGCGGGCGTTTCAAAAGAGGTTGGAAAAAACTGAGGGCGAAATCGTCTTCACAGAGATGCTGCCGCTGCCCGAGCAGTTGCCGGGAGAAGGACGGGCCGTTGAGCTGATTGTCGAGTTCGAGCTTTGAAGCCAAGCAAAAACCGCCCGGCCATCCTACGAGAACAGCAGCCGGTCGCGGCTCTTGACAGAGCCGGTGGCGAACGTCTCCTTCCACCAAGCATCCTTTCCCGGCGCGGGCGGCAGCTTGAGGGTTATCGGTTCGGTCGACGAGATTTCCTTGTTTCGGAACTGGTAGTGGTCGAACAGGCGAACCGCCTCGATCATGTAGGCCGTGGCGATGCGGCGGTCGCGGAAGACGAGGAGGTTCTCGCCGTTCTTGCGGTCGGCCGGATCGCTGAAATTGTACGAACCCATGTATACGCGAGCCGTGGGCTTGTCGAAGTCGACGACGACGAACTTGTGGTGGAGCTGGATGCCGTTGCCGCCCCTTGGCTCCGACTTGAACGGCTCGGGCAGCGCCTTTCCCGAGAGCTGCGAGGGGAAGACCGGCGCTAGGTTGCCGTCGGGCTTTTGCACCTCGATGCCGCCCACCTTCCGGTCAGACATTCCGTAGACGAAGATTTTCGGGTTGAGCGTCACCCTTTTAATGGCCTCGCGCAGCGGCCCCTCGGTCTGGTGGAGGAAGGCCAGCGAGTAAAAAAGCGACGACTTCGTGCCGTCGCTGACATCGGTCGCGATGGCACCCAGTTGGGCGTTGGCGGCAGCGTGGGGCGAGAAGGTCACTTTCGCGTCGACGCCCTTGAGGCCGAGGTCCTGCCACGCGGCGGCGGGGGCCGACTGGCAGAACGCCGCCGCCGTGCCAGGCGTCCAGTAGCTGTCGAAGGCCTTCATGAAGATGGCGGCCGCGGCCGCGCCGCGCACGACGATGGCGTTGTTGGCCTGCACATAGAGGCCGCGCCAACTGAAGTTCGTGGAGCCGCAGATAGCCGCCTTGACCTTGTCGCCGACGACGGCGACGACCTTGTTGTGCTGTAGCGACCCCATGTGCTGCCGCTTGACGTTGGCCGCGCCCGCGCTGGCGACCAGGCGCTGCTCGGCCGTCCGCTCGGCGCTGTCCGGTTTGCCGTGATCAGCGCTGTCGTCGATGATGGCCATGAGGCGGGGGCCAAGCTTTTCGAGGCGTTCGACTATTTCAGGCACGTTGAGGTCGTAGGCCACGACACGGACCTGGGCGGTCTGGTCGGCGATTGCCTCGTCGAGCAGGTCGAGTACGATGCGGCGGGCCTCGAAGCCCATCCACGAGAGGGCTTTTTCCTTTTTGTCGAAGGTCGGCTTGAACGCCAGCCCCTGCTCGGCCTCCGCCGGGAGCAGCTTGGGGATGGCGTCCGCCCCGAACAGATCGACGAACGCCTGCGACGACACGAATCCGCGCGTGAAGCCGAGATTCAGCAACCCCGGCACGGTGTGGCCGCGCAGCTCGAGGGAGGCCTCCTGCGCATCGCCCTGCCGGCGCTCGCCCGCTGCGTTCATGAAGATGGGGGTGACGCGGTAGGTGAAGGTGCCTTCCATGTCGGCATTACGCGGGAAGTGCACCCAGCGGAACTTCTGGATGGGCGATCGCAGCGTCGAAAATCGGTCGGGGTCGGTCGAGTTGAGGTCCTGCGGGAAGGTGAGCCGGTTTTTCAAGGCGAAAAAGACCTCGCCGCCCGGCTCTTTGTACTGGATGGCGAAGCCCACGAAATCGGCGGGCGGCTCGCCCTTTTTCCAGTTCATGGCTAGCAGGGCCATGCCCTCGCCGCGGTGTATTTTGAGGGAAAATAGGGCGGTCTTGCTCGTGCCCTTGACCTGGAATGCGGCTGTGCTGGCCATGTTGTTTTGAATTTGGTCCGTGAAAAAATGCACCGGTCTTGCCTCTGGCGGGCCGGTTCCAACCGCCGCTCAAATCTGGGAAAACCTGCGCGGAATCTACGTTCGGCGAACAAAAAAGGCCCCGACTCGCGCCGGGGCCTTCCAACTGTATTTGGTCAAAACTTCCTAAAAACTCTCCGGATTTGGATGTTGGCGAGGACGCCAACAACGGCAATGAGGTCAGTCAGTCCACATTGTCGTGCAAAAAGGAGTTGCCCGACATTTTCAGTTCCGGCTCGTCGTCGACGGAGATGGTCCATCGGCTCATGCCGAGGTCGGCGGCGTCGGCCACATCGTCGAGCAGGACGTTTTTCCGCAGGTAGGCCGGCTGGCTTTCCATGTCGATGACGGTCTGCGGCGACGAGAGCTTGGGCATCGTCAGGGGGCGGGTGCGGGCGTCCTCTTTGCGTTTTGCGGCCATCTCGGCGTGGCGGCGGCGGGCGGCCTCCATCGCCTCGCGCTGCTCCTTCGGGATGTACTGCTCGGCAGCGGGCTGGCGGTTGAGCTTGGCCAGCGTCTCTGGCACGTCGAACTCGAAGGATTTGCCTTTCGCCCCGTCCGGCGTGTTGTCGAAAAGGGTCGGCTCGTCGTTGGCGGCCTCAAAAATCCCAGACGGGGCGGGCGACTTTTTTACGTCGTCCTCCAAATGCACACGGTTTTCCCTCGGCGGCTGCGGCGCGAAATGGTTCGACTGGCGGCTGCCGCCATAAAGCTGCGCAGGCCGCGACGATTGCTCGAAGCCCGTCGCGATGACGGTGACGGCAATCTTCTCGCCGAGCCGCTCGTCGAAGCAGTTGCCCCAGATGAGGTTGGTGCCTTGCCCGGCCTCGTTTTGCACGAACTCGGTGATTTCGAAAATCTCGTCCATCGTCACCTCGCGGGTGCCGCTGGTGATGTTGACGAGGATGTGCTTCGCGCCCCGGATGTTGGAGTCCTCCAAAAGCGGCGAGTTGAGGGCCTCGTCGACGGCCCGCTTCGCCCGGTTGTCGCCGTCGACGGCCGAGGTGCCCATGATGGCGACTCCCGACTGGCGCATGACGGTGTTCACGTCCTCGAAGTCGACGTTGACGTAGCCCGGCACCGTGATTATCTCGGCGATGCCCTTTGCGGCGGTCGTCAGGATGTTGTCGGCTTGGCTGAACGCCTGTGAAATCGAGAGGTTGCCGTGAATCGAACGGAGCTTGTCGTTCGAGATGACGATGAGGGTGTCGACGTTTTTTCGAAGCTCGTCCAGCCCGTCGTGGCCGTGCGTGACGCGCGTCCGGCCTTCGAAGGTGAACGGCAATGTGACGATGCCGACGGTCAAGATGCCGAGTTCCTGTGCCGCCTTTGCGATGATCGGCGCGGCTCCGGTGCCCGTTCCGCCGCCCATGCCGGCTGTGATGAACACCATCTTGGTGTTCGTTTCGAGCCACCTTTTGATGTCCTCAATGCTTTCGAGGCAGGCGTCGCGGCCGACGGTCGGCTTCGACCCTGCGCCGCGCCCCTCGGTGAGCGAGTAGCCCAGTTGGATGCGGACGGGGATGGGCGACTGCTGCATGGCCTGCGCGTCGGTGTTGCAAATGGCGAAGTCGACGCCGACGATGCCCTGCTTGTACATGTGGGTCACGGCGTTGCTGCCGCCGCCGCCCACGCCGATGACTTTGATGATGCTGGGCTCATCCTTTGGCAAATCGAAGAGCATGGTTGAGTTGTTTTTATGAAAGGGAAAAGTTTTCTCTGAATCGGTTCGGATAGGTCACTTCCTGTCAAAATCCATGTCGGGTTCGGCCTCGAACCACTCTTTTGTCTTCTCGAAAACGCTGGACAGCCACGACTTCGACTGCGGTTCCTCGACCACGTTCGACTCGGGCTTGGCCGCCGGTTTTTCCTCGACGGGCGCCAGCTCGACCTTTCCCGCCTCCACGTCGTCGAACGCCTTGAGCATTAGCCCGATGGCCGTTGAGTACATCGGCGAGGCCATGCTCTCCGAGTAGCCGTGCCCGAGGTGCTCCACGGGGATGCCGATGCGGCAGGTCATGCCGGTGCGGTACTCGGTCAGCTTGTCCATCGAGGCGAGGAGCGAGCCGCCGCCGGTCAAGACGATGCCGCCGATGAGCTTGCGCTCGTAGCCGCTGCGCCGGATTTCAAAAAGGACGTAGTCGAGGATTTCCTCCATCCGCGCCTGGATGATTCGGGCCAGGTTTTTTTCGGAAATCTCCTTGTGCTCGCGCCCTTTCAGCCCCGGAATCGTGATGATTCGGTTGTCGAACACCTCGTCGGCGAGGGCGGAGCCGAACTTGACTTTCAGCTTCTCCGCCTGCGGCTGCATGACGGTGCAGCCCTCCTTGATGTCGGCCGTGATGACGTTGCCGCCGAATGGGATGACGGCCGTGTGGCGGATGATGCCCTCGTTGAAGACGGTGATGTCGGTCGTGCCGCCGCCAATGTCGACGAGGGCCACGCCCGCCTCCTTTTCCTCCTCCGAAAGCACGGCGATGGCCGACGCGATGGGTTCGAGGGTGAGGTCGGCAGCCCGCAGCCCTGCTTTTTCGATGCAGCGGTAGATGTTGTTGATGGCCGTTATCTGCCCCGTGATGATGTGGAAGTTGGCCTCCAACCGCACGCCCGACATCCCGATTGGGTCGGTGATGCCCTGCTCGTTGTCGACGGTGTACTCCTGCGGGATGACGTGGATGATCTTGTCGCCGGGCGGCAGGACGAGCTTGAACATGTCATTGACAAGCCGGTCGATGTCGCGCCGCGCGATTTCCGTGTGGTCGCTCTCGCGGGTGAGGATGCCGCGGTGCTGCAGGCTCTTGATGTGCTGCCCGGCGATGCCGACATGCACCTGCCGGAAGGTCATCCGCGCCTGCCGCTGGGCAATCTCGACGGCCTCGCGGATGGCCGCGACGGTCTTCTCGATGTTCGAGACCACGCCGCGCATCACGCCGACAGACTCGACCTTGCCGAATCCGATGATGGATAGCTTGCCGTGCGCGTCCTTGCGTCCGGCGATGCAGCACACCTTCGTGGTGCCGATGTCGAGTGCGACGACGACGTCGCTCGGTTGAGGAGCAAATTCTTGCATGATGTTGAGTTGATTAAAGGTTGTTTCTCAAAAAGTGGTTGAATGATTTCGATTGACAATGAGCAAGTTGTGCACAATTGGCCGCTGTTGGCGCCCCCGCCAACAACCCGCCTATCTTTTGCAAACCACCTGCCCCTTGAACTTCAAATTGATGGTCTCATACTTCTGAAACCCCTCCCTTACCATCGCCTCGCGGTAGAAGTTCTTCAACTTCCAGAACTTGTTGTCGAGGTTCTTCACCCCGCCGAGGATGATTTTCTGGTCGCCCACCAGCGGCACGAGCACGAAGTCGCCCCCCTCCGTCAGGTGGATTTGCTGCACGAGGCTCGACAGGAACTCGTCCCCAGCGATGCTCTGGTTCAAAAAGAAGAGGTCTTTCAAAGGCGACTTCTTTTTGAGCAGAAAATCGGGCGAGTACGGCGGCAAGCTGCCCGTCGCCACGACGACCCGCGCCGCGTAGTTGCGGCTCGGCGGCACGCGCGCACCATCGCGGTCGAGGTAGTAGTTGCTGCTGCTGGCGTCCATCACCCGCAAGACCGGCTGCCGCTGCTCGACGCGGACGTGGATTTGGCTGTGCGCGTCCACGAAGGCGTCGGCGTTTTTCACGAAGGGGTCGGCTTCGAGCGCGTTCTCGATTCTTTCCACTTCGAGGCTCCAGATCGGGATTCTGGAGGTTGTTGCCGAAGGCTTTGAGCAGGACGTTCTTCACGTCGCGCTCGTTGATGAGCTTCTCGCCGCCAGGCAGCGGGACGACCTCTATCAAGGTCTCCTCCGTCGGCGAGTGCTTCTTTTTGGCGACCGCCGAAATCAGAACCAGCCCGCTCACCAGCACGAACGCCACCCAACCGATGCGGTCGTAGCGAAGCCGAGGAAGCGTGGGAAGCCGGAGAGCCATTGCTTGGTTTGAGTTTTTACTGTTCTACTGTTTTCAGTTTTTGCGGATTGCAGTAATTATCGAGCGGCGGCGAGTCGCTGTGCAGATGCCTGCTTTTTCAACTCCCGCCTGATTTTCGGCAGGAGCTGGTCAATGTCTCCCGCGCCCAGCGTTAGAACGACTTCCACATTTTGGCCAAGAAGGGTGTGGAAAAGCCCTCTCCGCGTTGTGGAAAACTTACCAACAGTTTTTATTTTGCCCAAAAGCCAGTCGGAATCGACCCCTTTTATGGGTTTTTCCCGCGCCGGATAGATCGGGAGCAGAATCACAGTGTCGAGCATTTCGAGCGAGCGGGCAAAGCCGTCGGCGAAGTCGCGCGTCCTCGAAAAGAGGTGCGGATGGAAAATCCCGGTGATTTTTTTGCCCGGGAAAAGCTGCCGCGCCGCAGCGATTGTCGCCGCCAGTTCGGCGGGATGGTGCGCGTAGTCGTCGATGAGAACGGGGCCGCTGCCGTCCTTTTTCGGTTTCAAAATGAACTCGAACCGCCGCCTCACGCCCCGGAAGCCTGCCAGCGACGACCTGATTTTCGCCTTCGGCACCCCGCGAAAAGGGCGCAAGCGATGGCAGCCGTCGCGTTCTCGACATTGTGTATGCCCGGTTGGCGGAGCTTCAATTTCTTGAAACCGCCACCCAGCCCGCGAGGCAATTTGAGGTCGAAGACCGACCAACCGTTCTCAATCCGGCTGTTCTCCGCCCGAAAACCGCCCATCTCATAGCCGAACGAGTGGATTTTTTCACCCCCGCGGTCGCGGGTAGCGGCAGCGGCTGGTCGGCCTTGTAGAGCAGGACGCCGCCCGGTTTCACCTGCCGGGCGAACTGCGCATAGCTCTCCACGACCTCACCTGCCGATCCGTAGA
>JBGAWE010000107.1:0-15045 GCA_044227705.1 Saprospiraceae bacterium
CGACCGGAATGTCTTTGAAAACCTCGTCTTCACCCTCCGCGCGACCGGCTGGAAGAACAAACAGGACATCGCCGCCCGAGCCGAGGAAGTCTTGGGCGACGTGGGCCTTTTGGACAAAAAAGCGGCCATGCCCTTCGAGCTGTCCGGCGGCGAGCAGAGCCGCGCCGCGATGGCCCGCGCCCTTTTGAACCGCCCGCTGCTCCTCCTCGCCGACGAGCCGACCGGCAACCTCGACCCCGAGACCAGCGACGACATCCTCCTTCTGCTGCGGAAAGTGGCGAAGGACCACAACACCGCCGTCCTCTGCGCTACGCACGACTACCGGATACTGACGAACTTCCCGGCCAGGATTTTGAGAATCCAGAACGGGCGGTTGATTGACGGCTGAACTTGTGCCCCGAAGCTCTTGCTTCGGGCGTGAACCCGAAGATTTTGAAAACGCCCGGAGCAAGCGCTCCGGGACAACCCGATTCCCAAACGTGATATCCTTCTACACACGCGAAAACAGAAAGCTCCTCCGCCTCGCGGAGCCGGAGCCGGGCTGCTGGGTCAACATCTCGCCCCCGTTCACCCACGACGAGCTGGAGGCCGTCGCCGAGCAGTTCGCCATCCCGCTCGACTTCCTCACCGACTCGCTCGACGTCGACGAGCGGCCCCGTTTCGAGCGCGAGGACGACTCGAAGCTCATCGTCCTTTCCACCCCCATCCTCAACGAACAGGTCGAGCGCGAGGACGAGGCCATCTACACCACCGTCCCCATCGGCATCATCACGACCATCGAGCACGTCATCACCATCTCCGCCTTTGAAAGCCCGGTCATCGAGCAGTTTTTGGAGAACAAGGTGAAAGGCTTCGTGCCCTCCGACGAGCGGCTTTTCATCCTGCAGATCATGGAGCAGAACGTCAACCGCTACCTCTCCTGCCTCAAAAAGCTCAACATCCGCCGCAACCTGATTGAAAAGGAGCTGCAGCACTCCTCGCGAAACTCGGAGCTTAAACAGCTTCTCTCCGTTGAAAAAAGCCTCGTCTACTTCGTCAACGGCCTCTCGACTAACGAGCTCCTGATGATGAAGATGAAGCGCATCGACCTTATCGGCGCTGCCAAGGACGAGGAGCTGGCCGACCTCATGGAGGACATCATCGTCGACAACGCACAGGCCCTCTCGATGGCCAACGTCTACACCAACATCCTCTCCGGCACGATGGACGCCTACTCGTCCATCATCTCCAACAACCTCAACCGCTTCATCAACCGCCTGACCGTCATCACCGTCGCGCTGGCCGTGCCGACGCTCATCGCCTCGCTCCTCGGCATGAACATCCCCAACGGCATGGAGGAGAGCCGCTGGGCCTTCCCAATGGTGCTGTGTTCTTGCCTATTTTTCACGATGGGGCTTTCGTGGTACATGCTGCGAAAGGGGAGTTAGCCCCGTGCCAGCCGCCCCACCTGCCTTTCGCTCGACAGCCCCACCTGCCTCGCCACCTGCGCCCTCGACAAGTCGGGCTTCTTCAGAAGCTCCCCGATGCGCTCCCGCCGCAGCTTGGCGATGTAGTCGCCGATGGTCGCGCCGGTCTCTTTTTTGAAAATGCGGGTGAAGTTGCGCGTGCTCATGTGCGCCAGCCCGGCCAGCTCGCCGAGCGAGGTCTTCCGGTCCAAATTCTCCACCAGCCAGTCCTGCACCGCATGAACCCCCGCGTGGATATGGTTGCGGTGCTGCAAAAAGACGCTCTGCTGCGCCTGCCCGCCCTCGCGGCGGATGTAGACGACGATCTCGCGGGCCACCCGGTTGGCGAAGTGCGGCCCAATTTCCTTCTCGACGATGTGCAGCGCGAGGTCGACCCCCGAGGCGATGCCCGCGCTGGTGAAAATGCCGTCGCGCTCCGTGAAAAGCACGTTCTCCAGCACCCGCGCCCGGGGGAATTGTCGCTGGAGCTTCGCCGTGTACTTCCAGTGCGTCGTACAGTTGCGCCCGTCGAGTAGACCGGCCGCCGCGAGCGCAAAGGCGCCCGTGCAGACCGAGCAGATGTTCGCCCCGTCGGCATAAGCCGCTGAAAGCCAATTGTTTAGTTTGTTCAAAAAAACACCCTGCGTGGCAAAAAGCTCGTCCGGGTCGAAGCCGGGGACGAAGACGTAGTCGCCCCGCCGGACCTCGATTTCCGAAAAACCCGGCAGCTTTTCGAACCGCAGGCCGCTGGCCGAACCCGCCTCATCGCCGAGCGAGCAATAGACGATTTCAAAAGGCGCCTTGTAAAAAATGGACTCGACAAAGACCTGGTCCGGCCCCGCGAGGTCGAGCAGATGGGTGCGCGGGGCGATGACGAAGATGATTTTGGTTGGCATGGCCGGTCAGTTTTTGAGCGTGGCGTTCAATTGGTTTTCATAAAAATCGACGGCCGAGGTCGCGGGTTCGTCCCCTTTGAACCGCTCGCGGGCCGCCTCGAAAGCCGCCTTCGCCCGCCCGTCGCCGAGTTCCGAGAGGAGGAGCAGGTTGGAAAAAATGTCGTTCACGTCGCCCTCCGCCATCGCCTTTTCAAACCTCGACAGGACGACGGGGAGGCCGAGCTCGCCCTTGTTCAATGCAAAAAGCGTCTGCGCCGCCGCGATGCGAAAGTCCCACGCGCCGACGGCGAGCGTCCAGCGGGCCTCCGATTTTTCGTCTTTCAAAGCTTCGAGGGCGATAGCCGTGCCGCGCTCGTCGCCGAGTTCTTTCAATCCGGCGAGAGCGGAGAGGAGGCTCTGGTTTTTCCACGACGGCCTCTTCGGCAGGGCCGCGAGCGCCTCGAACGCGCCCGCCGCCCGGCATTTTCCGAGCGCGATGGCCGCCGAACTGACCACGCGGTCGCTCTCGTCGCCCATGTTTTTCAAATAAACCGGGGCAAATTTTGGGTCGCGCGTCGCGCCGAGGAAGCCGATGGCCGCCGCCCGGTCCCATGATTTTTCCTTTTCGATGATGTTCAAAAGCACGGATTTCGTCCGCCGGTCGAGCCTCGCCGGCTGGCTCGGGTCGGGCGCGAGGAGGCTTTGCAAAGTGAGCATCGCCGAATAGCGAAGCCGCCAGTAGCTGCGGCTTTTGATGACCCGCCGGAAGGCCTTTTCGATGGTCCATTTCACCTCGTCGATGGTCTCCGGCTTTTTGAAAAGCTCGGCCAGACCGAGCATCGCCGACCGCCGGGCGAGCACGTCGCGGCTGTTTTGGAACTGGTAAAACAGCTCGCCGAGCGTCTTCGCGAAATTGATTTCACAAAGCCAGTCGCTGCCGAAATTGAAATTGACGAGCATCGGCGTCGCGTTCGAGGCGAACGAAAAAACTTGTTCCGCCTGCGGCAAAAGCTCGATTTCCTCCACTCGCCCGTCGATTTCGACCCGCATTTTTCCCCTGAAAAACTCGGCCTGCGGCCACGCCTCGGTCGGGTCGGGCCGCTGCAACTGCTTGACGGTCAACGCCAAAACCCTTTTTTCGGAGTCGAATTTTTGGGAGACCTCGAACACCGGCCGCCCGATTTTGAAAACCCACTGGTCAAAAAACCAGTCGAGCTTTTGCCCCGAGGCCTGCTCGGCGGCGCGGCGGAAGTCGTCGGTCGTCGCTGTCTTTCCTCCATATGAAGCGGTGAAGTTTTGAAGCGTCCGCCGCCAGCCTGCTTCGCCGATTTGCCGCCGCAGCATGTGCAGCACGAGCGCGCCGCGAAAGGGAGAGTTGTCCTGCGCCAGTCCGGCCGCCGTCTCGTAATTGCGCGTCGAGAGGGGCCGCCGGACGCCCGAGTCGAAGTCGCCGAGCGAGGTCGAAATCTGGAACTGCCGGTTCCAAAGCTGAACCTCGTCGAGGCCGTTCACCTTTTCTGAAAAGAGGCAGTCGAGGTAAACCTGGAGGGATTTGAACAGCCAAACGTCGCTCCAGTCGGCGGGCGAGACGTGCTGCCCGAACCACTGCGCGGCGAGCGCCTGCGCCTCCGTCCCGTCCCAGAGGTAGAAATAGTCGGCATGGGTCGGCCGGTCGTCGACCATGTTCTCGGTGATGGTCGAGGTGGCGTGGTAGTCGCTGTTGCCCGCGAATTCTTGGGCAAAAACCTGCGAATACTGTCCGAAAGGCAGCTTTTCCCCCGTCAATTCTGCAAAAAACCGCGCCATCTCGGGCAGCCGGACGACCGTCGCCCGCGTCGCCTCGACCTCGTCGGGGTAGCAAAAGCTGTGGAGTTTCACGCCGTCCGCCACTTGCTCGACGTCCACATATTCGCCGACCGCGATGCTCAATTGATGGAAAGCATGAGGCGCGTCGGCCTTCCAACGGAAGGTGCGCGAGCCGTCGGGGTTGTCCTTTTTTTCAACGAGCAGCCCGTTCGAGACGGCCGTCAGCCCCGGCCCGACGGTCGCCGTCATCTCGCTGGTGAAAAAATCGGTCGGCTGCTCGATGCCCGGAAGCCAGAACCGGTTGCCCTCCGGCTCGCCCATCGACCAGATTTGGCGGCGCTTTCGCGGCTCGGTCGCCGTCGGCTGGAAGAACCGGAGGCCCCGGCCAAAGCTCCCCCATAGGTTTCCGGGGTCGGTCGGGTTTTGGAAATTGGAGCGGTAGTCGATTTTGAGATTGACCACCTCGCCCGCCGCGACGGTTCGGCCAAGGTCGATTTTGAGGTTGGCGAGGCCTTCTTTTCCGTCGTTTTCAAACTTGAGCGGATGTCCGGCTGGGCCGTTTTCGACCGAGTTTATCGTCAAAAACCCGGCATCCAGCTCGACCGAACCGGTCGCGGAGAGCGGGGCGAGGGTGATGACGGCCGTGCCGCTGGACAGTCTTTTTTCAATGTCAAACCGCAGGTCGAAAGCCATGTGCCGAACATCGACCAATTGCGGGCGCGGTGGATGGAGCGGTGGCATCGGCTTCAAGCTGTCGCCCGCTGAACCGAGGATTGTGTGCAGATAAATGAGCGGCGCAAAGGCGGCCGACGGGAGGCGGTTTTTGAGCCGAAAAGGAGTGGCAATCATGGCTGTGAAAACTCTTTTGACCACAAAACTCGGCTTGCCGGATTTGCCCGCCGGGCCAACCTTCGGACAAATCCGGCCAAGTTCAAACCAGCGGAAAATACAACTCCTCAATCATACCAAAGTGGTGCCGCTGGTGGCCGATGATGGTGAAGCCCATCGCGGCGACGGACATCCGCGTCTGCCAGTTGGTGCCTTGCCGGAGGAGCTGCTCGTCTGTCATGTTTTTAAAAAAGAGGCGTGTCGCCTGTCGCGTGACGGTCATCTCCTCGACGAGCGAGTCGATGCTCCGCGCTGCGCCGAGCGAGTTGGCTGCGAACGAGTCGACGTCGATGCCCTGCGGTTTTCGCGGCCCTTTTCGGGCGAAAAACAGGGCGCGATAGCTCATTATCCGCTCCCAATCGAGCAGATGCTGCAAAACCTCGGCGACAGGCCATTTGCCGGGCGCGTAGCTCCGCGAGCCGAGGCGGCGGCATTTTTCCCAGTCGAAAAGGGAGATTTCGTCGAGGCTTTGCGCGAAGGCTGAATCGAGTTCGAGGTCGTCGGCAACGAGGTTGGTGTACCGCTCAAAGTACATCGGCGGCGCGCCGAGGGCTGATTTCTTCATGTCGGGAACGTGGATTTTTTGGGCGAAGGTCGAGCCACCCTTGAAAGTCGTCGAGCCAACTGCCGGACGAATCGGGCCAAACAAAAAAGCCGGCCTCCCGCCCATCGGGAAACCGGCTTTCGGCTTGCGTTGGACTCGGAATCACTGTTTTCCGAGGGACTCAATCCACGCTGCGATCTTTTGCGCGTCGGCCTTCGGCACGTTCGGCAGCGGGGCCATCGGCGCGTAGTCGGGCCAGTGCGACGGCTCGGGCTTGTAGATGAAGTTGACGATTTGCTTCTTCGAGTACTTCTTCTTGGCCACCTCCGAGTACGACGGGCCGACCGACCGCTCGGTCATCTTGTGGCAGGTGAGGCAGGTGTGCTTGGACATGAGCTGAAGGACGTCGGCCGGGGGCTGGAAATTCTGCGCCTGTGAGGAAGCGGCCAGGCCGAGGAGGAGAGTGGGGGCGATGAGCCAGTTTTTCATCAGAAAAGAGCAGTTTATTGTTGTGAAAATGCGGTCAGGGCGACGTTCGTCAGGCCAAATGTAGAACGGCCAGACAATCATTCACCACCGGCTTTGCCAACTGTTATCGGCATTTTTCATTTGGTTGGCGACACGCGCCGCAGCCCCGGAGGCCGCCCGTGCGAATCGTGGTTAGTTTTGCCTCCCGCGCCGGTCGGCACCGGATGGACATGGGTTTTGCTGTGCAAATCCGTGTCGAATCCGCGTCCGCCGTGTGCCAACCGAATCAGAAATGCCCACCGAACAGCAACGTCTCGACGAAATCGCCCGCGCCAACACGCCGCGGGCCATCGTCGCGCGCCTCGTGCTGGGCGGCTGGCGGCGGGTGGAGAACCTGTTTTTTTGGGTGGTCGTGCTGTTCGTCGCGCTGTATTTCGTGCTGCAGACGCCGTTCGTGCAGAACTGGCTCATCCAGAAGATCGCCGGTTTCTACTCGAAAGAGTGGGGGACGCGGGTCGAAATCCGCCACATCGACTTCGAGTTTTTCGACAACCTCGTTTTGGAAGGGGCCTTCGTCGCCGACGAGCGGGGCGACACGCTGCTGTTTGCGGACGAACTCGTCGCCGGTTTGAACACGGGCCTTTTCAACCTCGCCTCCGGCCGATTCGAGTTCGGTGACATCGCCCTGCGGCACGCTCGCGTCAACCTCTCGCGAGCAGAGGGCGAGGCTGATGCGAACTACCAGTTCATCCTCGACTATTTCAAATCGGAGAAAAAGAAGCCGTCGGCGAAGAAGAAGGGCTTTTCGGTTCGAGTGCAAAACCTCAACCTCGTCGATGTTGAATTTTCCCAAAAAGACGATGTCGACGGCAGCCTGTTGAAGGCGCGGGTTCCGAGGGGTCAAATCCGGCTCAACGAGTTCGACCTGTTGAAGCAACTCGTTGATGTTCAATTGGTTAAGCTGACCGGCCTCTCGGTCACGGTTCAAAACTTTCCCGGAAAGCCGCTGGCCGAGGCAGTTCAAAAACGGCTCGACTCGCTCAAACTCGCTGCTCGAAACGAGAAACTGAAAACGCCGAAAGACACGGCTGGCGAGCCGCCGCTCCATCTCCTTCTCCATCATTTTCAGCTCGAAAACGGCAGGTTTGTTTTCGACGATTTCCAAAAAAGCGCGACCGGGCGGCACGACGGCGTGGTGGATTTCGACCACCTCGACCTGCGCGAAATCGGCGCGGCGGTCGACGGCCTCGAGCTGAAAAACGGGCTGAACATCGCCGCCGAGGTGAAGCACTTCGGGCTGTTGGAGGCGGGCAGCGGCTTCCGGTTGAGCCACCTCGAAGCGGGCGAACTTTCTGTTTCCAACAAAAAAATCGGGCTGGCCGGGATGAAAATCCAGACCCCTGGCTCCGAGCTGACCGACTCGCTGGCGATGATCTTCGACGGGTTCGGGGCTTTTGGGAAGGACTTCGGCTCGGCCGTCCGGTTCAATGCATCGCTCGCCGAGGGGACGCACGTCGCGCTCGAAGACCTTTGGCATTTCAGCCCGTTTTTTGAAAAAAACGCCTTTTTCAAAAAGAACAAGGCGGCGACTGCCCTCCTTTCCGGCCATGTTTTCGGCAGCCTGAACGCGCTGAAAGGGCGGGATTTTCAACTGAAACTGGCCCCGGCCTTTGCTGTCGACTGCAACTTCGACACGCGCAATTTGCTCGACGGCGACGCGACGCAGGAGTTCAACTTCAAGTTCAAGAACCTGCAGACCGACATGGCGACGCTGCGGCAGGTCGTGCCCGGTTTTTCGGCGCCGCCGAACTTCGACAAGCTCGGGCGGCTCGGATTCACGGGCAACGTGGACGGGTTCTCCTCCGATTTCGTGGTGGCGGGGACGCTGGCGACCGACCTCGGCGGCGGCGCCCTCAACATGAAGCTCGACATGAACGAGGGGAAGGAAAAGGCTGAGTACAGCGGCGGCCTCGCCGTTCGCCAGTTCGACCTCGGGCGGTGGACGGGGCAGCGAGACCTCGGGAAGGCCTCCTTTTCCGTCTCTGTCGTCAACGGTCGGGGGCTGACGGCCTCTACCGTCCGGGCCGACCTCAACGCGCACATCGACACCCTCACTTATCGCGGCTACGTCTATCGGAACATCAACGCCGACGGGTCGCTCGACCGCTCGAAGTTCAAGGGGCGCATCGAGAGCAGCGACCCGAACTCGAAATTTGAACTCATCGGGAACGTCGATTTCGAGGGCGAGCCGTCGATGGACCTCTCGGCGAACCTGCAAAACTTCGACCTGCGGAAGCTCCATTTTTCGGACAGAGACATCCGGATCTCGGGAAAGATCGACCGGATGCTGGCGCACGGGAGGCGGCTGGACAGCCTTTTCGGCGAGGCCAACCTGCTCAACATCCGCGTCGTCGAGGAGGGGAAAGGCGACTGGAAACTGCCCGCCGCCGCGCTCGGCGCCCGGCTGACGGACGCGGGCGAGCGGTTCATGTACCTTAAATCGACGCTGGGCGAGGCGACGATGGAGGGGCATTTCAGCCCTGAGCGCGTCCCGGCGGTCTTGCGCAACATCGCGGCGCGGCACTACCCGGAGTTCTCCAAAAAAATGGGGCTGACGGGGGCCGACACCTTGCCGCTGACGGAGGTTTTCCGGTTCCACCTCAACATCGCCGACACGCGGGATTTCACCCAGATTTTGGACGAAAAACTGGGCAACCTCGCCGGGATTTCCCTCTCCGGGCAAGTGAACGGGCCGCGCAACTTCGTGAAGGTGAACCTGCAGGTGCCGTCCTTTAGATACGACAGCTACGGCGCGGACGAGGTCTTCCTCGACTTCACCAGCCTCGGCGAGCACGCGGCGATGGGGCTGACGGTCGGGCGGACTTGGATTTCAAAAACCAGCAAACTGGCGCCCATCAGCATCGACACGCGGCTCGACCGCGACACAGCTTTGTTCTCCGTGAGCGCGAAAAACCTCTCGTCCGTTTTGAACAACGTGCTGTTGGCTGGGAAGTTCTTCGCCGTTGACAGCCTTTGGCAGATCAGCTTCGATCCGTCGAAGATGACGCTGGCGGGCATCAACTGGAACATAGAGCGCGACAACTTCCTGCGCTTCGGGCCTGGCACGGTGTTGACCCAGAACTTCGAGATACGCGACGGCGACCGCGTCATCAGCCTCTCGTCGAAGGACGAAAGGGGGATGGTGCTGTCGCTCAACCAGTTCGACCTCGAGGACTTCCACCGCTTCTGGAAATTTCGGAAGCTGAACTTCGACGGCAACTTCGAGGCGCAGATCGACGTGGACGACATTTTCAAGATGCGCGGCATCAAGGTCTGGTTCTCGTCGCAGGACTCCATCACCATCAACAAGGTCAACTACGGCTTCTTCAACACCTACGCCGAGATGGCCGACCTGCGCTCGCCGGTGGACGTGAACCTCGATTTGGTGGAGCAGAAGGGCGGGCAGTCGCTCAACGCGGCCGGTTTTTACCTGCCGCCGGGCGCGCCGAGGATGGAGGCACGGCCGGAACTGGCGCCGGGCAGCTTCGACTTCGCCGTCCGGGGGGTGAACTTCCCGTTCGCCATCCTCGAGACGTTCGTCTCGGGCATCTCGAACACGCACGGCATCGCCGACCTGCGGGGCCGATTGTGGGGCGCGCCGTCGAAAATCGAGTTGAGCGGCCGGGCGCAAATCATCGACGGGTGGACGACCATCAACTACCTCGGCACGCGCTACCACATTGACAATCAAGTGATTAGCCTCTCCTCAACGGCCATCACGGCGCAGGACACGGTAGTGGACGCGATCGGGATTTTGCGCACAAGGCCGGACACGATTCTCGACATCCGGGGGAAACCGGCCGTCGTGACTGGCGGCATCTACCACGACCATTTTCGAAAATGGAAGCTCGACCTCGAAATCGAGAGCGACGACTTTCTCGTCTTGAAAACCAAGAAGGGCGACAACCCGGACTTTTACGGCACGGGCATCGGGAAGATCGACGTGGTGTTCGGTGGCGATTTCTCCACCACCAACATGCAGGTGACGGCGACGACGGCGGCGGGGAGCCAGCTTTTCATCCCCCTTTCCGGCTCGGAGGACGCGGGCGAGGTGACGTTCATCAAGTTCAAGCCGAAGAACCCGAAGCCAGACTCTCTAAAGACAAACTCGACAAGTTTCCAGCTCGACGACCTCGACGGCCTCAACCTCGACATGAACCTGACGATGACGCCTGAGGCGGAGGTCCAACTGATTTTCGACGAGGTGGCGGGCGACATCATCACCGGGCACGGGCACGGCGACCTCGGCATCTACTACGACGTGACGGGCCAGTTCAAGATGTACGGAGACTACGTCATCGACGACGGGAACTACCTGTTCACCTATTTCGGCTCGGGCGCCTTCTCGTTCTTGCAGACGAACAAGCCGTTCACTGTCAACCCCGGCGGCACCATCCGCTGGGACGGCGACCCGCTTCAGGCGACCATCAACCTCGCGGCGGAGTACAAGGGCCTGTCGACCTCGCCCTACAATTTCATGCAGGACGAACTCATCGCGGCCACGCCCGAGGAGCAGCGGGAGGCGCAGCGCAGCACCCGCGTGCAGCTCACGATGGGGCTGACGGGGCCGCTTTTCAAACCGAACATCTCGTTCGACATCCAGCTCCCGGATTTGACCGGCGCGCTGAAAACAGCTGCCGACAACAAGCTCCGCGTCGCCCGGCAGGACCCGAACGAGATAAACCGGCAGGCGTTCGGGCTGCTGGTCATCGGGGGGTTCCTTCCCGATGCGGGCGGGGTCCTCTCGGTCGGCGGGGCGGCGGTGAACACGGGGGTGAACACGCTTTCGCAGATGGTGACGTCGCAGCTTTCCAACTACCTGTCGTCGCTCGTCACGTCGTTCGCGCAGGGGAGCATCATCGAGAAGATAGACTTCGACATCAACTACAACCGCTCGCAGAACCTCGGCTTCAACAACCTCGCGGAGACCAACCAGGAGCTTGCGCTGCGGCTCTCCTCCAGCCTCGCCAACGACGTGGTGCGCATCAACGGCGGGGCCAATTTTGGCATCCCCGGGCAGAACAACTTGACAGGAAACAGCGGCTTCCTCGGCGAGGACGTGGTGGTGGAAATCCGTTTGACGCAGGACAGAAGGTGGGTCTTGAAGTTCTTCCAGCGGCTGTCGCCGGACATCCTGCTGGGCAACGGCAACCGGATGCGGGCCGGAGGGGGCATCAGTTTTCGGAAGGAGTACGACTCGCTGGGGGAGATGTTTGCGGGGTTTGGGAGGAGGAAGGGGTAGGAGGTTCCAACGTAGCCACCGACTATCGAGTTGATTTTTCACCAAACAAAATAGCTATTCGGAATGCAATTCCAATGTTCCTGCTGCGGCAAGACCCACGACAGTTGGCCCGCGCTAACTTTTAAAGCACCCGACCCTTATGCCGGGTTGAGCGAGGAGGAGCGGCGGGAGATGGCCACTTTCAGCTCCGATTTCTGCGTCATCAAATGGGAAGACCAGACCGACCGCTTCATCCGAGTAACCTTCACCCAAAAGGTCTTGGAAAGCTGCCAAGATTTGGATTACGGCGTTTGGGTCTCCCTTTCCGAAACCAGCTTCGCCGACTACGAGGCCAACTTCCACAACGACTCGCACGAAGCCACCTACTTCGGCTGGCTGTGCAACGAAATCTGGGGATACGATTTTTCAAAAGGCGGCATCCCGATGACCGTCCGCACACGGCCGAACGGGCAGCGGCCGGAGGCCTTTCCTCATGAGGGGTTTGACCATCCGTTCGTTCGGGATTTTTACGACGGGATTACTTTGAATGAGGCCGAGAGGCGGATTGGCAAATTGGGAAATTGAAGCCCGTCGTTGACAGCCGGGATTGGGTTTTGGTCAGGAACAAAGTTTTCCACAACCAGCCCCCCATTCTTTTAAAAAAGCCCTTTTTCTACCTTTGCACACCCAATTTTCGACCCCTTTACTTTTAAAAAATTGAAATGAGTGAACAGCTTCCGACTCGCATCCTGCAGGTCAACATCGAGGACGAGATGAAGACCGCCTACATCGACTACTCGATGTCGGTCATCGTCTCGCGCGCCCTGCCCGACGTGCGCGACGGCCTAAAACCGGTGCACCGCCGCGTCCTCTTCGGCATGAACGAGATGGGCATGAACTGGAACAAGCCATACAAGAAATCCGCCCGCATCGTCGGCGACGTCATGGGGAAGTACCACCCGCACGGCGACTCGTCGGTCTACGACACGATGGTTCGCATGGCGCAGGAGTGGTCGCTGCGATACCCCTTCATCGACGGGCAGGGCAACTACGGCTCGATGGACGGCGACAGCCCCGCCGCCATGCGATACACCGAGGCACGGCTGCGGCGAATCGCCGACTTCATGCTCGACGACATCGACAAAGAGACGGTTGATTTCCAGCTAAACTTCGACGACTCGCTCGAGGAGCCAACGGTCCTGCCGACCAAATTTCCAAACTTGCTGGTCAACGGCTCGGCCGGCATCGCCGTCGGCATGGCCACCAACATGATGCCGCACAACCTCGGCGACGTCGTCAACGCCACCATCGCCATGATCGACGACCCGAACGTGTCGCTCGACCGGTTGATGGAAATCATCCAGGCCCCCGACTTCCCGACGGGCGGCATTATTTATGGCATGAGCGGTGTGAAGGAAGGCTATCGGACGGGGCGCGGCCGCGTCGTCGTCCGCGCGAAAACGGAGATTGAAGTTGATTCAAAAGGCCGCGAGCGCATCATCGTGACCGAGATCCCCTATCAGGTGAACAAGGCGCAACTGATTGTCAAAATCGCGGAGCTTGTTGAAGAAAAGAGGATCACCGGCATCTCCGACGTGTGGGACGAGTCGAACCGGGAGGGCGTCCGCGTCGTCATCGAGATAAAAAAGGACGGAGCGGCGAACGTGGTTTTGAGCCAGCTTTTCAAGCTCACCCCGCTGCAGACGAGCTATGGCATCAACAACGTCTGCCTCGTCAACGGGCGGCCGCGCACGCTCTCCCTGTCGGAGATTTTGGAGGAGTTCATCAAGTTCCGGCTGGAGGTCGTCGTGCGGCGCACGAAGTTCGATTTGCGCAAGGCGGAGGAACGGGCGCACATCCTCGAAGGCCTCCTCATCGCGCTCGACCACCTCGACGCGGTGATCTCATTGATAAGAAACTCGCCCGACCCCGACGCGGCTCGGGAAGGTTTGATGAGCCAGTTCGGCCTATCGGAGATACAGGCGAAAGCGATTTTGGCCATGCGCCTCCAGCAGCTCACCGGCCTCGAGCGCGACAAGATCAAGAACGAGTACGACGAGCTTCAGAAGACCATCGCCCACCTCCGCGCCATCCTCGAAAGCGAGCAGATGCAGCGCGACATCATCAAGGAGGAGCTGCGCGAGGTCAACACCCGCTTCGACGACGAGCGGCGCACCGCCATCACCCTCGAGGACGGTGAAATCTCGATGGAAGACCTCATCAACGACGACGAGGTGGTCATCACGATTTCCCACGCGGGCTACATCAAGCGGACGAAATCCATCGAGTACCGCGCCCAAAACCGGGGCGGCCGAGGCTCGAAAGGTGCCCGCACGCGCGACGAGGACTTCATCGAGCACATGTTCGTGGCGACGACGCACAACACGCTCCTCCTATTTACAGAGAGCGGGAAAGTCCACTGGCTCAAGGTTTATGAGATACCGGAGGCGGCGAAGGCTGCCGCCGGGCGCGTCATCCAGAACTTGTTGAACATCCCGAAGGAGGACAAAATCAGGGCCTTCATCGTGGTGAAAAGCCTGCAGGACGAGGAGTTCCTCAAGGCCCACTACATCACCTTCTGCACGAAGCTCGGGCAGGTCAAAAAGACCCCGCTCGAAGACTACTCGCGCCCCCGACAGGGCGGCATCGCGGCCATCGGCATCAACGAGGGCGACGCGCTCATCGAGGCCAAGCTCTCCAACGGCAACAACCAAATCATCCTCGGCGCCCGCTGCGGCCGAACCATCCGCTTCGACGAGAGCGACGTCCGCCCGATGGGCCGCACCGCGACCGGTGTGCGCGGCATGATCATCAACGACGACGGCGACGACCAGGTCATCGGCATGGTCATCATCGACCCGGCCGACGAGGCGGCGACCATCCTCGCGGTCGCCGAAAGAGCATCGGCGAAAGCTCGCCGCTCGACGAGTACCCGGTTCAGGCGCGGGGCGGCAAGGGCGTCCGCACAATTTTGGTCACTGAAAAAACGGGCAAGCTCGTCGCCGTGAAATCCGTCACCGATGCCGACGACCTGATGATAACGACCGGCAGCGGCGTGACCATCCGCACCCCGGCCGACGCGCTGCGCGTGATGGGCCGCTCGACGCAGGGCGTGCGCATCATCCGCCTCGATGAAGGCGAGGAGATTGCGGATGTCGTGGTCGTCGGAAGACAGGAGGAGGATTCTTCGCCGGTTGAAGA
Organism: Saprospiraceae bacterium; assembly: GCA_044227705.1. Lineage (GTDB taxonomy): Bacteria > Bacteroidota > Bacteroidia > Chitinophagales > Saprospiraceae > JANOQP01. The sequence goes on from JBGAWE010000107.1 coordinate 14,509, forward strand.
AATCGATGGCCTCGAAAATGCCGACGACAACCAGACCGAAAGCCCGGCCGCCGAGACCAGCGAACCACCGGTCGGAGAGTGATTTTTTGAACAGCGTTCAATGAAAAACGCCGGAGAGGGCCTTCCGCAGGCTTTGGCGAACTTCGACGGTCAATTCACCGTCTACCATTCACCACAAACAGGCCGCACCCACCTTACCGGTGGCGCGGCCCGGTTATAATCTCATGAAAAATTTTCTTGACTGGTTGTTTTCGTTTGATGGGTCAAAGATGGGCGGGCCTGGGAGGTGGAGAAAAGGACAAATTTTGGCTTTTGTTGAACGCCGCGTTTGAGGGCTTTGACGATCAGTAGCGCGCGGAAGTGGAAAATCGGAGGTTTCAAAGCAAAAGAGGCGAATTGTCCAATTTCTGGCAGGTCAAAATCAGGGGTTTGTTGGAGTACGCAACTGCCCTTCTGACAAAACTTCTCCCGTTTTTTCAAAAAAAAAAGCCCGCACAAGCCAACGGCCTGTGCGGGCGGCACTTCTTCAGCCCCTGC
>JBGAWE010000108.1:0-15691 GCA_044227705.1 Saprospiraceae bacterium
GACTCAGCCTTTGGCGCCAACGGCTTTTCCCGCCTTTTGTCAAGCAACCAAAGCTCCGGCAAAGCCGCGGTGATCCTGCCTGACGGCAAAATCGTTGTCGGCGGGCACATGGAACGGGTTGACCCCATCAGCCAAAAAGTGCAGATCGACCTTCTAATAACCCGTTTCCGGCCTGATGGCAGCATCGATTCGAGCTTTGCGGAAAACGGAGAGTTTGCCTTCGATTTCAGCGGGCTGGGCGGAACGGAGCGCATCAGTGAGCTTTTCCTGCAACCGGACGGGGGCATGGTCGCCGTGGAAAACTCCGTTTTGCCGACCCTCGATTCAAGCAGAATCGTACTCATCAAGCTCGACCCAGACGGCAAATTGGACTCCGCTTTCGGCAAGGGCGGTGTCGCCGCAAGTCCCTCTGTTCAAGGCTATACCGCAACTTGGATACCTGCTGTTCAGCAAAGCGATGGGAAGTTCCTGGCCGGGACTTGCTTCTCGTCGACGATGGGCCTGGACGGCGGCTTCCGCTTTTTTCGCTTCGATGCCGATGGGACACTTGACGTCTCGTTCGGAACAGGCGGTCAAATCGACTTCAATCCGAACGCTTTTGACGACATGATTCAGCACATGGCCTTGCAAAAGGACGGCAAAATCATATTTAGCGGCTTCACCAGCAACTTCAACACTGGCATCCCATACTGGCACTTCATAGCCAGACTCAAATCGGACGGCTCGGCCGACTCGACCTTCAATGGCAGCGGCATCCTCAACCTCTCCACACTTTCCGGTTGGGGCAACTCCGCAAGTGACATGGCCGTGCAAGAAGATGGCTCGATACTGCTTTCGGACTACTATGCCAAGTTGATGAAGCTGAACACTGACGGCTCGGTGGGAGGCATCTCGAAGGCCGGCTTCCCAGCGGACTCGAGAACGGAAAAACTCCTCCTCGGGCCTGACGGGAAAGTGCTCCTGACCGCCTGGTTCGACGGCAGTCAGATCGGCGCCGCCCGCTTCCTGCCCTCGCTTCAGGCAGACTCGACTTTCAGCGCCGACGGGCTGGCCATCCACAAGCTCGCCAACGGCGACGACCGGTTTGTGGCCATCGCCGTGCAACCCGACGGGCGGGTGGTGGCCGTCGGCAAAACCTTCTTGGATTGGGAGGATAAAATCACCGTGGCCTGCTATCTCGGCTATGGCAAGCCAGACCCGAATTTCATCAACGACGGCATCCAGTATATCTTCTTCTATGCATCTGATCAATGCTCGGACGTGGCCATCCTCCCTAAAAACGACATACTCATCGCTGGTTGGCAGACCATCTTCAATTCCTACCCTTACATCACCGGGTTCGCTCTCGCCCGCCTCGACGACGGCGGCTGGCCCGACACCAATTTCGACACCGACGGCTTCGTGACTGTACCGTTCAGCCCCGGCGAACCGAGCAAGTGCCACACCGTCGCCGTGTTGCCCAACAAGAAAATCCTCGCGGGCGGCGAGGCCGCCGTGAACGGCTTCGTCCTGATGCGCTTCACCGAAAAGGGGCGGCTCGACTCCACACTGGTCGGCGGAACGGGAAAGCTGGCCGTCCCCTTCCCAGGTTTTTATGGAAACAGCTTGAACGACCTCCAATTGATGTCTGATGGCCGTTTTGTCGGCCTCGGCCACGGGACGGCAGGGGCGACGGGAAAACGCTGCGCCCTCATCACCCGCTTCCAGCCGGACGGCTCGCTCGACCCCACTTTCGGCGGCGACGGGTGCGTCGAACTTTTGTTGAACGGCGACCTTGAGCCGCGCTCCGTCGCCGTTGCTCCCGACGGGCGGCTGACCGTCGCGGGGACCTTTGTCGATGCCGGGGTTGAGAAGATCTTCGTCGCCCGGCTGATGGCCGACGGCTCTTTCGACAACGGTTTCGGGGCAAACGGCTGGACCCTCCTCGGCGGTGCCGCCGACCCGCGAAGCGTGGCGGCCGTTGCCCTGCAAGCCGACCACAAAATCCTGCTCGCCGGCCGGGCCAACGGCGGCGCGATGCTCGTGCGGCTCAAATCGGACGGGCAAGTCGACAACGGTTTCGCGCCCGACGGCGCCCTCCAGTTGAACACGAACGGCCGCAGCCTTGGCATGGCCTTGCAGCCGAACGGCAAGGTTCTGGTGGTCGGTGAGGATCTTCGGGCCATCGACACAGACGCTTTCATCGCCCGCATCCTGCCTGGACCTGTTGTCAAGTTGGCAGAAAAGGAGGCGGCTCGGATCGGGCTTTACGTCTCGCCGAATCCGGTTATCGGCCGGATCTTTTTGGGTTTCAATTTGGAAAAAGCAACGGAGGCCGAGGCTTTCCTGACAGACGCGCAGGGCCGCATCGTCATGGACATCTTTTCAAAAAAGGAATACCCATCGGGTGAAACCCGTGTAGAAATCGACACGGCGAAGCTGGCAGCGGGCGCATATTGGCTCGTCATCGAAACGGGTACCGAGCGGGCGGCGGTCAAGTTTCTAAAGCTTTGAACCCAGCCAGGTTTTTGAAAAAGAAAAAGGCCTCGCCCCGAACCCGGAGTGAAGCCTTTTTTATTTCCAAGCAGTTGAAAATCAACTGATTGGGGGTCAGGGCTGAAATCACATCATCCCGTCCATGCCGCCCATTCCGGGGTGGCCGTGTCCGCCACCGCCGGCTCTTTCGGGCCGGTCGATGACGTAATCGGTCGTCGACCATCCCCGCGATGGAGGCGGCGTTCTCGAGCGCGATGCGCGTGACCTTCGTCGGGTCGATGACGCCCGCCTTTTTGAGGTCCTCATACTTGTTCGTTCGGGCGTTGTAGCCCATCGCGTCCTTCGCGTTGGCGACGCGCTGGAAGACGACGGAGCCGTCGACGCCCGCGTTCTCGGAAATCACCCGGATGGGCGTTTCGAGCGACTTGCGGATGATGGAGACGCCGATGGTCTCGTCCTCGTTCGCCCCTTTCAGGTTGTCGAGCGACTTGATGGCCCTCACAAGCGCCACGCCGCCGCCCGCGACGATGCCCTCCTCGATTGCGGCCCGTGTGGCATGGAGCGCGTCGTCGACGCGGGTCTTCTTCTTCATCTCGACCTCGGTGGCAGCCGACATAGAGGACGGCCACGCCGCCCGCCATCTTCGCTAGCCTTTCCTGCAACTTCTCCTTGTCGTAATCAGAGGTCGTCGACTCGATTTGCTTCTTGATTTCCGCGACGCGGGCCTTGATTTGGGCCGCATCGCCCTTCCCGCCGACGATGGTCGTTGTCCTTGTCGACCGTCACCTTCGGCGGTGCCGAGGTGCGAGAGGTCGGCGCCGTCGAGCTTGTAGCCTTTTTCCTCGGAGATGACGGTCGCGCCGGTCAGGATGGCGATGTCCTCGAGCATGGCCTTGCGACGGTCGCCGAACCCTGGGGCTTTGACAGCGCAAATCTTCAAATTGGCCCGCAGCCGGTTGACGACCAGCACCCCAAGTGCTTGACTCCTCAACGTCTTCCGCGATGATGAGCAGGGCGCGGCCGCTTTGCAGCGACTTCTCGAGAATCGGGATGATTTCCTGCATATTGGAAATCTTCTTGTCCGTGATGAGCAGGTACGGGTTCTCGTACTCGGCCGTCATGCTGTCCGCGTCGGTGATGAAATAGGGCGAGAGGTAGCCCCGGTCGAACTGCATCCCGATGACCTCCTCGACGTAGGTGTCGGTGCCCTTCGCCTCCTCGACGGTGATGACGCCGTCCTTTGTGACGCGCTTCATGGCGTCGGCGATGAGCGAACCGATGGCCTCGTCGTTGTTGGCCGAGATGGCGCCGACTTGTTGATTTTGTCGAAATCCGAGCCGAGGTTACTGGACTTCGGTCTGGCTTTTCAGATGGAGACGACGGCCTTAACCGCCTTGTCGATGCCGCGCTTGAGGTCCATCGGGTTGGAACCGGCAGCGACGTTCTTCAGACCGGCCGCGACCATCGCTTGCGCGAGAACGGTCGCGGTCGTCGTGCCGTCGCCAGCGGCGTCTGCGGTCTTCGAGGCGACCTCTTTGACCATCTGCGCGCCCATGTTCTCCACGGGGTCCTCGAGTTCGATTTCTTTGGCGACGGTCACGCGTCCTTCGTGATGGTGGGCGCGCCGAACGACTTCTGGATGATGACGTTGCGCCCCTTCGGCCCGAGGGTGACTTTCACCGCGTCGGCCAACTGGTCGATGCCGGATTTGAGCTTGGCCCGGGCATCTGTATCAAAGCTGATTTGCTTGGACATTTTTTTAGTGGAATTGATGTGTTGAGGAATGGAGGAACCGGGCTTGGCCCGGCTTTGATTTTGACTTGAACTCGAGTTTCAAAATCAGATGACGACGACATGATGTCTCCTTCGCGAAGCGATGAGGTAGTCGACGCCCTCGTAGTCCAGCTCCTGCCCGGCGTACTTGCCGTAGAGCACGATGTCGCCCTTTTTGACGGTGGGATTGTTGCCCTCCTTGCCCGGCCCGACGGCGACGACCTCGCCGCGCTGGGGCTTCTCCTTCGCGGTGTCGGGGATGATGATGCCGCCTTTGGTCTTCTCCTCGGCGGGCGCCGGTTTGATTACGACACGGTCTGCAATTGGCTTCATGGACTGGAAATGTTTTGAGTTTGAGTGATAGGAAATTCTTTCAGCCTGTCCTGCATTTTCTGTGCCAGCGGTTTTTTTACCGACAATATTTCAGAAGCGCTTGCCGGTGGCGGCTGGGCATTTTTTATAAAACCGTTGCCGGATTTGCTGGCCGAGCTTTCAAAAAACAGGCAAAGACCCGGCCTTCGGTTTGCCGAAGACCGGGCCTTTTTCCCAACAAATCTGGGGGGTCACTTGCCCTGCGTCTGGAGCGGGATGTTCTCCGCGCCGTGCGAGCTGCCCGTGACCATGAGCGCAGTGACGATGCAAAGGGCGAGTAGGATGCCGCCGAGCCACCACGTGGCCTTTTCGACGAAGTCGGCCGAGCGCGTCGCGCCGAACATCTGGGTGGCCGAGCCGCCCATCGAGGCGTCGATGATGCCGCCCTTCGGGTTCTGGATGAGGATGGCCGCGATGAGCAGCACGCTCACGATGGAGATGAGGACTACGAGAAGTGGTCATCATGATATTTAAGATCGAAAAAAATGCGGAATTGCCTCGAAATTGGGCCTCCAACGGCCCGGCCGCCGATTTTCGGGCCGCAAACGTCGCGCTTTTATCGGGAAATGCAAGCATCAGCCGCTGGTACATCGCGGCGGCCTTGTCTTTGTAGTCCTGGCGGGCGTAGAGCTTGGCCAAGGTCTCGGAGGCGATTTCCTCCTTCTCCTTCACGCTCCTTTTGACGAGCTTTTTAACGGCGGCCTCGCGCTCCTTTTCGGCATCGGCCTCGGCCGCAGCATCTTTCCTCTTTTCAACAACCGGCTTGGCAGCGGTCGGCCGCGCAACAGGTTGATTGTCAGCGATTTTGACCGCCGGGCGCGGCTTTCTTTCGGGCAGGACGGGCAGGACGAACTGTCCGTACCATTCGCCAAAAACAAAAACTTTAGGCCCCGCCGGGCGCGGCGAAACAGCTTTTACTAGGAGTTCCTCAAAACTTTTGGAGACGGCCGGCTGCGCAAATTCAACTTTTGGCGGCGTGGCCTCTACGGCTTTCGTGGCGGTTGCCGAGACTGCATCGGCTTTTTGAACTGCCCCCACCTCGGCGGCTTTCCGGGCGGCAATCTCTTGTTCGGCGGCGGCCAGCGGCATCAGTTCAAGGACGGCCTCGGCTGGGGCGGAGATGGTTTCAGAGACTCTGACCACGCCCAATTTGGGCGAAAGCAACCGGTGCAGCCGCTTCCTGTCCGGCGAATAGAGCGCAGCCATCGAGAGGTTTTGCTGCCGCTCCCAATGGTTTTCCTGTTCGCCTTTCAACAGAAGCAGCACCCGCAAGTTCGCCGCGAACGGATAGGCCAACGCCAGCGTCTTCATCTCCTGATAGCTGACGCTGGCCATCTCGGCCGGGTTTTCCAGAAAAGTAAGCAGCCGCTCGCTCGTCATTTTTGATTGAAAAAACTGGGTTGAAGTGTCATGTCCGTCGGCCGTCTATAGTCAACCGTCCTCCGTCAAAAAAGCTACCAATTATTGAACGCCGCGTTGAAGATGTCCTCCACGAGCTGCTTGTTTATCTGCGAAATCAGGTTGTCCTGAACGGAGAGCAGGTCGGAGGTCGTCGGGAAGTCGAGGAAGAAGGACTTGTCCTGCGAAAAGCCCTTCCCTTCCTCTTTCGAGTTCGTGAAATCGACGTGGACGGTGATGACCAGTTGGTTTTGCGAGACAGTCTCGTCCGGTTTCGGCGCGACGGCGCGCACTTGAAAGCCGCTGATGTAGCCCGAAAACTCCACGTCCGGTTCCTCCTCTTTCAATCGAAGGCGGCTTTCCGAGCGGATTTTGTCCTTCAAGGCCTCTGTGAACTGGATGGGCAAATTGGCGGGTGCGTTCGGTGCCCGGCTGTCGAAGTTCTTGACGAAAAAGGTGTTAACTTCGGGCGAGATGGTCGCCCCTTTGAACGAGTAGCAGCCCGTCGCCAGCCCGATGAACAGGCCCGCGACGAGCAGCTTAAACCATTGAAAGTCAATCAGTTGCGGTTTCATGGAAAGCTTGGGTGAAAATCAGTTGCCGGTCGTGGTCTTCTTTTTCGCCGACTCCGCTTCGAGGTTTTTCAGCCGCTCCTCGGCCACCTTGATTTTGGCGTAGATGTCGTCGAGGCGGGCCTGTTCGGCTGCCAGTTTCTGCGTCGTCTCGGCTTTCACTTTTGAAACCTCGGTATCGCTCTCGGCTTTCGCCCGGCTGATGGCTTGCGAGTTTTCGGTCTTCGCCCGCGACATCTCGGCCTCGGCAGCCGATTTCGCCTCGGCCACCTTTTGGGTGGCGTCGGCTTTCGCAGCGTTGATTTGCTCGGCGGCCTGCTGTTTCGTCGAGGCAACTTCCCGCGTCGCGTCGTCTTTCGCTTTCGCAATCTCGGCCGCAGCGTCCTGCTTCGCCTTGTAAATCAGGTCGCTCGATTCCTTCTGCGAGGCGGCGACGGCGACGGCGGATGCCTTCCGAGCGTCCTCCGTGTCCTTGATGTAACCGGCCTTTTTAGTGTCGCCGTCTTTTCGAACGGTCTCGACCTCGGCGGCCGTTTTTTGGCGCGCTTCGGAAATTTCCTGGCGGCTCTTCGCTTCCGCATCCGCTGTTTCTTTGGCGAACTGGGCCTTTTTCGCGTCGCTCTCCTTTTTGGCCGTCGCCACCTCGTCGATGGATTTCTGCTTGGCGGCACCGATTTCACGGGCGGCCGTCTCTTTCGCCGAGGCAATGGCGGCAGCAGATTCCTCTTTGGCTTTCGCCGCGGCGAGGGCGGATTCCTGCTTGACCTGCGCGGCCGCCTCCTTTGCCTTTTGGATTTCAGCTGCTGCATTTTGATTGGTCAAACCGACCTCGGCGGCGGACTTTTCACGAGCGGCGGCGACCTCTTTCGCGGCTTTCTCTTTTTCGGCGGCGGCGTTCTCCTTCGCCGTTCGGACGATTTCGGAGGCCTCGTTTTGCGCTTTTTGAATAGCCTCCGCGCTCGCCTTCCGAGCTTCAGAAACTTGGTTGGCGGCGTCTTGCTGTGCTTTCACCGCATTCTCACGGGCAGCTTGAACTTCCTCCGCCGCCTTCTTCTGCGCGGCGGCGATTTCGGCCGCGGCCTTTTCCTTCGAGGAAATCACATCCTGCGCCGTCGCGTTCTGGGTTTCCTTTTTCCTCCGCTCGGCCTCGGCGATGGCTGCTGCCGCGTCGGCTTGAATCTGCTTCCGTTTTTCCTCCGCCGTCTTTTGGCTGTTCTGCACCTCGGTCGCATACTGTTTCTGAGCGTCGTCGGCCTTCGTATTGGCGTCCTTTATTTTCGCAACTGCCTCTGCTTGAGCCTTTTGTGCCTCCTCGGCCGCCCGTTGCCGGGCGTCGGCGACGGCTTTGGCCGATTCCTCTTTGGCCTTCGCCTCCGCCTCTTTGGCGGCCTTGATGTTGCGGTCGACCTCCTCTTTGATTTTCGCCAACTCGTCGACCGCCCGCTGCTGCGCCGCCTGAACCTGCTGCGCGATGCTGTCCCGCTGGTTCTTCGAGCGCATCTGCGACTCTGTGATGGCCTTTGTCATCTCATCGTTGACCTGTTGGACGGTCTGGGCAGCCTTCTGCTTGCTTTCGATGACACCCGCCGCGATGTCTTGCTTCTCGGAGTCGGCCTTTTTCTGCGCCTCGGCGACGGCCATGTTCGAGGCAGAGACCTGCTCGGCCGCCCGCTTCTTCGCTTCGTTGACCTCGACGGCGGAGGCCTCTTTTTGCTTCGCAAGGTTCTCCCGAAGCTCGACCATCTCGGCCGCGCTCTTTTGGAGGAAAAGCGCCTTGTCCTCCTCCGCCTTCCGCTTCGTCTCGGCGAGGTCGAGAGCGGTCTTTTGCTTTTCGAGGACGGCGTTCTCCCGGGCCTGCGCGACCTCATCGGCAGATTTCGTCCGCACAGTCAGAATCTGCTCGGCGGCTGTCTTCTTGGCTTCGGCCACGTCGTCCATCGTCTTGTTGGTCTCGGTTTTGGCCTTTTCGCGGGCCTCTGCGACCGCCCTGCCCGACTCCTCCCTGATTTTTTTCAACTCTTCATCTGCCGCCGCCCTCGCCGATTGAACGTCGGTGTTGTACTGGGCGTCCGCGCCGTCTCCAATTTCTCCTTTATGGAGGCAACTTCCTTCGCCGCGCTGTCCCGAGCCTTCGCCACCTCGTCGGCGCTTGCCAGCTTGGCCTTCTGGATTTCCTCGCCCGCCGTCCGCCGCGCAGCTTCGACCGATTGGTTGATTTTGTCGGCCTCGACTCCGGCTTTCTGTTTGCTCTCAGCCAAAAACTTGGCGTTTTCCTCTTTGTTCTTTTCGATTTCGGCCTGCGACTGCTTCCGCGCCTCGAGCACCTCGTTGGCAAACTGCGCCTTTTTGGCCGTCGCCGCCTCGTTCGCCGCGACGACTTCGGCCTGAAGCTGCGCCTTGATTGCGGCGGCCTTGTCGCGCTCCGCCTGAATCTCGTCGCGGAGCTGTTTTTTGATGGTTTCCAGCTCGTTGCGGAGGCTTGTCACCTCGGTGTCTTGGTTCTGTTTGTTGCCACCGGTGTTGCTCGTCGTGCCAACGGTCGAAAACTCCTGCGAACCGCCGCCCGTCGAACCACCCGTTGTTGCAGCCGGTTTCGGGCCACCGTGCCCCGGCTTTTCAACAGAAGAAGCCGCGCTGACCACGACCGCGCTCTTGTCGACCGCGCTTAAAAAGCAGTTGGCTAGTTGCCGGAACTCAACCTGCCGGTTCGGGCTGACCTGAAACTTGTACTTCTGCCGGTCGACGAAATTGATGATGGTCACGTTCGTAACCGTGTTGCCCGCCAGCCACTCGAGGGCCGGGATATCGAGGTGCAGCGTGTTGCGGTGCGTCGGCGTGGAGCCGGGTATCTCCTCGGCGAGGGTGATGAATTTGTAGGCCTTCTCGCTGCCGTTGGCGTCGATGAAGACGAACTGGTCGTCCTGGTTGAAATCCACGCCGCCTATACTGGTGATGCGGGCGAAAACGCCCTTCTCGTCGGTGAAAAACTCGACCGTGTAGGAATAGCTCCCGCGCACGATGAACGTCGCAGCGACCGAGCGTGTGAGCTGCACGCCGTTGAGCTTTTTGCTCTCCGGCACGAGCTTCGAGCAGTCCGACTGGGCTTTTATGGCAAAGGGGAAAAGACAAAAGCCGGCCAAAACCGGCCAGAAACGGTAGCGAGCAGCCATAGGTAATCTCTTTTCAGGTTGGACAGAAAAATTCGTCAGCAAAGTACGCCTGATTTCCAACCCCGGAAACGAATGCCCGGGAATCTGGGCGGCCGCCGAATTTCTTTTTAACAACCCGCCGGAAATGTCCTGCATCGTCGGTTTTTCAGTTCCGCGCCGCCAGTAAATAAAGCACCGCCATGCGGACGGCCACCCCGTTCTCCACTTGCTGCAGGATGATGGAGTGCTCCGAGTCGGCCACGTCCGAGGTGAGTTCGACGCCCCGGTTTATCGGCCCCGGGTGCATGACGACTATGCGCCGGTCGAGCCGGTCGAGCATGGCCTTCGTCACCCCGAAATAGGTGTGGTACTCGCGCAGCGAGGGGAAGAACCTGATGTCCTGCCTTTCCAATTGGATGCGCAAAATGTTGGCCGCGTCGCACCAGCCGAGCGTCTCTTCGACCGAGTGGCTGACCTCCACGCCAAGCTCCGGGTAGAATTTGGGAATCAAGGTCGGCGGGCCGCAGACGCGGACTTTGGCCCCAAGTTTTTGCAGGCAAAAGACATTGGAGAGCGCTACGCGGCTGTGCAGGATGTCGCCGATGATGGCCACTTTTTTCCCGGCCACGTCGCCCAGCGCCTCGCGGATGGAGAAGGCGTCGAGGAGGGCTTGTGTCGGGTGCTCGTGCGTCCCGTCGCCAGCGTTGATGATGTTCGCCGAGATTCTGTTTTTGAGGTAGACGCATGCCCCCGGAGCCGGGTGGCGCATCACCACCATATCGACTTTCATCGACAAAATGTTGTTGACGGTGTCGAGCAAAGTCTCGCCTTTCGAGACGCTGCTGGCCGAGGCGGAGAAGTTTATCGTGTCGGCAGAAAGCCGGCGTTCGGCCAGTTCGAAACTGATGCGGGTGCGGGTGGAGTTTTCAAAAAAGAGATTGGCAACGGTTATGTCCCGCAGCGACGGCACCTTTTTTATCGGCTGATTGATTAGCTGTTTAAAATTGTCCGCCGCCTCGAAAATCAGGCCGATGTCGTCGGCCGTTATTTCCTTAATTCCGATAAGGTGGCGAGTGGAAAGCTGCATTATTAGATTTTGCGAATATTGGCTGACTGTAGAATTTCGATTTGAGCTAGCTAAAAACCATCAGAACATCTTTCAATTGCCTTGTTTTATGAACCTGCAATTTCAATTAAAAGATAATAAGCGAGAACTCTAACCAAAAGCCTATCCCGCTTCTTCTCTTTTTTCAAATAATAGAACCTCGTCGCGCCCGTGAATTTCCTGCCAACGAACTTTGACATAAGCCTCATCCAATGCATCAACAGCAATGCCGATATAATCAGCGGCGATTGGTAAATCGCGGTTGAAACGGCGGTCAACCAAAGCCACAAGTTCTACCCGCGCCGGACGGCCGTAATGTTGCAAAGCCTGCAAAGCCGCCGCCGTCGTCCGGCCGGTGAAAAGCACGTCGTCGAACAGGATGACCTTCTTCTCGGCCACGAAAAAGGGCATCCGGTTCTCGTTCGGGAAAAGCTGTTTCCCCTGCAGGCGGAAGTCGTCTCTGTAAAAGGTGATATCGAGGATGCCGAGGTCGAGCTTTTTGCCAAGGATTTGCTCTAAGCGGTGGGATATGCGCTCGGCGAGCACGGGGCCGCGCGGCTGGATGCCGACGAGCACGGTCTGTTCAAATTCGCCGCAGTCTTCCAGCAGCTGCTGGCAGAGCCGCTCGATGGCGAGGGCGAAGCGGTCGGCGTCGAGGAGGATTTTGCCCGTGTCCTTCATAATTTTCGGGGCGAAAATAGATTGGCTGGCGCACGCAGGCCCCGGATTGGGCACGGATTTCCACCGTTTTTTCTCCACACAGCTTGGTGGCTAAGTCAGTGGCAGACCTCAAAGGGAACAGCCTTTTTCATCGACGGCTCGCTCAATACCGCCTCGAAAAAGTAGGTGCCTGTCGGCCACGAGGCGACGTCGATTTCGATGCCGGACCAGTTGCCGTCGCGGTGGCCGGTGGCCATCAAACGGCCGGATTCGTTCGAAATTCGATAGAAAACGGGCCGGCCAAAAAAGGCTTCCGAGGTGAAGGCGACGGTCAAACCAGCGGGGTTTGGAGCGGTTTTTAGTTTAAAATCTGCTGTTTTCGGCTCGAAAAGTGGGTCGTCATAGATGAAGTCGGTGTGTTCGAGCAGCTCCCACTCGGGCGGGCCGAAGTGGAGGCCGGTTGACGCGAAGAACGCTTCTTCGAAAAGAATCAGGCCGTCGATGGAAAACGAATCGATACGCCTAAAACCAAAAATCTGGTCCAAGTCCACCAATTCGGTGGCAGCCAATTGCCCGTTGGGTTGTCGCTGGAAGTTACATTCCACCTGTCGACGCAGAGTGTGCTGGAAAGAGTCGGTACGAAGGGTCCTTACGAGCAGACCGTCGGCGTTCCAAAAGAAGCGCGTCACCTCGATGTCTCCGTCCAGAAAGCCACCTGGTTTACGACATCGGTGTAGCCGACGGATTCCCGTCCTTTCCAGCCGCCGGTCGGCGTCGTAAAAAGAGGGAAAGGCTGCCTGATTCCTGCTCTCCCAGGCCATAGTCTGAATACGACCTCTCCAAAACCGTGCTGTCCGAGACGGTTGCGTCGTAGAAAAACTGGCGACGATAGCTAACGCCACCGGATTCCCAAAGACGGGTTTCAAGTAACTTGCCGTCGGGCGCAAAACTGTTCTCCGTCCAAGCAGTGTCGCGGAATAAACCGTCCTCGCTGCTGTCGGTCATCACGGTGATGGCCATCGCGGTGCGGCCGTCGATTCAAAAACCGAGTCGGCGATGGTTTCTTCCCAACTGGTCGAATCGCGGAAAAAAACCGAGAATGACTCGCTAAAGGCTGTTGGGAACTCCACTCCATGCTCCAAAATCGGCCGGTCGCCAGCGTCGAATCCGACTGAAAGACCGTCCGGCCTTGCCCGTCGAATACCTCTCGCGACAGGTTCAGCTGGTAATCGGCTTTCTTTTCGTCCCATTGGAAGGTGGTTCCGAAGCGTTCAAGGCCGTCCTGTGAATAGACGAAGCTCGTCATCCACTCTTGCAGCGGTGCGGTCGAAGCATCGGCGTTCGCCAAAATCTGGCGGAGGAGCGGCTTTTGGGCGAGGGCGGTGGCAGTGTACACGGCGGCGAGGACGAGGAAGGCGTGGCGCTTCATGGTCGAATTTTTTTCAAAGGAAGCAAACCGGCTGCCGCCAACGAGTGGAATTGAGTGAGTCGCGCCGGATTTTGACCAAAAGAGGCGGCTCGTCGACTGGGCTTTCGGCCATTTTGTCAGCCCGCATCTGATAAAAGCTGTCATTCAACCCTGTTTCCTGCCAAAAATGCAGCCCCCGACCGCTGGCACACCGATTGACCAAGAGCGGCGGGCGCGGCTCCCCAAAGACTGTCGCCCAAGTTTGAAACCAACATCCAAGCACACTCAACCTTTCTAATAACATGGGAAAAATCATCGGCATCGACCTCGGCACGACCAACTCTTGCGTGTCCGTCATGGAAGGCAACGAACCAGTCGTCATCGCCAACGACGAGGGCGCGCGGACGACGCCCTCCGTCATCGGATTCCTCGACAACGGCGAGCGGAAGGTCGGCGCGCCCGCCAAGCGGCAGGCCATCACCAACCCGACGCGCACCGTCGCCTCCATCAAGCGCTTCATGGGGCTGCGCTTTTCGGAGGCCGCGAAGGAAATCAAAAACGCCGCCTACAAAGTCGTCGGCGGACCGAACGACACCTGCCGTGTCGACATCGACAACCGGCAGTACTCGCCACAGGAGATCTCGGCCATGACCCTCCAGAAGATGAAGAAGACCGCTGAGGACTTCCTCGGGCAGCCCGTGACCGACGCGGTCATCACGGTGCCGGCCTACTTCAACGACTCGCAGCGGCAGGCGACCAAAGAGGCGGGCGAAATCGCGGGCCTCAAGGTCCACCGCATCATCAACGAACCGACGGCCGCCGCCCTCGCCTACGGCATGGACAAGCGCAGCCGCGACATGAAAATCGCCGTCTATGACCTCGGCGGCGGCACGTTCGACATCTCCGTTCTCGAACTGGGCGACGGTGTTTTCGAGGTGAAATCGACCAACGGCGACACTCACCTCGGCGGCGACGACTTCGACCGCGTCATCATCGACTGGCTGGCCGACGGCTTTAAGATGACCGACCAAATCGACTTGCGGAAAGACCCGATGGCTTTGCAACGCCTCAAAGACGCAGCCGAAAAGGCCAAAATCGAGTTGTCGAGCGGCACGGAGACGGAAATCAACCTGCCTTACATCACCGCTCAGGATGGCGTGCCGAAGCACCTCGTCACGAAGTTGACCCGCGCCAAGTTCGAGCAACTGACCGACTCGCTCGTCCAGCGGACGCTCGAGCCTTGCCGTCAGGCTTTGAAAGATGCGGGTATGTCGGCCGCGCAGATTGACGAGGTCATCCTCGTCGGCGGCTCGACGCGGATACCCCGCATCCAAGCGGCGGTCGAGGAGTTCTTCGGCAAAAAGCCGAACAAGTCTGTCAACCCCGATGAGGTTGTAGCGGTCGGCGCGGCGATTCAGGGCGGTGTCCTCACCGGCGAGGTAAAAGATGTGCTCCTCCTCGACGTGACCCCGCTGTCGATGGGCATCCAGACGATGGGCGACATCTACGACGTGGTCATCGAGGCGAACACGACCATCCCCTCGAAGAAGACGAAGACCTACTCGACGGCAGCGGACAACCAGCCGTCGGTCGAAATCAACATCTTCCAGGGGGAGCGGCCGCTGGCCAGCCACAACCGGAAGGTCGGCACGTTCATCCTCGACGGCATCCCACCCGCGCCGCGCGGCGTGCCGCAAATCGAGGTCTCGTTCGACATCGACGCCTCGGGCATCCTCTCCGTCACCGCGCTCGACAAGGGCACTGGCAAGCAGCAGAACATCCGAATCACTGCCTCGACGGGTCTGTCAAAAGACGAAATAGAGCGCATGAAAGCCGAGGCCGCCGCCAACGCCGACGCTGACAAGCTCGTCCGCGAAAAGGCGGAGAAGATGAACACGGCCGATTCGCTCATCTTCCAGACCGAAAAGCAGCTCAAGGAGTTCGGCGAGAAAGTCCCGGCCGCGCACCGCTCGACCATCGAGTCCGCAGCCGCCGAACTGAAAACGGCCCATGCCGCCGCCGATGCCGACGGCATCGACGCGGCCATGGCGAAGCTCAACGCGGCGTGGCAAGCGGCGAGCCAGGAGATTTATCAGAACACTCAATCGGGCGGCCCTGCGGGCGACGGCTTCGGCGGCCAACAGGCCGACGGCCAGCCCGGCGACGGCGGCTCTGCCGAGCACGTTCAGGACGCGGAGTTCGAGGAGGTCAAGAACTGATCCGGACTACCCTTTTTAGGTGAATTTTGAGAACCGCCCGGCCGATTGATTTCGCGCCGGGCGTTTTTTCTCGGGCCGTCGAGCAATTGGCACGATTTTTCAACCTACTTAGATCGAAAGGAAAAGGATAGATAGGTTAATTGTTTTCATGGTTGAAACCCCCGCAGACGGCTGCGGGGGTTTTTTGTTTTTGGATTGGGGGTGGACGATTTAAGGGTTTCCATCGGCTTTCATCGCGGCAAGGACGAAGTGGATGGCGCCATAAGAAACCGCGTCGCCAAAGTCCATCTTGGCGTCGCCGAGCTTGACGCCCGGTTTTTTTGAAAAATAGGCGCGGATGGCCTCTGCCTTTTCCGGCTCGACAAGCCCGTCGAGCGAAAGCTCCCCGGTTTCGACAAAATGGGCAAGGTGTCCCTCGATGGTCGAGCGGACTCGGCCGCGCTCGGCAGCTATCTCGTCGATGCTTTTTCCAGACTTGAACATTTCAAGGCTGGCCAGCTTGTGGTCTTTTCGCCCTCCTTCGTCGGGTGCGTTCAGCGAGTTGATGATGACATCGACCA
>JBGAWE010000109.1:0-14504 GCA_044227705.1 Saprospiraceae bacterium
GTCTGCCAAGATTTTCGGATCCAGGCCGGGCGGGCGGAGGAATTGGTCGCCTGCCTCGAAGCCCCGATTTGGCCGGTGCGCATTGCCTCGTGGGCGGCCATTTTGCTCGTGTTTCTGGTCGTTATTCAGGGTTTTCGACTGGTTCTGCGCAGCTTCAGCGTCGACGGGCTGCAACTATCCGACATCCTCCAAGCCTCTGAATCCGCCATCAACGAGTTTATTTTCCTTGCCATCGCCGTTTTCTTCTTGACCAGCATCGAGGCGAGGCTGAAAAGGCGAGTCGGCCTAAAAGCCTTGCACCGCCTGCGCAGCCTCGCCCACGTCGTCGACATGCACCAGCTCACAAAGACCCCGAAAATTGGCGCGTCGTCAGTGATGCTCGACACCAGCTCGTCGCCCAAAAGGTTGATGTCCGATTTCGAGCTTTCGCGCTATCTCGACTATTGCTCGGAGATGCTGGCGCTAATTGCCAAGACGGCCGTCCTCTTTGTTCAGAACGAGGACGACCCTGTCATCCTGGAGGCGGTCAACGACCTCGAATCGCTCACGCAGGGCTTGTCGGGAAAGATTTGGCAGAAGATCATGATTCTCGACCTGTCCTGAACCGGTCAGAGCTTTCCGTCGAAAAAGAGTTGCACGTCCTTCACCGTCCGAGCCGGGTCTTCTTCTTGCGGCAAATGCCCGAGGCCGTTGTAAATTTTAAGGATTGACTTCCGAATGTCTTTGTGGAAAAGGTAGGCATGGCTCGTCGCCACCTGCGTGTCCTCCGCGCCCCAGAGGATTAGGGTCGGGACGGCGATTTTCTTCATCTGTTCGGCAGGCGGGCGGTTGTCCTCGACTCGGATTCGCTCGGCCCACGCGGCACGGTTTCCCTGCCGGAGGAACAGGTCGAAATCGCGGTCGACGATGCTGTCGGTCAGCAGCGCGTCGTTGGCCCAGAGGGCTTTGAGGTGGTCTCGAAAAAGGCTTTTTGGGGTGATTTTCTCTGCAATCTCCCCCAAAATCGGGGTCTGGACAATCCAACTGCCGAGCGAGCGCGGCCGGTCGTTCAGGTATCCCTCGGCATCGATCAGGACGAGTTTCTCCACCAAATCTGGGTGGTCGGCAGTGTAAAACGCGGCTATCTGCCCGCCCAGCCCGTTGCCAACGAGCCGCAAATCGCGCAAGCCGAGCGTGTCGACGAATTTTTCCAAAAAGGCCAGATAGGCGAACGTACTGTAAGACCCTCGGGCGTTCGGCCCAGTTAGCCCGAAGCCAGGCAGGTCGACGCTGACGACTCGGGAATCCGTGGCGAGGGCGGTCGTCCAGTTAGCCCAAGTTTGCAGGGAGCTGGCATCGCCGTGCAGCAGGAGGATGGTTTTCGGGCCTTGCCCAGTGGTGCGGTAGTGGGCCGTCGTGCCGTCTATGTCGACGGTCTTCGAGTCGGGGAAGCGGTGCTTTTCAAACAAAGGCCCGGGCGCGAGGTCGTTGTGGTAGTTGCCGAAACACCACCAAACCGCAAAGGCCAGCACTCCAAAACGGACGATGCCCCAGAGGTTGAAATTGGGCGGCATCGGCAAATTGGGCAGGCGGCGATGCGACGGTTTTTCGGGGGCTGATTCGTCCATTTCGTTAGAATTTTTGTGTTTTCTGCGATGCCGCCCGGTTCAAATCTTTTGAACCGGAACAACCCGAGCCGCGCGCTCGCCGATGGATTTGATGAAATAGATGCCGCTCGGCCGACTTTCCAGCGAGACGAGCGTCCGGTCGCCCAATGAGGTTTTGGCTTCGACCAGTTTGCCCATCGCGTCAAAAACCTCTAGCCTCGAACCCGCCGGGCATTTCACCCAAACCGCCCCGGCCGTCGGGTTAGGGTAGATTTCAATGGCCCCCGATTCTTCTGCGCCCGTCGTCCCGACCGTGATTTCGTTGAACCTGTTCTCAAATTCCATCGCGTACATCATTGCGATCTTAGCGTCGTGGAGGACGAGGGTGTTCTCGTCGTTGCCCGTTTCGGCGGTCAGCGACCAGTTGTGTGAGCCAGTCTCAACAGTCGGGTCGCTCGTTGGCAGGAAGGCATCGACCACGCCGTATTTGTGGTGAATAACGGCTGGTTTGTCGTCGCCTTTCACCTTCACGCCGTTGGCGAGGAGGTAGTTGAGTTCCGAGCCGTTGTCGTTCGGGTTGTCGATGACACCCCGGCAACTGACCCCCGCCTGTTCCCGGTTGACGACGGCCGCGCCGAGTTCGTCCTTCGTGAAAGTCAACAGGGCGAACGACAGGTCGTGGTCCGCCGAAAGGAGGGTCTTCTCAATGGCCACCGTCGTCAGGTCGCTCGGGCTGAAACGGCTCTCGACCGGTCGCCCCCCAATCCTGAAAAAGTGCGGCGTGTTGTCCTTCTTCGACGAGCCGAAAAGCCCCGCCGAGAGGTCGGGCTGCGGTCCGGAGCTGCCCCACATCTCCTCGAATTCGAGCCGGTAAGTCCGCGCAAGGCTCTGGTCCTGAACCCACAAGACATTGTTGTAATCCTGATAGATGCTCCCGTAGGTCCAGTTCATCGAGCCGGACATGACCCAGGATTTGAGCGGCGAGTTCGCGTCGCAGACGACGAACTTGTTGTGCATCAAATTGAGATGGTTGCCGTGGACGACCGGGAAAGTCGGCGGTGGCTCAAGGGCAGTGTTGGCCGTCTCTTCCGCACAGATGTAACGCACCTGAACGCCTCGGGCGACCGCAGCCTCGAGCCGGTCGCGCAAGTCGGTTTGGTCGATGTTGTAAACGGCGACATCAATGGTTTGTTCGGCGGAGTCGATCCGGTCATAAATTTCCTGCACGGCCTCGGCGGGCGTGGTTCCGTTCGGCAGGGCAGGGGAGGCGCCGCCCACCGACACGTCGATGGCCTTCGTAAAATAGACCCGAATCTCGCCCGTCGACTCGCTCTCGGTCGCGTAAACCGCCTCGTCGCTCTCCGCGTTTGCGGAGCCGGAAGTTGCCACGGCTTTCACCCAATAAATTGAGCCGGGTATGAGGCCGGTCAGCTCGACTTCATGGTTTTGGGAAACCCCGGCTGTCGAAACCGCTTCTTGACCGAGCGAGGGCGTTGTCCCAAATTGGAGCTTTGAGGCCGACGGGAGGTTGGTCTTCCAGTTGATTTTCAAACTCGTTTTGGAAAACTCGACCAGCACTGGCGGCTGCGTGATGAAAAAGCAAGCCGACGGGCTGAAATCCGCCACCGAGCGCGGAAGTAGTTGATAATCAACGGAATACTGTGAAAGAACGCCCGTGATTCGTTGCGTTCCGACCGGAATCGCCGACCCGATGATGGGGTTGGTGCCGCGAACGTAGACCTCGGCCGTCGCGCCGTCGGGCGAGTTGACGAGGTAGGTGTTCTGGCTAGAAAACAGGCCGCCCGCGCCGGCGAACGCCGCGCAGTCGATGGAGACGAGCTGACCCTCGAATGCCTCGCCGATTTCTGAGAAGGCCAGCGGTTTCGAGGTTGGCTGCGGGTTCCCGCTCGAAATCACAGACCATGCGGTTATCGGGCTTATTTCCAGCAGGTTTTGAAAGTCGACCACCTTGCCCGTCACCTCGATGCTGTCGCCGGGGACGACGGTCGTCTCAAACCCTGCCTGCGAGCCGGTTCCGGGAAAGCAGCCGATGCCCGCCGTGCCGTCCTGGATGTACCGGATTTTGCCGAACTCGTTCCCGTTCGTCACCAAGCCGCGCACGGTGACGGTCGAGCCGAGCATTTGCCGTGCGTCGGAAATCGGGACTACTTGCCCGAAGCTCATTTCAATGAGGAGGAGAAAAAGGCCGGTCAGAGGGAGTGTCGGGCGGAAAAGTCTGGTTTGCTTCACGGAAACGGATTTCGGGCGAAGGTAGCACAGGCTTCAGCGCATGTTTCAAAACCGATACCCGCCGACAAAGCGCACCATCGGCAGGAAGATGTACATCCCCTTGTTGAAGCGCGGGACGTTGCCGAGCACCGCGATAGGGTGGCCGTTGCGCCAGTACACAGCGTACCCGTTGATGATGGCCGGGCCGAAGAACCACTTGCGCCACTTGCGAACGTAGGCGTTCTCGACGCCAATGCCAGTACACCAGAGCTTGTGGCTGGTGGTGGTTGTGGAGGTGCCGCCTCCGAAGAGGCCGAAGTCGGAGGTCGTCGTCGTCTCGTGCCATTGGTAGCCGCCCTGAAGAAAGAAGTGGTCGTAGAAGACCCATTTCCGCTCGGGGTTCTTTTCATAGAAATGCAAGACGCCGAGGTTGACGCGGCGGCCGAAGCTGACGACTTTGGTCGAGGAGAACTCGTCGTTGGTGTCGAAAAAGAGCGGCCGGTGGTAATGCCACCGCTCGGAGGTGACGACCAGGTAGTTGCCGTTCTTAAGCCGAAGCCCGGCGGAGAGGTCGTCGCGGTTTCCCCACAGGTGGTTGGCAAAATTGCTGAAAATGATGGCCTTCTGCGCGGTCAGCGGGGCGGCCAGCGCGAAGAAGAGGAAGGCGGCGAGGGCAGTCTTTTTCATGTGCAGAGGAGAGCTTTCGGTTTGAGAATCGCCGATGAACGCCCGAAAGTAACCCAGTGGCTGCCTGTCGGGCAGGCGGATTTTTTTCAACTCGACCAAATCTGCCGGACCGGCAGCCGGAAGAGCAACGGCACCGTCAAAAAGAGCGGGATGCTGAACAGGTACGGAAACGGCAGCACGATGAACCCCGTGAAGACGACCATGAAAACCTTCAAGCTCGCCAGCAAAAAAGGCTCGACAAGACGGCCGTCGCGGCCCCGGATTTTTTTCCAATAAAAAAGGATGCTCGCCGCCGAGACGGCAACCCCGAGCCAGGTCCCGGCGCGGAGCATGAGGTCGTACCGTTCCCGCAGGTCGCCGGGTGCCCACTTGTAAAAAAGAAACGAGAAGCCGATGCCCCGTGCGTGGTTGAAGGGGATGTCGCCAAGTGTCTGCCACGGGGCGGGCTTCCACGTCTCGAAGCAGCCCCAGATGTAGTAGTCGTATGCCTCGACGAAGTTGCGGCCCATGTCGTGGCGGCAAAAAGGAAGGAGATAGAGGCAAAAAATGCCCAAAACCACCCAAAAGGCGACGGCCGCGACGTACTTCCAACCCTTCTCAAAAAAGAGGACGAACGCCAAAACCGGGCACCACACAACGAGCGAGTACCTCGACAACAGACAAAGCACGAGACAAAACCCGAGCATCCACGGCTCGCGCGGCACCAGGTTTTTTGCCAAAACCAAGTAGTAGCCGACCATCAAAAGCTCGACAGCGAGGCCGAGCGAGGCCGGGTCGTTCACAGCAATCACAGCGACGAGAGCGAACGGGACGGTCATTTTCAGAAAGACCTCCGCGCCTGGTTGGCCGCTCCTCTTTCCGAGCCAATTCGCCCAAGAGGCCAGCCCAACGAGCAGCCCGGCAAACGAAATCCATCGGTAGTCTATCCCCAAAAAATGGGCGGCGAGGAAGGGGAGCCAGCGCGTTGGCAGGTAGGTCGCGGCCAGTTCGTAGCCGGGGAAGGGGATGGGCCGATAGACGATTTCGCCCGCGAGGAAGCGGCGGATGTACTCGCGCTTGCCGGGCAGGATGTCCGTCAGATCGGTGAACTCGGGGATTTCGGTGTAGACTTTTTTCAAAAAGAAGGTGGCGGCGAAAGCGCCGAGGAGGTAGGCGAACCAGACAAGTTTCTTTCTTAAGTCATGTCTTTCCTCAATTTTTGACTGGAAAATAGACGGGAAACGGGCCGAAAGCCAGCCGCCGATCAACGCAGAGCCTATGCCGCCGATGAGCCAAATAACCGGATTGAGGACGTGCCGCACCTTGTTGTGCTGCGCCCAGGTGACCATCCAAAGTTCGCCGAAAAAAAAGGCGAAAAAGGCCACCAGCCAGAAGCGGCGGGCGGCTTTGTTTTCGAGCGAGAAGAGTCGGGACATGGCCTGTTCTGATTTTCGGCGAAACCTACGTCAGCCCGTCGCAATGAGAACAATGGCCGCGACGGCGAGCGCGACACCCGCCCAATTGAGCCGCGAGAGCCTTTCCCGAAAAACGAAGGCGGCCAGCAATGCCGAGCCGACAATGATGCCCACATTGTTGGCCGGGAAGAAGACCGAACCCTCCACACCGCTGCCGAGGGCGAGGAAGATGAACAGGATGGAGCCGTAGTTTGGGATGCCGAGGATGATGCCCGCTGCCACATTTCGCCATGAAAACCGCGCTTTTTTCATCAAAAATTGCCACAAAACCGCCCCAAGGCCCAGCAGCCCGGCCGTCGAGAAGATGGTGGCGATGAAGCGCACGTCGCCGACGGGCAGCCAGTTTTCATGGTCGTATTTCATGAAACCGACCTCAATGACGACGCTTAGTAGAAAGGTGGCGAGCGGGAGCCAGAGCAGGTTTTTTGAAAAAACAGGAGCCGCGCCGCCCAGCTCTTTTTGTGGAAGGTTGGCCAAAACGATGCTCGCCAGCGCACAGAGGATGCCCAGAACCTTTCCAAAACCGGCCGATTCCTGATAGAAACAGATTGCGAACGGGACACTCAGCGCGATGCTCATCTTCTGGACGACGGCCGCGACCGTCAGCCCGAAATACCGGACGGTGAGCGCCGCGCCGTTGAACCCCGTGACGAAAAAAAGGCCCAGGCCAACGGCCCACGGCCACCATTCCGAGCCGAAATCGGCATGTTTTATTGGGAATTCGCCGCTATGGACGGTTGCGCAGACAACGCAGGTCGCGTAGTTCATGACGATAGCCTGCAACTGATCGATGCCGAAGCGCGGGAACAGCTTCATCACGAGGCCAAGCGCGGTCGAGCATAGAACGGAGAGAATAAGGTAAATCATGGTCGGTTAGAAGCCGTCGGCCGCGTCGTCGCCGCGCGGATCGGCGCCTCCTTCGAGCTGGCCGTCAGGTTTTATGAGGATGCACTCGACGCGGCCAATCGGCCCGCGCGGCTTGATGGTGTGGCCCATCGAGCGGAGCGGCTGGCGGACGGTTTCCTCGACGGCTCTGTCCTCGACAAAAATCTCGTCGGGCACCCACTGGTGGTGGAATCGCGGCGCGGCGACGGCCTCCGGTGCGGTCATGTTCCATTCATAAACGTCGAGGATGGTCTGAAAAACAGAGGTGATGATGGTCGAACCGCCCGGAGTCCCGACGACCATCCAGAGTTTTCCGCCACGCTCGACTATGGCCGGCGTCATCGACGAGAGCATCCGCTTGCCCGGCGCGATGGCGTTCGCCTCGCCGCCGATGAGGCCGTAGATGTTCGGAACGCCCGGTTTGACCGAGAAATCGTCCATCTCGTTATTCAAAATGAAGCCCGCCTCGGCGACGACAGCGTGGCTGCCGTAGCTGTCGTTGAGCGTCGTGGTGACGCTGACGGCGTTGCCCTCCGCGTCGACGATGGAGAAGTGGGTCGTTTGTTCGTGCTCCTTTTTTTGATTTGAAATATCGCCGGCCTTGATTGAGGAAGATGGCGTGGCTCGGCTTTCTGAGAAGTCCGCCATCCGGTTTTTGAGGTAGCCGGGGTCGAGCAGCCGGTCGGTCGGCACGTCCCAAACATCGGGGTCTCCGAGGTGCGTCGCCCGGTCGGCATAGACGCGCCGCTCGGCTTCGACCATGAGGTGGACGGCGGCTTTCGACTGGAAGCCCATTTTTTTCAGGTCGAAAGGCTCGACCATCTTGAACAACTGGGCCAGCGCGATGCCGCCGCTCGACGGAGGAGGCATGGAGACGATCTTCAGGTCTTTGTAATTGAAAATCAACGGGTTGCGCCAGACCGCGTGGTACTCGGCAAGGTCTTTCTCGGTGATTATGCCGCCCATTTCGCGCATCTCACGGGCAATGTCTCGGGCCGTCGGGCCGCTGTAAAAACCGGCTCGGCCGCCATCGCGGATTCGGGCGAGCGTCGTGGCGAGGGCGGGCTGTTTGAGGAAGTCGCCGGGCTGCCATTTCTCTTGTTTTACAAAA
Source organism: Saprospiraceae bacterium (assembly GCA_044227705.1). Lineage (GTDB taxonomy): Bacteria > Bacteroidota > Bacteroidia > Chitinophagales > Saprospiraceae > JANOQP01. Next base: position 7,953 of record JBGAWE010000109.1, read on the forward strand.
GCCGACGGCCGGTTTCGGTTGGCTTTTTCAAAATCGGCCTTCTCCTCGTTGAGGTTGTCGGCCTCCTGTTTCGAGATTTTGAAACCGTTTTTCGCCAGCAAATAGGCGGGCTGGACGAGGTCCTTCCACGGCAATCGGCCATAGGCGGCGTGCTGCTGCACAAGCCCATCGACCGTCCCTGGCACCCCAGCGGCGAGGAAACCGAGCGTCGAGAGGTCTTTGACGACCGGCGAATCGCGCTTTGTGCAGTCGAGGTACATGTTCATCGTGGCGAGGCCGGGAGCTTTTTCGCGGAAATCGAGCGTAGCCGTGTGGCCGTCCTTTTCGCGATAGACGAAAAAACCGCCGCCTCCGATGTTGCCCGCTTGCGGGTAGACGACGGCCAGCGCGAGGTGGACAGCGACGGAGGCATCGACCGCGTTGCCGCCTTTTTTCAGGATGGAAAGGCCGACCTCGGTGGCCAGCGGGTGGGCGGAGACGACCATCGCATTGCTGGAAACGGCCGATTTTTTGGGCGAATACGGGTACTTGAGAACCGGTTTTTGGGAGACGCATTGGCCCAACAAAAAACAGGCGAGGAAGGCGAGAAGGGGCGCAAAGCGTTGGTGCATAACCAGTTGTGCATTTTACAAACCGACGGCCGGGCATCGGTTTCGGGCGAAATTAGCACGGCATACACCAAAAAGCAGGGGCGCGGCACCTCTCGATGTCGCGCCCCTGAAAACGGCGAGATGAAGGAAGGTCAATGCCCCTCTCCATCCGGCTGCTTGCCGATGACGAACCCCTTGATTTTGACCTCCGCCGGGCTGGGGATGACGTTCGCGTAGATCCGGATGAGCTTCGACTGGTTGCCCGACTTGTGGGCGGTGTTGAACTTGGCGGTTATCTCGCCCGTGGCGCCCGGCTCGACGGCGGTCGTCGGCCACTCGGGGATGGTGCAGCCGCAGCTTGATTTCGCGTCGGCGATGATGAGGGGGACGGGGCCGGTATTCTTGAACTTGAAGGCATGAGTGATGACCTCGCCCTCCTTCACGGTGTCGAACAGGAACTCGGGCTGCTCGAAGACCATCTTCGCCGCCTTCGTCGAGTCGGGCTTGCCGTCGGGGCCGAGGGGGATGTTGACTAGGCTGTTGGGGTCGTCGTTTTTGACAGTCTTCACGCCGCCGTCGTTGTGCTTGCAGAAGGAAAAGGCTGCAAGGCAACAGAGGAGAATCGCGGCCAAGTGGTTGGTTTTCAATGAATTGCGCATGGTTGAACGAGTTTTTTACCGGCCAAAAGTAGATAGCGGGGCGACCGACGAGGGCCGGTCGGGTTGCAAACTAAAAACGAATTTTGACCGGCAAAGGACGCGGCTATCTTCGCCGCATCTGTTCATCTATTAAAGCCAACGCAACAAAATGAATCGGGAAATCCACCAGTGGTACTCGCCGCGCCTCAACAAGAACATGGAGATTGTGAAGTACGGCCACTACGGCTTCAACCTTCTGTTGCTGCCCTCCGCCGCCGCCGACTACCTCGAATACGAGCGATTCCTGCTCATCGACGTAATCAAACCGTACATCGAGGCGGGAAAGGTGAAGGTGTTCTCCATCAACTCCATCAACTCCGAGTCTTGGCTCAACAACAAGATGGAGCCGCGCCACAAGGCCATCCGCCACCAGCAGTTCAACAGCTACGTCGAGAACGAAGTGGTGCCGTTCATCAAGATGCACTCCTCCGACACGGCGCCCATCATCTTGAGCGGCGTGTCGCTCGGGGCGCTGCACTCCGCCAATATGTACTTTCGCAGGCCCGACCTCTACGCCGGGGTCATCGCCATGAGCGGCGTGTACGATCTGACGAGCTACACGAAGGGCTACTACGACGAAGACGTTTACTTCAACTCGCCCTGCCACTACCTGCCCAACCTCTCCGACCACGCGACCCTAGAACAGATGCGCCCAGCGGCATATCCACATCCTCACTGGTTCCGCAAGCATGAAGACCCGCTCGCGCACCCTCTCGAACATCCTAAACGCGAAGAGCATCCCCCACGAACTCGACATCTGGGGGCCGGACATGGGCCACGACTGGCCAACGTGGCGGGCGATGCTGCCTTATTATCTCGAAACCCGGTTCTGATTCAAAGGCAAACGACAAATGGCGAGTCCGCGGATTCGCCATTTGTCCTTCCAACCAACCGAAAAAGATGCTTCGCAAAAACTCACTCGTCAACGGCCTGCTCTTCGGCTTTTTGCTGCCGACCGTTTTCTTTTTCCTGCTTTTCAACCTGTTCAAACTGCTCGGCGCCATCGGCAACGGCGAGGGCATCGGCCTGTCTGCGGGCTTTCGGGAGCGCACATCGGCCATCCTTGCCATCGCCGCCAACCTGATGCCGATGAACGTCTGGCGGCGGCAGCGCTTCAATGAGAGTATTCGTGGGCTGGTCATCGCAACGGCGGTTTTGGCCGTCACTTGGGTCATCTACTATGGGATGAAATTGATGTGAGCCTAAGCCCTGTTGCCAAGCCGCCTTATTTTTTGGGGTGAACCAGCTTCATCTCATCAACTAGGTTGGTCGCTCCGGCGAACTTGTCGACGATGAACAGAATGTACCGAGCATCGACCATCACGTTGCGACAAATGGCGGGGTCGTAGTTGATGTCGCTCATGGTGCCCTCCCAGACGCGGTCGAAGTTGAGGCCGACAAGGTTACCGTAGGCGTCGATGGCGGGGCTGCCGGAATTACCGCCCGTCGTGTGGTTCTGGCCGATGAAACAGACTGGGATTTTGCCGTTCGGTGCTGCGTATTGTCCAAAATCCTTTGTCGCATAGAGCTCGATAAGCCGCTTCGGCACGTCGAATTCATAGTCGCCCGGTTTGTACTTTTCCATAACACCATCGAGATAGGTGTACGGCACATAGGCGATGCCGTCGCGTGGCTGCATCGAGCGGACTTGCCCGTAGCCGACGCGAAGGGTCGAGTTTGCATCGGGGTAGAACCTTTTGCGGCCCTCGAAGACGGTCATTTGCGCCTTCATGTACCGCCGCTGCAGCCGGTTGATTTTGGGCTGAAGCTCGTTCAAGCGAGGCGCAACCGATTGCTCGAACGCTTCGGCCATCGCGGCGGCGAACTGGACGGCCGGGTCTTTCGCCAGTTTTTTCAACAAGTTTTCAGATGGCAAATCGAGCGCGGCGAGGAGCGGCCCTTCTTTAGTCAACAGGCTTTTTTGATAGATTCGATGTGCGAACGGCCAGTAATCGCCTTTTCTGACCATTGCCATCGCCCGCGCAGATGACCACTGCCTCGGGTTTTTCTGAAAAAAAAGCTCGGTCAGTGCTTTGAAGATCCTCTCGTCCGTCGCCAGACGGTTCTCTTTGAAGAAAGTCTGAGCCGAGGATTTGGCGTTTTTCCTCGACTCTTCGAAAGCCTTCGGATCGGCAGCGGCTTTTGAAAGCCCCGCGAGTTCGGTCGCCAGCGAGAGCAGGGCGCAGTTGCTGACCGTCTCGCGATAGCGGTCGCGGGCCTCGGCATACGGGCCATACTCTGCATAAGCCTTCTCGAAATCGCCCAAAATCCCGCCAAACTGGCTTTTCCAGTCCGATTTTTCATCGACGGCGGCACGGAACTGCGTCTCGTAGTTCTGCCTTTTCGCCACTGCATTTGAGGAGCGGAGGCCCTGCATCTCGCCTGCCCATTTCTTCCAGTAGTTGGCGACTTTGGCGTACTGCGAGGCGTAGAGGAGCTTTACAGCAGGGTCGGCCCTCATGTCCTCGTCCATGATTTTCAGTGCAGTTTCGCGGATTTCCACGCGCGTTGGGTCGATGCGGCTCTCCGTCAGAGCGACTGCCTGGCTCGGCAGATATTCCTGCGTTCGGCCGGGGAAGCCGAAAATCATCGTGAAGTCGCCTTCGGCCACGCCGTCGAGCGAGACTGGAAGCGAGTGCTTCGGCTTGTACGGCACGTTGTCGAGGGAGAAGTTGGCGGCCCTGTTGTTGCGGTCGGCGTAGACCCGGAACATCGAAAAGTCGCCCGTGTGGCGAGGGTAGACCCAGTTGTCGGTGTCGCTGCCGAATTTCCCGATGGAGGAGGGCGGTGCACCGACGAGCCGCACGTCGCGGAAGGTCTCGGTGACGAACAGGAAATATTGGTTGCCATCGAAAAAGGGCCTGACCATCACCTCCTGCCCGGCTTCCTTCGAGCAGGACTTCTTTACGGCGTTCAAATTGAGGTCGATTTTCGACTGCCGGACCTTCTCGTCCATGTCGTCGGTGACGCCGGCGAGCGCGGCTTCGGAGACGTCCTCGATCCTTACGATGAAGGTGACGAAAAGGCCAGGGATGGGCAGTTCGTCGCCGGTCTTCTTTGCCCAAAAGCCGTTTTCGAGGTAGTTGTGCTCGATGGTCGACTGGTCGGCGATGGCGTCGAAACCGCAATGATGGTTGGTAAGGATCAAACCTTTCTCGCTGATGATTTCGCCTGTGCAGAACCCGCCAAAAGAAACGACGGCGTCTTTCAACGAGCCGTGGTTGACGGAGTAGATGTCGTCGGCCGACATTTTCATGCCGAGCGAGCGCATCTCCGCCTCGTTCAACTGGCTCAAAAGAAGAGGCAGCCACATGCCCTCGGTGGCGTGGGCGAGGCTTGCTGAAAAAAGGAAGGCGATGAAAACGGCTGTGTGGCGCATGGACGTGGGCATTTTTTGGGGTGAAATTAGACGCGGCCTTTCCAAAAAGAGAAGGGTGGGCGAGAGGCTGGGAATGGGCTGGTTTTACCTTCGCCGCCTAATTTTTTGAATGTCAATGAGCTATATCCACAGGGAGGGCCGCCTGTTGCTGCTGTCCATCGCACTGGTTTTCGCGGCCGTCTCCTTTTTTGTGAATCAGAACGCGCCCAGCTGGCTCTGGCTGCCGGTGTCCATAGGTTGTGTCCTTTTGTTGCTGGTCGGCCAGTTTTTTCGCAACCCTGACCGGGCCATCGCCCAGACGGACGACTCGATCATCTACGCGCCATGTGACGGGAAAGTGGTGGTCATCGAGGAGGCCGATGAGCCGGAGTATTTCGGCGACAGGCGCATCCAGATTTCGATTTTCATGTCGCCGCTCAACGTCCACGTCAATCGGAACCCGATCGGCGGCGTGGTCAAATACTTCAAATACCACCCCGGTCTCTACCTCGTCGCGTGGCACCCGAAATCGAGCACCGAGAACGAGCGCACGACTGTCGTCATCGGGAACGGGCGACTGGAAGTTCTCTTCCGCCAGATAGCTGGGGCCGTCGCGCGGCGGATAAGATGGTACATCGGCGAGGGCGAGGCCGTCCGGCAAGGGGGCGAGATGGGGTTCATCAAGTTTGGCTCCCGCGTCGATGTCTTTCTACCGATGGGAGCCTCGATAGAGGTCGAGATTGGCCAAGTAGTCAAGGGCAACCGCACGGTTTTGGCCAAGGTCTGACATTATCGATTGGCACTCAAATTCTTAATAGGGGCGCATCCATTGACGACGGCGCCCTTTTTTATTTCGGCAATGTTGCGTCCGGCTAGGTGTTTCTCGCAAGCCCATCCTCCGTAAAAGTTCTGTGCGAAACGCTGAATCGCCTGTTTTTGGGGCTTTTTGCAGGCGTCAGAATTCATCCTGATTTCTTAAATATAAACCCTTGCTATTTTTGCCTCATGCCTTGACGGTTGGCCAATTGACACCGATGGGCCTTTAATCCAGACTTCCAACAGACCGAACTGCACGCGGCCAATCTTGGCAAAAACAACTAGCATCCCTCCAGGCCATGCGCAGGATTTCCCCTCACGCCGAAAAGGCGCAGATCATCTACACCACTTGCCCCACCTCCGAAATGGCCCAGTTGAGCCTCGAGGACGACATGCTCCAGGGCAAGAACATCCAAATTAAAGGGCAGCGGCTCGTCCACTTCGGCAACTCGAGCTACCTCGGCCTCGACACCGACGAGCGGCTGAAGATCGCGGCCATCTCGGCCATCAGCCGATTTGGGGTTCAGTTTTCGAGCTCGCGCTCTTTTGTCTCCGTCCCGCTTTACGACGAGCTGGAGGGGCTTCTCCAGCAAATGTTCGGCCGCCCGGCGGTCGTCGCTGCGTCCACTTCGCTGGCCCACGTCTCCTCGCTGCCCATTTTCCTGAACCCTGGAGACGCGGCACTTATCGACTATCAGGCGCACGCAAGCCTTTTCATGGCACTGCAGGCGGCGCGGGGGGCAGGCGTCCATGTGCAGCCCTACCAGCACAACAACCTCGCGGTGCTGGAGGAGAACATTGCCCAGCTCTGCAAAAAGCACGACACGGTCTGGATAGTGACCGACGGCGTCTTCTCCATGTTCGGCGACACATCGCGGGCGCAGGATTTGGTGGCACTTTTGAACAAGTACGAAAACCTCTACCTCTACATAGACGACGCCCACGGCATGAGCTGGATCGGCCCAAACGGCACCGGCCATGTGATGAACCAGATAAGCTTCCATGAAAAGATGATGCTCGCCGTTTCGCTCAACAAGGCGTTCGGTGCCGGGGGCGGTGCGCTCATCGTCCCGAACGAGGAGCTGAAAAC
>JBGAWE010000110.1:0-14294 GCA_044227705.1 Saprospiraceae bacterium
GTCTTTGCGGCAATCCAGTTTAAGGGAAACCCGGAAAAAGCCACGGCCATAACACCGCCCAAACACCCGTTCTAACTTTGTGACCGCAAGCTGTAATCGTTCGACCTACCTGAGCGCACCTTCTTTTTAAAGCCAACACCCATCCCATCAAGGGTCGCGCTTCCCGTTTTTTAGTTCATAATCTGTTCCCTTAATTATTCAAAAAGACCTTCGGCAAACATGAGCAAGTATGTTCATGGGCTAATCATTTCAATTGCCCTCTTCCTCGCCTTCTCTCCCCAAAAAGCTCGCGCCTGCGGCTACGACTACGTCTCACAGGGCGGCACCACGATGGAGTTCACCGTCGGCGGCCAGCAGTTCTTCGCGTATGTCGGCGTGAACACTTGGATGACCAACCTGCAGGGGTATAACTTCGGCACGGTCAACACCCTGACGCTTTCCAAGCTGACAAGCATAACTTGGGAAAGCTGCACGAACACCGTCCTCGACGCCACATTTTATTTCAGAATCTATGCCTCGGGGGCCACGCCGGGCGCGTTCACGGCCCACCCGATAAACGACGTGATCAACGGCGGCACGGGCGACTACCGGATGCGCACCTATTCCGACAACCCGAACATCGACCTGCTCAACGGCCTCACCGGCGGGACGACCTACTTCCTCGAATGCTACTACCGTTCGAACGTCGACATCGATGGAAACCTCGTCGGCGATGCCATCCTCAAAAAGGACAACGCCGGGGTTTACTACAAGTGCCAGTTCACGAAGGGCGGCACGGGCGGCGGCGGGCTGAACATCACCTTTTCCAACAAGGTGAACATCAACTGCCCAGGCGGCTCGACCGGCGCGGTCACGGCGGCGGCAACGGGTGGCACCACTTACACCTATTTGTGGTCGAACGGCGCGACGACGGCCACCATCACCAACGTCCCGGCCGGGACGTACACGGTCACCGCCACCTCGGGCCCATTGACGGGGTCGGCCGCGACGAGCATCACGCAGCCCGGCCCACTTTCGGCAGGCATCACCTCGACAGACGAGACCTCGGCCTCCGCCAACAACGGCACCGCCACCAGCGCGCCGACCGGCGGAACCTCTCCTTATACATACCACTGGAGCACGAACGCGGCGACCGCCGCCATCACCGGTCTGGACGTTGGAACTTACAACCTCACCGTGACCGACTCGAAGAGCTGCACCGTCACCGGTTCAGCCGTCATCAACACGTCGACGACAGTACCGACCGGCTATTGTGCTTCGAGCGGCTCGGCCCCGTGGCAGGATTGGATCGACAACGTGACGCTCGGGACGCTCAACAACCCTTCGAGCAAGTGGACCTACTCCAATTTCACCACCCTCTCGCCGCCCAACCTGACTGCAGGAGACTCCTATCCTATAAGCATCTCGGCCTCGAACGGCTGGTTCCCGTACAACGAGCATTGGGGTGTTTGGATAGATTTTGACCGCAGCGGCACCTTTGAGGCTGGCGAAAAAGTGGTGACCTACAGCATTCCTGCCTCCGCCAGCGGCTCCTCCTCCATCGTCTGCAACCAGATAATCAGCGTCCCACCGACCGCCCTCGAGGGGGTCACGCGGATGCGAGTCTCCATCAAGAGGGACGGTGCGCCCGGCCCGTGCGAGGCCATTGTCAACGGCGAGGTCGAGGACTACAATGTCCGCATCAACCCGGCGACCGGCACCTGCACGATGAACGCCTCCGTCTCCGCCGTCACCTGCGACAACAACGGGACGGACACGAACCCGGCCGACGACCGCTTCTCCTTCTCGATGAACGTGACCCAAACGCCATTGCCCGGCACCGCTTGGAGCACGACCATCGGGACGGCAAACTTTTCGGGAACTTATGGAACGGCGAAGGCGATGAGCTTTTTCCCCATCTCGGGCGGCCCCCTTTCATTCGTCGTGAAAGACAACGGCGACCCGCTGAATTGCAAAAAGACCGTCGTCGTCACCCCGCCAGCCACCTGCTCCAACAACGTGCCGTGCAACATCTCGACCGCCGTCACAGCTGTCGCCTGCGACAACAACGGCACGACCGGAACGGGCGCGGACGACACCTTCACTTTCACCCTCAACGTGAACGGGACAGGCACCGGCACGGGCTGGACGGCCCTCATCGGCACGACGACCGTCACCGGGCAGTACAACTCGCCAAAGGTCATCGGCCCCTACCCCATCTCTGGCGGCGCGCTCAATTTCACGGTGAAAGACGCGGCGCAGGCCACTTGCACCTCGCCCATAACCGTCCAGCCGCCCTCGCCATGCTCCGTCACCGGCGGGCCGACGGGCTACTGCGCCGCCGGGGGGGTCTTCCCGTGGGAAGAATGGATTTCGAAGGTCCAGGTCGCGGGCATCAACAACTCGACCGGCAAGTGGACCTACACAGACTACACCGGCCTCGTCGGCACCATGATTCCTGGCCAGAGCTACCCCGTCTCGCTCGGAGCAAGCGTGAGCTGGGCGTTCAACCCGCTGTATTTCCGCGTCTTCATCGACTGGAACCGCAACGGAACTTTCGACGCGGCGACCGAAACGGCCTTCTCGGGCAACCTCCCGACCGGCCCCATCAGTGCCGTCGATGCGCTCGTGAACGGCAACATCAGCGTACCCGCGACGGCCTCGCTCGGCGCGACGAGGATGCGCGTCACCATGAAGCGCGGCGCCTACGCCACGGCCTGCGAGACGACCATCCCCTATGGCGAGGTGGAGGATTACACGATCAACATCGCCTCCTCGCTCGTCGGTGGCGGCGATACGACGGCCTCGCGCAGCCTCGCCCAGATCGAGGCGCGAGCCGACGGGTTGGGGAACATCCGGCTGCAAGCAGCGGTCGAATCGAGCCAACAAGTTGATTTCCTTTCCATCGACCGCTCGGCCGACGGGGTGTTCTTCACGCCAATCAAGGTTTGGGAAAACGCCTATCTGCCTGAAAACCAGCTCGTTACGATTTCGGAACTCGACGACGCACCAGCGGCCGGTTTGAATTTCTACCGCCTGACGACCGTCCTGCGCAACGGCACGACGGCCTTCTCTGAAATCAAGATGGTCGATCTTTCGCCCGTCCCGACGTTCACCGTCTTCCCCAACCCGACGACCGGCAGGGCCTACATCGACGCGAGCGCCTTTGCTGGCGAGGAGGTCTCGGTCAAAATCATCCACCCGACGGGGCGGCTTTTGTTCTCAAATATGATGGAGCCGGAAGCTGGGCAGCCGCTCGAACTCGACCTTTCGGGGTTGCCACCGGGCGAGCTTTTCATCTTCTTGCAGGATGAAAAGCATCGGCCGGTCTCGAAAAAACTGTTGCTGGTTCAGGAGTGATTTAGGCCGTTGTCCGGTGTCATCGCCGACAACTTTTTCGCCCATGAAAACGGCTGGTCTCAGTGCGAGGCCAGCCGTTTTCTTTAGCGGTAACGGGGTAGTGAGGGGGTGGCTCAAAGTCACCCCCCTCACTACAACAACTCACTGCTTCGGGTCGGCCGACAAATTGGGGTCGCCGATTTTCACGGCAATGAAATTCTGGTTCAGGACATCAGGCAGCGACACGCCCTCCGTCACCGAGAAATCGGTCGAGTAAAGCTCTTTCAGGCTGTCGAGTTGGGTGAAATCCGTCGGGTCGTCCACCGGGCGGACGAATCGCCAAGAGGTGTTCCCGTTGAAATCGGAATACTGGCCGAGGATGAGCTTTCGCAGTTCGACCACGTCGAAAGTGGACACCTGGTAGTTCCAGTTGATGTCGGCCGCCACCATTTTGTAGATGCTCGTGAACGGCGCGACGTTGAGGACGTGCTTGGCCATGGCCACCATGTCGAACGTCGAGACGCCGTTGAGCGGGTCGGTCAGCTTGCGCGGGATGATGCTGACGGTGTAGCCGAGCGACGACGGTCGGGCCACCACGTCGAACCAGTAGTTGCCAGTCAACGTGTCCCAACTGACGGGCGAGGCAGTGATCGGGAAGCTCGTTGCGCCGCCGCCAACTTGGATGTTCATCAGGATGTTTCGGACGGGTTTGCCGTCCTCCGTCGTGATTTTTCCGCCAAAACGAATGGTGTCGCTCGGACAAGGACAGAGGCCCTGGTTGTCCTGAACGATGACGTAGCAATTGGAGTGCACCTCGTTGCCCGCGTTGTCCTTCGCCCAGAACTCGACGATGTTCGTCCCCGGCTGGCATTTCGTGAAAGACAGACTACTCGACGCGGGAAAGCCCGAACCGGTGCCCAGTTTTCGCAGGCCGAGCTGGATTTGGTTGGTCGGAGTGCAGTTGTCCGTCATGTTGAGGACGAATTGCGAGGCCATCACCGTCGCCGAGCAGTCGGGCAGCTGCAGCGGGGTGGTCACGCCGTTGAGGTTGAGGACGTTCGGCGGCGTGCAATCCTTGCTTTTGAAGGTAAACTGGCAAGTGGTCGATTGGCCGCAGTTGTCCTTCGCCTTCCAAAGGATGCGGTGCGTCCCGGCGGGAAAGGTGTCGGTCATGGTGGCACCGGAGCCGTTCTGGTCATAACTGCCATTGTTGCCGATGTCTACCTGCCATGAAAAACTGGCGTCAGAGCAGCCGCCGTCGGCCGTGCAGGTGAAAGTGGCGGTGCCGAAGTTGCAGTTGTTGGGCCAGAGGCAGAACTCCTTTGCGCCGCAATCGCTGGTGATGGTGATGGGTAACGTGGTGGCAGAATCGCCCAGGGCTGCAACCGGGCCAACCACCGGAATTGCCCCGACGGGCAGGCAAAAGACCAATGACAACAGGGAAAAGAAGACCTTGCTCATGGTGGAATCGGTATTAGGCCGACCGCTTTGCGCACGGTTCTTACCCGCGCCACGGCCGGAGAATGATTGGGCAAACTTAAAAAGAGAAAGCCACCCCGACCGTCACGGCCGAGGTGGCTTCCCAGAAATCCTGCCCAAAAGGCGGATGGCTTACATCCCCCACGAGGAGATGGTGTGCTCGCTCGACTCGACTACGGTGACTCCGTAGGCACCTTTCACATCGGTCAGGCGGTTCTCGCCGACGAACTTCTCGGCTTTGACCTCCCACTCACCGCCCTCGGTAAGCTTGTGGAAGACGCCCGAAAAATTCTTGTCCTCCACCACAAGGCGGTAGGGAGTCGTCTCTTTTTCGAGGCGGTAGTTCTCCTCTCCGTGACGAATAAACGCGCTAAACTCGACCGGTTGGCCAGTCGTGCTCGTGATAAGGAGGACGAGTTTTTTCTGTTTGGAATCTGAAGCGGTGGTCGGCTCGCCGAGATTGGCGGCACTGTTGAGGTTGGTTGACGGTTTGGTGAATGCCGAAAGCATCACCAGCATGCCGAAGGCGGCAGCCAGTTGGTAAAGATTAAATTTCATAACGGCGGTTAGACGATTAAAACCCAAGAGAACGAAAGAGAGGAGTTCCTTGATTAAGAGTGGGTCAGATTAAACGCCGTTCACAGGATCAAGAGATTAAATGAAAGGATTACCGTGTGATGAGGGTGAAGGTAGAACGACTGCCGGTTTTGCGCCCAATACTTTAAAAAAAATCTACACAAAAATTTTTCCGGCTCGCTCAAAAGTGCCTCTCCGCCGAACAAACGGCAAAGACCGTTCCGAAAAACCTGTGTTCAATTCCGAAAAATGAGTGTTCAACGCACGAGCGTGATATTGCCCTGACGAATGGATTCGCGCCCACCAGCGCACTTGACGTGCAGTCGATAGGCATAGCTGTCCGGCGGCAGTTTTTTCCCTTTGAACGTGCCGTCCCAGGCCTCGGCGATCGACTTTGCCTCGAACACCTTCTCGCCCCAGCGGTCGTAAATCACCAATGAAAGTTCCAGCACGTCCTGTCCGTAGACCACCAAACTGTCGTTCGCCCCGTCGCCGTTCGGGCTGAAGGCGGTCGGGAGGAAGACGAACGGCTCCTCGCACGTTGGGTTCCGCACGACGACAATCACGGAGCCGGTGGCCGGGCAGCCGTTGTTGCCCGTTGCGGACACGAAATAGGTCGTCGTCACGGTCGGCATGGCCAGCGGGTTGCGGATTTTGTCGTCAGAGAGGCTCGGGTCGCTCACCCAACTCCAGTTGCTCGCGCCGAGCGCCGAAGAGGCGAAGAGCTGGCTGCTCTCTCCTATTAATATGGTGTCGGGAGTGGCGGTCACGGTCAGCGAACTGCCCGGCGTGACGAAGATTTTCACCAACTTTTTCGCCGTGCAGGTTCCGTTGCTCACTTGGACGGTGTATTCCGTCTGCCCCGATGGCGTGGCCGTCGGGTTGGCAAGGTTCGGGTTGTCGAGGCCCGTCGCAGGCGACCACTGGTAGGTCCACGCGGGGTTGCCGTTCGGGTTTAGCGCGACGGACTGGCCCGCGCAAATCGAGAAGACATCGTTGATCAGCGTCAAGTCGGGGATGTTGATGTTGAAGCTCTTCGTGAACGTCAGCGAGCAACCGCTCGCCGACATCACGGTCAGCGTCAGGTCGAAGTCTGTCGCCCCCTTGTTCGGAAAGCCGAAGAGCGGGTTCTGCTGGGTGCTTGACAGGAAAATCGTCTGGTTGTCCGTCAAAAACCAGCTCCACGATGCGACGGGGAAGTTCGGGTCGGTGCTCAAGTCCGTCGCTTTCACAAAAATCGAGTCCGTCTGGCAGCCGTAGGTTTCCACCGAAAAGTCGGCCGCCAGGGTGCTTTTCGTCAAATGGATGGTCCTGAAAAAGGTGTCGCGGCAGGGCTGAGTAGGGTCGGCGATGAGCGCGATGGTGTACGAGCCGGTGTCGGGGAAGGTGTAGGTGCCGTTGAAGGTGGAGGCCGTGTAGTTTATCATCGGCCATTGGAAGTACCATTTGTACTTCGTGGCGCTCTGGCTCTGGTTGAGGAAGGTGACGGTCAGGTTGTCGCAGACCACGTCCGGAGCGGTGAAAAAGGCCGTCGGCTGGTGGGTGCTCACGATGACCGTCGCCGTGTCGGAACAGAAGCCGTTCGTCACCTTCACCAGGTAGGTTATGCTCGTGTCGGGCGTGCAGACCGGATTGTCGGCCGTTGGGTCGTCGAGGTAGAGCGGTGGCGACCATTCGTAGTTGTAGGCCGGGTTGCCCGTTGGGTTGATGTTCACCGGTTGCCCTTTGCAAGTCGAGTAGAACCCGCCGACCGCCGTGATGGACGGGAAAGGCGACTGGAAGTTCTTCACCAGCGTGTCCATGCACCCGTTAGCCGAGGTGGCGACGAGCGTCAATGTCCAAAAGTCCGTCCCGCTCGGCACGGTGAAAATGGGCGTTTTCTCCTTGCTGTCGAGGCTGATCACGCCGTTCGAGACCGTCCAATCCCAAGTTGCGACGGCGAAAACGGTGTCCGTCGTCAGGTCCGTAACCTCGATGGTGGCCGGGCCGAAGCAGTCGACGACCTTGAAATCGAAGTCCGCCTTGATGTGGCTGTTCGTCACATAGATGGTCTGGTAGGCCGTGTCATCGCAGACCGCGCCGGGGTTCGCCAGCAGCGCGATCTGGTAGTAGCCGGTGTCGGGAAAGGTGTAGGTCGGCTCTTTCAGCGTGTCGGTCGGGCCGTTGAGGTTGGGCCAGTCGAAGTACCAGACGAACTTGCTCGACTTCGCCGAGCTTTTGTTGACGAAGTGGATGGTCTTCGTGTCGCACAGCACCTCGGGGGCGAAAAAGGCCGCGACCGCCTTGCCGCAATCGGCCACGTTGTATTGAAAATCCCGCTGGATTCGGGTCAAGAGGATGCCGTTGCGGTACTCCTCGATGCAGATTGCCACCACAAAGTTCCCAATCGTGTTCGGCACGCCGGTGATGAAACCGGTGTGCAGGTCGATTTTCATCGAGTCCTTGCCGGGCGGGTTGTTGAGCATGTTCAACAGGCTATAGGGCGGCACCCAGGTCACATCGAAAATGGTGCCCGGGTTCGGCGGCTGCGGCATCGGTGTTCCGGGGTCGGCCCCGTTTTGCGGCCAGCAGAGCTTGTAGACGATGGAGTCACCGTCGACGTCCATGGCCGAATGGTCGAAGTCTATGGGTTCGTTCACGCAGATGGCGATGGGCGGCCAGTTGGTGAAAGTGGGGCTGTTGTTGCAAGAGAGCAGGCCCGCCTCCGTGATTTCGGTGATGAAGGACGCGCCGACGTCGAGCGGGTTGACAATGTTCTGAATGAGCTTGTTGCGGCAGCATCGCTGGTAGACGAGCTTGTAGCCGCCCTGCTGGAAGGGCAGGAAGACCACCCCTTTGTAGGTCGTCGTGTGGACGCATACATCCGGCGGCGCGGCGAGGCAGGGGTTGCTCAAGACCACGTCGAGCGTGTCGTTCAATACCGGGTCGAAAGGGATTTGCAGCTCCGAAAACAGGTTCCAGTCCTTGTCGAAAACCCCGATGCTGGCCGGGTCGTCGAAAAAGGCCGCCGGGTTGCCGTTGTAGCAGTCGCGGTAGACGACGAGCGTGATCTCGTACTGCTGGTTGCCGAGGCACTGGTAGGTTATCTCGCCACCGATGATGTGCGTGGCACGGGCGGCCGTCGCCGAGAGCAAGAAAAAGAGGGGGAGCAGCAAGCGGAGCGCGTTCTTCATGGCTTCCTTTTTAGAACAATTGGATGGCGAAAAGTAGACAGGGAACTGAAAACCGAGGTTCAAAGTCTTGCCCAAAACCGATGGCAAGAGCATTTGCGACAGATTTCCGCTGCCGCCCATTGCGGGGCCGGCCGCGCCGGGCAGCCCTCGACCAAAAGTTGTTGGAGTGTCCGTCGGCGAAGGCCTGGAATTCGTGGCGGAAAGTTTCTTTTGCCCAACAAAACCACTCAAGAAGATGACCGACTGGTTCGCCGACCTGCGCCCGTTCGAGGCCGCCTACGCCGCTTGGCGACGCGGCGACTATGCCATAGAGGCCCGCTTCCTCCTTTCCTATGAGGAAGAAACGCCCTTCGCCATAGCCGCCGGGGCAGGCCTCCTCGTCCACGAGATGCGCCGGTTCAAGCTCAACGAGCCGGCGACCGTCCAGCGCCTCGCCGCGCCCCGCTCGCCCGACGGGCGCATGGCCTTCGACGAGAGCTTTCTCAACCATCTCCAGCGCCACCGATTCCGGGGCCGCCTCCTCGCCGCCGCCGAGGGGACGGTTTTGCTGCCCGGCGAGCCAGTTCTCATCGTCGAGGCCGGGCTGCTCGACGGGCTTTTGTTGAAGTATATTTTGGACACAACCGTCTGGCAGTCAACGCATTGCGCGACGGAGGCCGCCCTTGCCGTTTGGAGGTCCGGCCAGTTTTTCGACAAAAAAGCAGCAGCTGAACCCGCCTTTTCCGACGACCTCGATGGATGGAAATCACGCGCTCGATTCATCGGCGGGGGAGAGGCCGGGGCGGTCAACGATCATCTCTCGACGAGAGAAAGCTTGGGCTATCAACTTGCCTCACCCGAAAACCCGGCTGCGGGTAGGCGTGGCGGCCTCGCCCAAATCCGCCGCTGCTTCCAATCTGGCGAGCCGGTCGCCGACCTTTTTTTGACCGACGAGCAAGAGGAAAAACTGCCCGGCGGGCTGCGAAGCCACGAGTTTATGAACGACGGAAAAAAGCAGTCCGTCAAGTTCACCCGCTTTTCCAACCTTTACCAGCCGGTGCTGCTCGACGGCCACACGGCATTCGCCTCCCCAAAACTGAGCTACCTCCGGCAACGCGCCCTCCGCCAGATGGAAGCATTCCACGATAAGGGCCTCGAGCGCATCCCCACCGGTTGGCTCTGCTGACCGAAGACCGCCCCCAAGACTCCGCTTCACTTACTCGAAGCCGAGCTTCGCCAATTGAAAAAACTATGAAACAGGCACCCGAACGGGCCGCTGCATTCCTGCAGGCCGCCCGCTCCGTCGTCGAATCGCACCTCCGCGACGACCTATCTGTCGAAGATTTTGCCCACGCCCTCTTCCTCACCCGCGTCCAGCTTTTTAGAAAACTGAAAGGCCTGACAGGCCTCTCCCCCACCCACTTCATCCACAAAATCAAGCTGGAAAAAGCCCTCCAGCTCCTCCAGGCGACCCCGATGACCATCGCCGAGGCGGCCTATTCGGTCGGGTTCGCCGACCCGAAGTATTTCAGCCGGGTATTCGCCGCCACGTTCGGCGCCACACCGTCGGCCTTCGTGGAAAAGTCGAGGGAGCTGTTCTCCAGGGTGGCAGCAATTGTCCAGCCCGAGGCCGGCCCCCAAAACACAGGTTCTCCGAAAAATGTAACATTTGTCCACCTCGGCCCCGATGACGTCGGCACACATTTACCCGACCAATTACTCAACGCAACCGGGCGTCCCCCCGGTGAACAAACCTTCCAAAAGGCCCCAGAGACCGGGAAAATGAGCGGAAACAATCCCTGCTCGGAGGCCAACCTCCGCGCCCTCGCGTCCTTCCTCGACCGCAACGCGACCACCGATTTCTCTCTCGCAAACCTCGACGACGAGCCCACAATCAACAGCCTCAACTGGACTTCCTCCACCGAGAAGAAGAACCTTCGCGACTGCCTGCGCGCCTTCCAGCGGTTGGTGAAAATCATGCCGGGCCTCTCCCGGCCGACCGCGCTTGCACTCCTCGGCAAGGGCGTCCACAGTGCGCTCCAAATCGCGGCGATGCCGAAAATCAAGTTTTTGAACGAAAACAGGCCGCTTTTCCAGTCCGAAGCCGCCTCCGTCGAACAGTTCTACGCCTCTGCCCTCGCCATTCGCGGCGAGATTCTATTGCAATACATGGCCGTAAAACAGAGCAACGAGCCGCACGCCCGCGCCGCCCGTCTCTGACCCAAGGCCCCGCCTCGCTCGCGCAATCCTCCCGGCCCCGAAACCCCCGAAGTCCAGCTTCGGGCCACATTGAAAACTTTCCCAGCAATGGCTATCTCCACCGGCCTGCCCACCTACGAGCAGCTCTTCGGCGACCTCGACTTCAAGAAAGGCGACGAGGCACGCACCATCCATTCCCCCGCCGCCTATCTGGCCGACCTCCTCCAGATGCTCGACGACTATTTCGAGGACGCAGACCTCCACCAGCGGCGCGGCGACATCCGCCAAATCGTGCTCAACCACGAGAACACGTTCGAGCAGGTGCCGTACCTCGACATCGTCAACCGGATTTTGGAAAAGCACGTCGGGCCGGAGCCGTACACGGTCTTGGGCAACGCCAACTTCCCGTTCAACCTCCCTTTCGACCTCTCCCACGAGCGGGCCAAGCTCTATCTCGCCGCCATCGGCGTGCCGCCGGAAGACCTGTACCGCCTCTTTTCCACCAAACACGACGGCCGCGAGGCCGTCGAAACCGCCCGTGAGTTCCTCGGCCTCTCGCGCCGCGCATTCGAGGACGCGACCAGCCCGCGAGGCGACGGCGAGGTGGACAAATGTTACATTTTTGAGGGAGGCCCGGCCGCGCCGCCGCCGGTCGAGGTCGACCAATTCCTCAGCGCAACCGGCTTGACGGGGGCCGAATTGCGCGAGCTTCTCTTCCAAAATTTGAGCGAAACCGCCAAAAACGCCGCCGGGCAACCCGAGCGGACGTTGGCCGAACGCTTTTTCACCAACTCGAGCCTCGGCGGTCGCGCCGCGCTCGACGAGACCGAGACCCGACTTGTATGGCTCGCCGCCGACGGTGCAATCGGCACCGTCCCTCTCGCATGGTTCGAGCGCGTCTCGCGTTTCGTCCGACTGGCGAAGCGCATCGGCATGGCCTTCTCCGAACTCGATGCAGTGGTCCGGAACTGCTGCAACAACTCCATCGACCACGAGGGGATGGGGACGCTCGCCGTTGTCCTTTATCTCAAGAGAAAACACGAACTGCCCGTGGACGAGGCTGTCGCGCTCCTTTCCGGCCGCCTCGACCCGCTCGGCATCGGCGACGGGAAAGAGCCGCTCGACCTGTTCAACCGAACCCTCAACGGGCGGCTGGCGACGGTGCAGCGTCGCTTCTTTTCGCAAAACGGGCAGACATTTCGACCGCCCGCGTTCGATGGCTTTGAAGAAATAATGCTCGGCGGCGACATTCTCGCCACAGACCAATCCACAATTCGGCAGCGGCTTTCTAAAACTTTCAGCATCTCGGAAAAAGAGCTTTCAACCCTCGTCACCGCCTTTCGCGACAGCGCGAAAACCGCCAACCGCCCGACCGCGCTCGGCCCGCAACTCGGGCTGGACGGCCTAGCCCTCCTCTTCCGTTGCGCGAAACTGATGGAACTCCTCGACCTCGACGCACGGGGCCTGACCGACGTGCTAGGCATCCTCGCCGTCGACCCGTCGTTGCGCAAAACAAGGGCCTTCGCGCTCCTCATCGACGCGAGATTTGGGGAGACGGATAGCCCCCGCCAGGACGGTTTCGAGATCTTGGAAAGCGGCATCGTGGCCGACAACCGCTGGCTGGTTCAAATGCTCCTCGCAGTTGCCGAATGGATGCGGACGGCCGACTTCACGGGCGACGATCTGCGTCAAATCATGCTCGGAAAACTGCGCGGCGAGAAGGAAACCGCCGCCGACCTCGCCGCACAGCTTGCCTTTTTGGAGAATTTGAACAGCCAGTTTCCGTCCGTCGCTTTTTCAGCCGACCAGCTTTTGGACGGGGAAGACACCCGCGCCGCCCGGCGACTCCACCGCTTTCTCACCCAAAAACGGGGCGAAGGCATCACGCCGCGAGACACTCGATTGCTCGAAATCGACCCCGATTTGCTGGAAAAACAAACTGCTGCCGCACTCCGCGACCTTTCGAGCGTCGATGCCGGCGACTTCCTGGGCATCGGACTTTCAGAGGCAACGGCGAGCAAGATTTTCAAAAACCTCCTGTTCAAAAACATCCTTCTGCCCGACGGGACGCTCAACGAGGCCGCTTTTCCCGCAAAAGCCGACGGCTTTTCGGCGGCGACTGATTTCACGTCCAGTCGCCAGCCGCTTTTTGAGATTTTCCAAAAGAACCTCCGCGATGAGGCAGCCCCCGCACCGGTGACACCCGCCCCGATGGAAGACGAAGCGGATTGGGGCGATGAGGAGCAAACGGAATCCAACCCGGCCGCAGGTAGCGAGGCCGCCGAGGCCCGCTTCGCCGTCCACCTTTCAGACCTCGACGACCTCGGGCTGACGGAGGCGCAGCGCGGCGAGCTTTACGACAACCTCCTTTTCCTCGAAATCTTGGAGGAGTCGGGCGACGCGCGGCAGCCCGAGTTTTTCGAGAACCCCATGAACGCGGCCGATTTTGAGATCAACGCCGGTTTCGGGAAGCGGTCGAGGTTGGTTTTCCAAAAAATCGCCGAGCGGACCGCCCGTTTTGCCATCGAGCCGCTGCGGCTGGACACCTCGATTTTCGAGAAACTCGAACTCGACGAAGCGACGCTCAATGCCCTTGTCGAGAACCTGAAGTTCAACGGCCACCTCGACTCGGACTCGAATTTTGCCAACAAAGCCGCCGTTTTGGCCGCAAAACCGGACGATTTCGACCTCGCGCTGGCCTTCTTCCCGCGTCGGGCGGCCATCCTCGCCGCGCTCCAATCTGCGATCGGCGATTTCAAAAAGCAATTTTTCGTCTTTCGCCCCGAGGACTTTTCAGAGGTCGCCGACCGGATGGTGGCCGAGAAAATCCACGCCTCGCTCTCTCCCGAGTTCTATCCCGACGGGCATTTCACGCTCGACGCGCTCGCTTTTTTCAAAAAGGAGGACAACCGCGCTGGCTTTGCCGATAAGCTGTCGATGCCCGATTTGGAGAAATCGACGCTGTTCGACGCGGTGAAAAACCTTGCGGCCAGTATCGAGCGGTATCAAGTCTCCGCCCAGCCGATGGCCGAAGCGGGCCTCGAACCGGACGACCAGATCTACCTTTTCGAGCAGCTCGAAGAAGCGGGCGAGGTGGACAAATGTTACCTGTTCGAGCCGGGGCGACTCCCGTTCTTCCTCAACATCAACAACGCCCTCCACTTCAACGTCGAGGGTTTCGATGACTACGGGAAGGACATCTTTTTCATGCTCAATGCCGTCGCAGTCCGCGTGGACGAGCGGCAGCGCGGGCTGGTCGAGAGGCTGAAAAGCATCGAAAAAGCGCAGAAGCAGTTTGTTTTTGACTCGATTGCCGAGTTTCTCGGGGTCGATGCCGGGATGGCCGAGGCCATCGTCGGGGCAACAATGACGCCAGGCGCAAACCTCGCGGCGGAGGTGATGATGCCCGTTTTCAGCGTCGCCGATGCGCTCGGAAAGGTGGCAAAGCCGCCAGCCAGCCACCGCTTCCGGTTGGCCCTGCGGCGGATGCAGCAACTGGCCCGTCTCGCCTCTAAGCTCTCGCTCACACGCCTCGAACTGGAGGCGGTGCTGCACGACCAGGCCATCGCC
>JBGAWE010000111.1:0-14442 GCA_044227705.1 Saprospiraceae bacterium
TCCATCCCCGGCACTAACACCTGCATGAACTGCCACGCCGCCATCACCAACGGCTCGCGCTTCGGAACGGCCGAAATCACCAAAATCTACGCCTCGGCGGGCTACGACCCGGTGGCGAAAAAGTACATCGAGAACTACGACAAACTCTCGCCCGAGGAGGTCGAGAAGGTCTACAGGACTTGGATTGGCCAATCCTACATGGCCGACAAGAAGCTCACCTCGCTCGACGAGGGCGGTAAGATTCTGGTCGAGAACCAGTGGAACGGCGTGAAGGCCGCACTCACCTCGGCCGACGACGACAAGGTGCAAGGGCCCATCGAGTGGAACCGCGTCCATAACCTCGCCGACCACGTATTTTTCAGCCACCAGCAGCACGTCATGGTCGGCGGCATCGCCTGCCAGAAGTGCCATGGCGACGTGGAGAAGATGGAGGTCGTCAGCCAATATTCAAACCTCTCGATGGGCTGGTGCATCAACTGCCACCGCGAGACGGAGGTCAAGTTCAAGGACAACGACTACTACAAGCAGTACGAGCGGTTCCACGACGAAATCAAGGCGGGCAAGCGCGAAAAGGTGACGGTCGAGGACATCGGCGGCCTCGAGTGCCAGAAGTGCCACTATTGATTTGACCCAACCCGCGAGCCAGTTTTTTAAAAAAATCAGTCGGGTGAACCGGCTTTTTGAGATATGAAAGAGCATCAAAACGACATCTGGATTGGGGCCAATGACGCCGCCGCTTCTTCGTCGGAGTTCAACCACGACAACCTCGCGCAGACGCTCGCCTTGAGCGACGATGCCGGTTGGCAACCCTCGCGCCGCGACTTCTTGAAGCTGTCCGGCTTCGGCCTCGGTGCCGCCGTCATCGCGGCGGGCTGCGAGATTCCGGTCACGAAGGCCATCCCGTTCGTCACCAAGCCCGACGAAATCGTGCCGGGCGTGGCCAACTATTTCGCGTCGAGCTATGTGCAGGGCGGCGACTATGCGGCCATTCTGGTGAAGACCCGCGAGGGTCGGCCCATCAAAATCGAGGGCAACGAGATGTCGTCGGTCACGAAGGGCGGCACGAGCGCGCGGGCGCAGGCCGTCGTTTTGAGCCTCTACGACAACAAGCGCATCCGCTCGGCGGGCAAAATCGACGGCGGAAAGGTCGTCGAGATGGAGTGGAACGCCCTCGACCGCGAGGTGCGCTCGAAGCTCGGCTCCGGCGACGTCGCGCTCATCACGGGGTCGGTTTACAGCCCCTCGGCGATGGCGGCGATTGGGCAGTTCGTGGCGCGGCACACCACCACAACGGGAACGGTGCGGCACGTCATGGTCGACCCGGTTTCCTGCTCGGCGCTTTTGAAAGCGAATCAGGCTCTTTTTGGGCAAAAAATCATCCCCGGCTATCGGTTCGACAAGGCCGATGTCATCGTCAGTTTCGGGGCGGATTTCCTCGGGACGTGGGTCTCGCCGGTCGAGTTTGCCCGGCAATACGCGACTAACCGCCGTATCGAAAAGGTTGCGGGGGCCAAGATGTCGCGCCACTACCAGTTCGAGAGCGGCATGACCTTGACCGGCTCGAACGCCGACCACCGTGTTCTCGTCAAGCCCTCGGAGCAGGGGGCGGCGATTGCGGCCTTATATAATGCGCTCGGTGGCGGGCTTGCTGGGGCGCCGAAGCTCAACGACAAGGCGACCGAGATGGTCAAGCGGATTGCGGCCGAGCTTTCGGCTGCGCGGGGCAAGTCGCTCGTCGTGAGCGGCTCGAACAACGTGGCGGAGCAAATCCTCGTGGGGAAAATCAACCACCTGCTCGGCAACGTCAACGAGACCATCGACACGACCTCGGCCAATTTGACCAAACAAGGCGACGAGTCGGCTTTGCAAGCCATGCTCGCCGACATGAAATCGGGGCGCATCAAGACGGCCATCGTCTGGGGCGCGAACCCGGCCTACGAATTGCCGAACGGCGCAGAGTTCGCCGAGGCTTTCTCCAAGATCGAGACGCGCGTCAGCTTCAACCCGACGATGGACGAGACGACCGCGCTTTGCAACTATTCCGCGCCGACGCACCACCTCCTCGAAAGCTGGGGCGATGCGGAGCCGGTAGCGGGGCGGTATTCGCTCATCCAGCCGACCATCGCGCCTTTGTTTAAAACCCGGCAAGCGGAGGAAACCCTCCTTCGCTGGGCGGACGACGCGACGCTGGGCGGCGAGCAGCCTTACTACGAGTACGTCAAGGCGCACTGGCAGGCCAATATGTTCGGAAAGCAGGCGGAGTACAAAACCTTCCAGGCTTTTTGGGACATGTCGCTGCACAACGGCGTTTTCGAGCCGACGAGGACGGAGCTTGGCTTCGGATTCAACGACGCACCGGTAGATGCCTCGGCACTGACTCAACCGGCGGGCGCGGAGGTCGAAATCTCTTTTTACGAAACCGTCAACGCGGGCAACGGTCAGTTTTCCAACAACCCGTGGCTGATGGAAATGCCCGACCCGGTGACGCGGGTTTCGTGGGGCAACGTCCTCTCGGTGCCGGTCGGATTTGACGGAATCAACAAAATCAACGGCTGGAAAGACCTGCAAGACGGCGACACGGTCGATGTGACCGTCGGCGGCAAGAAAATGTCGTGCGTCGCCGTCCGCACCTTCGGCCAGATGGAGGGTACGGTCGCCATCGCCCTCGGCTACGGCCGCGAGAGGGGCGGAGCGGGCAGCGGCTTCGGGACGAACGTCAACCCGTGGCTCACCTCGAAGGACGGGTTGACCCAGTATTTCGGCACGGCCGAGGTCTCGGGCAAGACGGGCGTCGACAAGGACTTTGCCTGCGTCCAGTACCACCACACGATGGGGGTGAAGGCGATGGGCAAGGAGGAGAACGCCGTCATCAACGCCGACGAGAAGACGCTCGGCTACAAAGGATTTCAAGGCTCGCTGACCGACCGGTCGGTGATTTTCCAGACGGAACTGGCCGACTTGGCCCATTTCAAAAAGGAGCTTGACGAAAAACGCGCCGACTTCCAGCACCTCAACAAGCAGACCATCTACGGCGGCCACGAGGACAAGTACACGCAGGGCCTCCACTGGGGGATGCACGTCGACCTCAACGCCTGCACGGGCTGCGGTGCCTGCACGGTGGCCTGCATGAGCGAGAACAACGTGCCGGTCGTCGGCAAGCACGAGGTGATGCGGCACCACGAGATGGCTTGGATTCGCATCGACCGCTATTTCTACGGCGACATCGAGAACCCGTCGGTGGTCTACCAGCCGATGATGTGCCAGCACTGCGACAACGCGCCGTGCGAGAACGTCTGCCCGGTGGCGGCGACGAACCACTCGTCGGAGGGCATCAACCAGATGACCTACAACCGCTGCATCGGCACGCGCTACTGCGCCAACAACTGCCCCTACAAGGTGCGCCGCTTCAACTGGCTCGACTACACGACAGCCGACGTCTGGCCGGCGAACGAGTACCCGATGTTCGGCGACTCGGAGCTGCCCTTCTACGCCGACAACCTCACGCGCATGGTGCTCAACCCGGACGTGACGGTGCGCACGCGGGGGGTCATCGAGAAGTGTTCGTTCTGCGTGCAGCGCATCCAGGAGGGCAAGCTGGTGGCCAAGCGCGAGATGCGCTCTGTGACAGACGGCGACATCCGCTCGGCCTGTCAGACCGCCTGCCCGACGGGTGCCATCACCTTCGGCAACATCCGCAACCCGGAAAGCGAGGTGTCGAAGAAGCGGAAAGGGGAACTGAACTTCATCGTCCTCGAAGAGGTGAACACGGCGGCCAACGTGCAGTACACGGCGCGGGTGAAGAATAGGGGAGGGGAGAAAGTCGGATAAGGGATGAGAGACGACGAGCTTGTTGAAATCCCATTGAGCAAGGTGAAAATCTGGCTCATGATTTTGGGGTCGATAGGCTTTGTGGTCGCCTCGATTTGGATTGGAAGCAAAAGCCTCGTTGTTCTGCCTGTTTCAATAATTGGGGCGGCGTTTTTTGGAACAATCGGGGTTATTGGGTTGAAAAAAATTTTCGACCAAAAGCCTGGACTGGTGCTGACGAAAGAAGGGTTTCATGACAATTCGAGTGGTGTTAGTCTTGGGTTTGTGAAATGGGCGGACGTAGTTGGAGTTGAGGTAATGAAGATGAAGCGGACTCGATTTCTCGTGGTGCTTCTCCGAAATCCTGACGAGTACATCCAACGTGAGAAAGCAAAGTGGAAGGCTCGACTTTTGGAAGCAAACTGGAAGATGTCCGGGAGCCCGGTGACCATCGCCTCGAATGTTTTATCAATCAATTTCACCCAGTTGGAGGAGGTTTTTTTTACAAAGACTCCACCGTTTTTGGGATGAAAATGGATTGAAACAAGATTGAATCCCGAAACCAAACCGAAAAAAGCACGGCCATGACCACAGTGCAGTTGCCAGCTTAATCGAAACTCCTCAGGGGCAGACCAGTGAACCACCTCAAAACAACCAAAACCAACTCAAAATCAGCTCAATCATGAGTCAAGCAGTATCGCCGCTCCGGCACGTACTTATTGAAGGCAACAAGACATACCACCAAATCACGGAGGACCTGTGCACGCCCACCGAGCGCACGCCCAGCCGCGAATGGGTGCTGGCGTTCGGCGTTGCGTCGGCGTTTTTGGGGCTTTACCTGTTCTCCGTTGTCTGGCTCGTCTGGCAGGGCATCGGGGTCTGGAACCTCAACCGCACCATCGGCTGGGGCTACGACATCACCAATTTCGTCTGGTGGATCGGCATCGGCCACGCGGGGACGCTCATCTCGGCCATCCTCCTGCTCTTCCGGCAGCGGTGGCGGACGGGCGTCAACCGGGCGGCCGAGGCCATGACCATCTTCGCCGTCATTTGCGCCGGGCAGTTCCCCATTTTCCACATGGGGCGCGTGTGGCTGGCCTTCTTCATCTTCCCCTTCCCCAACACGCGCGGCCCCCTCTGGGTCAACTTCAACTCGCCGCTGCTGTGGGACGTGTTTGCCATCTCGACCTATTTCACCGTCTCGGTGCTGTTCTGGTACACCGGCCTCGTGCCGGACTTGGCGACCATCCGCGACCGGGCGACGGGCTTCCGCAAGAAGATGTACAACTTCTTCAGCTTCGGCTGGACGGGCAACGCCAAGCACTGGCAGCGCTGGGAGGCACTCTCGCTCGTCCTCGCGGGCCTCTCCACGCCGCTCGTCCTTTCGGTGCACACCATCGTTAGCTTCGACTTCGCCACGTCGGTCATCCCCGGCTGGCACACTACCATCTTCCCGCCGTACTTCGTGGCCGGGGCCGTCTTCTCGGGCTTCGCGATGGTGTTGACGCTGATGATCATCACCCGGAAAATCCTCAAACTCGAAGAATACATCACCGTCGAGCACATCGAGTCGATGAACAAGGTCATAACGCTGACCGGCACCATCGTCGGCGTGGCCTACCTCACCGAGCTGTTCATCTCGTGGTACTCGCAGTACGTCTACGAGCAGTTCGCCTTCTACAACCGCGCGCTCGGCAACTACTACTGGTCGTACTGGGGCATGATGCTCTGCAACGTCGTCTCGCCGCAGCTCTTCTGGATCCGGAAGCTGCGCCGCAACGTCTGGTTCACCTTCTTCATGTCGATTGTCATCAACATCGGCATGTGGTTCGAGCGTTTCGTCATCATTCCGACGACCCTCTCGCGCGACTACCTGCCCTCTTCGTGGAGCTACTACCGCCCGACCTGGGTCGAGGTGGCGATGTTCCTCGGCTCGATGGGCCTGTTCTTCACCTGCTACATGATTTTCACCCGAGTCGCGCCCGTCGTGGCCATCGCCGAGGTGAAGCACGTCCTCAAGGTGGCGGGCGACCAGTACGTCGGCCCCAACGCCAAGCCGCAGGCCCACCACCACGACGACGAGCACGAACACGCACACCACTAATTTTTAATGGTTAATTGTAAATTGTAAATTGTGGCTGCGAGAGCCGTCTACAATTGACAATTATCAATTAACAATTCACCATTCAAGAAATGGCATCCGCAAACAAGACCGTCCTTTTCGGCCTCTATTCCGACGACGACGATTTGAAAAGGGCCTGCAAAAAGGCCGTCAACCAGCACCTCGACATGGACGACGTGTACACGCCGTTCCCCGTCCACGGCCTCGACCCGATTTTGGGGCTGAAGGAGAGCCGCCTGCACTACCTCGGCTTCATCTACGGGGCGACGGGCTGCCTGCTGGCGTTCGGCCTGATGTCGTGGATTTTCACCCGCGACTGGCCCATCATCTTCGGCGGCAAGCCCTTCTGGTCGGTGCCAGCGTTCATCCCGATGACGTTCGAGAGCACGGTCATGCTCGCCTCGGTCGGCATGACGTTCACCTTCTACACCATCTGCGGGCTGTGGCCGGGGATGCAGCCCAAAATCCTGCACGACCGCCTGACCGACGACAAGTTCGCCATCACCTTCGACGTGACGAACGCCGACAGCGCGACGGCCGACAAGTACCGGGCGTTCCTCACGGCGACGGGCGCGGAGGAAATCCAGACCAAAAGCCATTCGCCATTCGCCATTCTTTGCGATGAGATACATCATTTCAGCCATCCTGCTGGTGGCAACCTTCGCCGCGCTGTTCCACTACTGCTCTCCGGCGGGGGTCAACAAGACGGGCCACGAGTACATGCCCGACATGGTTCACCCGGTGACGTATGAGGCAAACGTCCTCTCCGATTATTATTGGAACCACTGGGACAAGAACTCGACCTTCTCCGCCCGCCAGCTCTCGCAGCCGCACGGCAAGGTCGCCGGGACCGTCCCTCGTGGCATGACGGCGATGGAATACGGCCACAACATGGGCTACTCCGTCGCTGCGAGCAACAATGGCGATGCTCCTTTCTATTACAAGAACGACGCGACAGAGGCCGGCAAAGGCGACCGCGAGCGCTGCATGGCGGAGATGACCAGCAACCCCGTCCCCATCTCAGCGGGCGGCTTAGCCCGGGGCAAGGTGCTCTACGAGACCTATTGCGGTCTCTGCCACGGCAAAAAGGGCGACGGCCAGGGGTATCTCGTCAGCGAGGAAAACCCCGAGGCGAAGTACCCCGCCCAGCCCGCCAACCTGATGAAGGACGAGTTCATCGGCTCCTCGGAGGGCCGCTACTACTACGCCATGATGTACGGCAAGAACGTCATGGGCAGCTACGCCGACAAGCTCTCTTACGAGGAGCGCTGGCAGGTGATGCACTACATCCGCTCGCTGCAAGCGGCGGCTACCAACTCGGAATACAGCGCGAGTGCCAACACTTTCGTCATGGTGCAGGCCGACAAGGCTGCCAAGTGGGCGGCCGAACAGCGCGCCGCGAAGGTCGCCGCACCGGCTGCGCCCGCCCCGAAGTGACGCCAAAACAGGACTTTTGAAAATCAACTTTTGACATTAATCACAGCACAATAGCTGTTCGACCATGCGAGACTTCGTCTTTGAAAGCAGAACCAAAACCCTCCTCTATGTCCTGATGGGCATCGGGGTGTTGAGCCTCGGGCTGACTTGGTTCTCCAACGACCCGCTGCACATGCGCTTCTGGGGCAACTGGCTCCACAACTCGGTCTTCTTCACCGGCATCGCGGTCATCGCCATGTTCTTCATGTCGGCCCAGATTGTGGCCTTTGCCGGTTGGAACGCGCTCGTCCGGCGGCTTTGGGAGGCGCAGTCGATGTTCATCATCGTCGGCCTCGTGCTGTTTCTGCCGCTCATCGCGGGCCTTTTCGGGCACTGGCACCATATGTACCACTGGAACGTGGACGGTGTCGCCGACCCAGCCAGCCCGAACTACGACAAAATCATCGCGGGCAAATCAGGCTTCGTCAACAAGTATTTCTACTCCATCGCCACCATCGTGGTGCTGGGTGCCTACTACTGGATCGCCCGGCGCGTCCGGCAGCACTCCATCGAGCAGGACGAGGTGGGCACAAACCAGTTCAAGCAGTACAAACGGATTCGGACGCTCTCGGCCATCTACCTGCCGGTCTTCGGCTTCACGTCCATCGTACTGACGTGGCAGTGGATGATGTCGCTCGACGCGCACTGGTACTCCACCATGTTCGGCTGGTACTCGTGGGCGAGCCTCTATTTGGCAATGATTTCGTTCACCGTCCTGCTGACCATCTGGCTCAAATCGAAGGGCTACCTGCAAGAGGTGACGCAAGATCACCTGCACGACCTCGGCAAGTACATGTTCGCCATCACTGTATTCTGGACGTACCTCTGGTTCGACCAATACATGCTCATCTGGTACGCCAACATCGGCGAGGAGACCATCTACTTCCGCGAGCGCTGGTACCAATACCCGATTCTGCACGGCGGCAACCTCGTGATGAACTTCATCATGCCCTTCCTCATCCTCATGCGCAACGACACGAAAAGGAAGTATGGAACGCTGGTTTTCATCGGCTGCCTTGTCTTCCTTGGCCACTGGTGGGACTATTTCCAACAGGTGAAGCCCTCCACGCGTCGCACCGTCATCGAGCACATGCAGCACGAGCAGCACGGCGCGATGGGCGCGGCCCACGAGATGGGCGAGACGCATATGGTTGAGGCCGCGAAGGAAGCTGCCCATGAAGTGAAAGATGCCGCTCAAGAGGTGAAAGAGGCTGGTGAAAAAATGACCGAAGAAGCTGGCCACGCCGCCGACAAGATGGCTGGCGA
The DNA here is from genome assembly GCA_044227705.1 of Saprospiraceae bacterium. Classification (GTDB taxonomy): domain Bacteria; phylum Bacteroidota; class Bacteroidia; order Chitinophagales; family Saprospiraceae; genus JANOQP01. Next base: position 8,672 of record JBGAWE010000111.1, read on the forward strand.
AGCCGGTCACCCTGCCGAAAAGCCGGCCGAGGCCGAGCATCCCGCCGCCGAAAACCACCAAGCCGAAGCCGCCGTTGAACATGGCGACGGGCATGGCGAACACGGTGAACATGGCCACGAAGCCGCCCTCACGCCCGACGGCCCGAAGCCGTTCGTCCTCGGCTGGTCGTTCCCCGGCTTCCTCGAGTTCGGCACGATGCTGGGCTTCCTCGGGCTGTTCCTCTATGTCGTCCTTTCCCAGCTGGAAAAGGCCGCGCTCAAGCCGCGCAACGACGCTTGGATGGAAGAGTCAGAGCACCACCACGTGGTCTGATTTGGGCCCCGCCCACCAAACTTTGACATTGAAAAGCTGAAATAATGACAGCACTTTTTATCTTTTTGAGCGTCGTCCTCATCGCCATCGTGCTCCTGCAAATCGGCAAGGCGACGGAGCTGATTCGCCAGATCAAGGGCGACGACGCGGCCGAGGCCGAGAACAGCCGCTGGAACGGCTGGCTGTCGCTCGTCTTCCTCGCCGCGTTCATCCCTGCCTGCATCTGGTCGGCGCTCGACATGCGCCACGAGATGCTCGGCTATGGCCTCAACCCCGCCTCGACGGGTGGAAAGGATCTGGTAAGCCTGTTCAACGTGACGCTCTTTTTCACGGGCATCGTGTTCGTCCTCTGCCACATCGCGCTGTTCTGGTTCGCCTATAAATACCGCTGGCGCAAGGGCGGGCAGGCCTTCTACTTCCCGCACGACAACAAGCTCGAGATTTGGTGGACGGCCATCCCGGCAGTCGTAATGACCTTCCTCGTCATCCGCGGCCTCGACGCCTGGAACCGCATCATGGCTGACGTGAAAGAGGGAACGGACTACATCGAAATCGAGGCGACGGCCCAGCAGTTCAACTGGCTGCTGCGCTACCCCGGCCCCGATGGCAAGCTCGGCACCCGCGAGTACCACCTTATCACGGGCAAAAACCCGCTCGGCCAAGACTGGACCGATGCGAAGAACCACGACGACCTACAGCCCGACAAGATTGTGCTGCCCGTCGGCAAGACCGTCCGCGTCCGCATCACCGCGAAGGACGTGCTGCACAACTTTTACCTTCCGCACTTCTATGTGAAGATGGACGCCATCCCGGGGCTGCCGACCTATTTCGTTTTCACTCCCACGAAAACGACGGCTGAGTACCGCAACGAGCTGCGCACAAACCCCGCCTTCCAGGCACCCTTCGACCCTGCCGACCCGAACGGGCCGCGCCGCTGGGAGAAGTTTGACTACGAGCTGGCCTGCGCAGAGCTTTGCGGCAAGGGACACTACTCGATGCGCCGCGTTGTCGAGATTGTCACGCCGGAGGAGTACGAGCGCTGGCTCTCGACCCAGAAGAGCTACTACGAGACCTCCATCAAGGGCACGGAAGACGACCCGATGAAGAATGACGCGGAGGCTCGCCGCAAGGCCGAAAAGGCCGAGTTCGAGGCCGCGCTGTCAAAGGCTATGGCTGAGAAAGATGCCGCTAAGCGGGTCTTCAACCTCAACCACATCTTCTTCGAGACCGGCTCCGACAAGCTCACCGATGAGTCGCACTACGAGCTTGACAACCTCGCCTCCGCGCTCGAGGCCAACCCGGCGACCAAAATCGAGCTGTCCGGCCACACCGACAACGTCGGCCAACCGGCCTCGAACCTCGACCTGTCAAAACGCCGCGCCGCCGCCGCCGTCAACTATCTCGTCGGAAAAGGCATTGCCGCGGCCCGCTTGACCGGCGTAGGCTATGGCGACACCCGTCCCGCAGTGCCCAATGACACCGAGGAGAACAAGGCGAAGAACCGCCGCACCGAATGTCGCATCTTGAATTGAAGATAGGATGATTTGATGGCCGGATGGCTGGATGAACCTTAAAGTCATCCGGCCGTCCAGCCCTCCAAAACTTTTAGAAAAATGGCTACGAAAACTCACGCCACGACCGAAAACCTCTCGCTGGAGGAAAAGCTCATCATCGAGGAGGGCTTCGACGACCACTTCCACGCCCATCACCACGGCGACAAGTGGCAGGCCAACTTCATGAACACTTGGATTTTCTCGATGGACCACAAGCTCATCGGGCGTCAGTTCCTCATCACGGGGATCATCTGGGCGTTCATCGGTGCGGCGATGTCCATCGTGTTCCGCCTGCAACTGGGCTTCCCCGAGGCCGACATGAGCTGGCTCAAGCCCATCCTCGGCCGCTGGATCGTGGTCAACGAGGCGGGCATCGGACACCTCGACCCCGAGTTCTACTACTCGCTCGTCACGATGCACGGGACCATTCTGGTCTTCTTCGTGCTGACGGCGGGCCTCTCGGGGACATTCTCGAACATCCTCATACCGCTCCAAATCGGTGCCCGCGACATGGCCTCGCCGCTGCTCAACATGTTCAGCTACTGGTTCTTCTTCCTTGCGGGCGTGGTGCTTTTCATCTCGCTGTTCCTCTCGACTGGGCCGTTCTCAGGAGGCTGGACGGCCTACCCGCCGCTTTCCGCATTGCCCCAGGCCTCAGAAGGCTCGGGCGCGGGCATGACGATGTGGATTGTGTCGATGTCGCTCTTCGTCGTGTCGGCGTTGCTCGGTGGCATCAACTACATCACCACGATCCTCAACATGCGCACGCGCGGCATGAACATGTGGCGGATGCCGCTCACCATCTGGGCGTTCTTCATCACGGCCATCCTCGGCGTGCTTTCGTTCCCGGTGCTGTTCAGCGGGGTCTTGCTGCTGATGTTCGACCGGTCGCTCGGCACCTCTTTCTACTTGAGCGAAATCGTGGTCGGCGGCCAGGCCCTCGACCGCGTGGGCGGTTCGCCCATCCTGTTCCAGCACCTGTTCTGGTTCCTCGGCCACCCGGAGGTGTACATCATCATCCTCCCGGCGATGGGCCTCGTGTCGGAAGTCCTCTCGGTGAACTGCCGCAAGCCGATTTTCGGCTACAAGGCGATGGTCTACTCCATCCTGGCCATTGGCTTCCTCGCCTTCATCGTTTGGGCGCACCACATGTTCATGGCTGGCGTGAACCCGTTCATCTCGAACTTCTTCGTGATTTTCACGCTCATCATCGCCGTCCCGTCGGCGGTGAAGGTCTTCAACTGGATCACGACCCTCTACGGCGGCAACATCCGCTTCAACAGCGCGATGCTCTTCGGCATGGGCTTCGTTTCCATGTTCATCTCGGGCGGCCTGACGGGCATCTTCCTCGGCAACTCCGCGCTCGACATCCCGCTGCACGACACCTATTTCGTCGTCGCCCACTTCCACATCGTGATGGGCATCGCGGCCTTCTTCGGGATGTTCGCGGGCGTCTACCAGTGGTTCCCGAAGATGTTCGGCCGCTTCATGAACGAGACGCTCGGCAAGGTGCACTTCTGGGGGACGTTCATGGGCGCCTACGCCATCTTCTGGCCGATGCACTACCTCGGCATGGCCGGTGTGCCGCGCCGTTACTACTCGTTCGACAACTTCGACGCCTTCAAGCACTTCGCCACGATGAACAAGTTCATCACCGTCGCTGCCATCGTTGTGTTCAGCTTGCAAGTGCTGTTCATGGTCAACTTCTTCTACTCGATTTTCTTCGGCCGGAAGATGAAGACCAAGAACCCGTGGGGTTCGAACACCCTCGAATGGACCACCCCCATCGAGTCGACGCACGGCAACTGGCCGGGCAACATCCCGACCGTCCAGCGCTGGCCGTATGACTACGGCAAGGACGGCCAGGAGTTCACCCCGCAGTACATCCCCAAACCGGGCGAGCACGACCACGGGGAGCACTAATGGAACCCCGAAGCCAGCTTCCAGAAGCAGATCATCAAACCCGATTACCGACACTTAGCATCAGGACAACATGGCCCGTACTTCAACAGCAACCAACCGTCCCATGACTGCAGTTTTCGCTCAAAAACCAAGCAGGACTACGTGCTTCCTGGTCGAGCAGCTCAACCTGGGTCGTCTTCTCGGCCGCGATGGCCTACTTGACGGCCGCCGGTTTTGGTGTGAAAATGGGGCAGCTTGCCCTCCTCGCCCTCGGCGGTTTTCTCGTGACGAGTGCCTCTAACGCGCTCAACCAAGTCCTCGAAAGGGATTTCGACCGGCAGATGAGGAGGACGGCAAACCGCCCCCTCGCCGCTGGCCGGATGTCGATGGCCGAGGCCATCCTCGCCGCCGGGCTGATGGGCCTGACTGGCATCGGCTGCCTCTCGTGGTTCAACCCGCTGACGGGCTTCCTCGGGATGGTGTCGCTGATAAGCTATGCTTTCATCTACACGCCCATGAAAAGGATGTCGCCACTGGCGGTCGTGGTCGGGGCCTTTCCAGGCGCGCTCCCGGCGGCCATCGGTGCCATCGCGGTGACGGGTCAGGTGACGGAGCTTGCCGTGCTGCTTTTCACCGTCCAGTTTTTGTGGCAACTGCCGCATTTCTGGGCCATCGGCTGGGTGAGCGACGAGGACTACAAAAACGCGGGCTTCCAACTGATGCCGTCTAAAGGCGGAGCACTGGATGCGAGCATCGGCCAGCAATCATGGGCAATTTGCCTCCTGATGGTCGCCAACGCCGGAATCGGCCATGTTTTGGGTGAGTTCGGCTGGTTTTCGACTGTCGCGGTCGCCGGGATGAGCCTCGGCTTCGCGTGGTTCGGCTGGAAACTTCAACAAGAAAAAAGCCGCAAGGCAGCCCTCGGGCAGATGTTCGCCTCGTTCGTCTACCTGCCAGTCGTGCTGGTTTGCATCTATCTCGACAAGATTTTTTGACAAAAAATGGTGGCATCCTCGCCTGAAATATCGCGCAACCGCATCCATCCGCACAGGTTTGCCCTGTTCGTGGCCATCGCGAGCATGGTGATGATGTTCGGCGCGTTCACCAGCGCGATGATCGTCAGGCGGTCGGCGGGCAACTGGCTCGAGTTCCGCATCCCGGCCATCTTCTTTTTCAACACGGCGGTCATCCTCGCGTCGAGCGTCACGCTGCAGCTCTCGTTCAATGCCTTCAAAAAGGGGGCGGAGCAGGTCTACAAGTCGCTCCTCGTCGCCACCTTCCTGCTCGGCCTCGCCTTCTTGGGCCTTCAGTACCGGGGTTGGCTCGACCTCAACGACATCGGTGCGACGTTCACCGCCAACCCCTCCAGCTCGTTCGTCTGGGTGATCTCGGGGGTTCACGCGGCGCACGTCCTCGGCGGCATCGCGGCCTTGATCGTGGCACTGGTGCACGCCTACGCGCTGCCGTTCAAGCCCATCGCCCGGCGGCGCAACCGCTTCGACCTCGTGGTGACCTATTGGCACTTCGTGGGAATCCTTTGGCTCTACCTCGTCGGCTTTTTCGTGCTGATGAACCAATAGACATTTTAGAAAAATCAATTTCGAACCATAACAATGGCAGAAGTTTCAGTACACGACACCCACCATCACACGGACGACGCCCACCTCTGGGACGGCGGTCAGGAGCCGATGAAGGCCAGCTACGGCAAGCTGATGATGTGGTACTTCCTCGTCTCAGACGCGTTTACGTTCTCGGCGTTCCTGATCTCCTACGGCGCGCTGCGCTTCTCGATGCCGACCTGGCCGGTGCCGGATTTTGTTTTCGCCAAAATCCCGTTCTCAGACAAGCACCTCCCGCTGGTCTTCGTCACGTTCATGACGTTCGTCCTCATCGCCTCCTCGGTGACGATGGTGCGGGCCGTCCAAGAGGGCGCGCGCGGCAACAAGAACGGCGTGGTGAAATGGATGCTCTGGACCATCGTCGGCGGTGCCACCTTCCTCGGC
>JBGAWE010000112.1:0-8374 GCA_044227705.1 Saprospiraceae bacterium
TGTGTCATGCCTCGGGCTAGTTTTACCTGACAGCCGAGCAACCACCGATTTTCTCACCTATCAAATCTCTTTCACCATGAAAAAAATTCGACTCCTCCTCGCCCTTGCCGCCCTTTCCCTTTACCTCCGGGGAACCTCACAAAACTTCTGGCACCCGCTCAACGGGCCGAACGGTGCCAACATCGTCGCCGCCGCCGCCGACGGGAACGGCAACTGGTTCGTCGCCTCGCCCACGAAAGTCTACCGCTCGACGGACAAGGGCGCGACTTGGGACAGCGGTTATTCCTATGTCAACCCGCTCTTCTCTCCCTCCTCCGCCAGCCGCTTCTTCACTCAACCCGACGGCGACATTTTCCTGTTCGGGGCGAGGCGGCTGCTCAAGTTCAGCGGCTCGGCGTGGAATTCCTTTTCGATAAACAACCTCAACGCGGTCGCTTTCAGCCCGAGCGGTGAGATTCTGGCCATTGAGGAAGGCTACGGCATCGTCCTTTCCTCCGACGACGGGCAGACCTTCTCGACGGTGGCTGCCTCGCCTTTCGGATCCACATTCTACGGCCATATGGCCAGCTTCGACACGGCGAACAACCTGATGGTGAGCGATTTTAAAAAGGTCTACAGATTTTCGTGGAGTGGGCAGCTCGACCAGCTTCCCGATGTCACCTCCTCGGAGAACGGGCTGTACGTCGACCCGATTTCAGGCAACGCCTTTCTGCTCGGCTTTTACGACCCCAACCTCCGGTCGACCGACGGCGGGCAGACTTGGCAGCCCTTCAAGCTCGACCCGGCCAGCACTTCCACCTATGAGACCATAGGCTCCATGAACTTCCTACCCGGCGGCCGAATCATCGCAAACACCCTCGACAAGACCTACCAGTCGCTCGACGGCGGCCTGTCGTGGAGCGTCCTTTTTGAGAACCCGACCCCCGTCGACCCCTATTCCGGTAGTGAGGCGGGCTGCCAGGCTTTCTTTTCGGACACGGAAATCGCGCTCGCTGTCCCCGCGTGCGACGGCCACAACCTGTTCCTCTCGAAAGACGGCGGGGCCAACTGGGCGCGGGGTGACGACGGCTTCAAGGCGCCCACGACCTTCTCCATAGAGAAGGATGTGGACGGCCACCTCTACACGCGGGCCTGCGAAAACGGCCCGGTCTCCGTGTCGAGCGACGACGGGCAGACGTGGAAGCCAATGCAACTCCTCGACTCGACATGGGTTGATGTGGTCGACATCGGCGCGTTGCCCAACGGCGTCTACTTCGCTGCGGGCGCGAACGGCAAGCTCTACCGCTCGACCGACGGCGGCGCCAATTGGGCCGACATCACGGGCAACATCACGGCCGTGACCGGCCCGATTTTTTTCGACAATTTTCCCTTCTCCATCCAAGCGGCCCCGACGGGCGTAGTCCATGTTCAGGCCTTCGACTTGGGCGGCCTCAAATCGGCCGATGGCGGCGACACCTGGGTACTCGAGCCCTCGCCGTTCAGCAGCGAGGAGGAGGCCTTCCATCTGCCCAACGGCGACTCCTATTGGCTCGGGAGCAGCAACATCATCAAGTACACCGCCGCGACCGGGCTGACGACAGAGGTTCTGCCCAGCAACTTCATCTTCCTCAACAGCCTCTACGTCGCGCCGAACGGCCACTTCTGGTTCGACTGCTCCAACATGATGGGGCCGAGCGGCATATACCGTTCGACCGACGGCGGCCAAACCTTCGAGCCGATGGGCAACATGCAAGCCCTGCCCGTTGCCGCCGACCTTGAGGAGAAAATCTACCTCTGGGACTACGCGGGCGGCCTTTCCGTCTCCGACGACGACGGCGACACGTGGCTCAAGCTCGCCACCACGCCCAATAAGACCGGCACCGCCCTTTTCATCGACGAGGACCAGTACCTCTACGCGGGCACCCAAAAACGACGTGATTTACAAGAGCGACGCCCCCGTGGCCAGCCGCAGCCTCATCAAAGGGAAAACCTGGCTCGACGCCGACGGCAACTGCCAGCCAGGCGGCCCCGGCGAGGCCCCGCTTGCATATCAAACAATCCAGTTCGACGATGGGAACAAGAAACACCTGCGCTTTTCCGACGGAAATGGCCTGTACAGAAAGGGCGTTGCGCCCGGCACCTATGCCGTCTCGGCCGTGCCGCCTAACCCGCTCTTCGCCCCCTGCTCCGCCCCGGCGACCGTCTCGCTGACCGGCCCGGCCGACTCCGCGACGGCCGACGCGCCGCTCAAGGCCGCCGCCTCTTGCCCGTACCTGACGGTCGGCATCGGCATCCCGTTCCTGCGCCGCTGCGCGGAGAACACCTATTTCATCCAATGGAAAAACGCCGGGACGGCCCCCGCGACCGCCGCCGAACTGATGCTGACAATGGACTCCCTGTTCGAGTTCGTCGGGCTGAACGTGCCGAACTTCACCCAAAACGGCCAGGTCCTGACCGTCCCGCTCGGAGACGTCGCGGCGGGCGCGGCGGGCCTCGTCAAGCTGACCGTGAAGGTCTCGTGCGCGGCCGCGCTCGGGCAGGAGCATTGCCTGGTGGCGCACCTCTCGCCCGACGCGCTCTGCATCGCGGGCCTGGCACCGGATTTTGAAAAAACAGACTGCCGCGTCAACCGGGGCGCGTGGGACCCGAACGAGAAGGAGGCCTCCGTCGGCGGCGTCGCGGGGAAGGAGACCGCCCTCGCGGGGCAGCCCATCGACTACACCATCCATTTTCAGAACCCGGGGACGGACACGGCCTTCCGCGTCGTCGTCGAGGACAGGCTGCCCGCCTCGCTCGACGCGGCGACCATCGCGCCGACCGTTTGGAGCCACCCTTTTTCGATGGAACTCATTGGCGACGACAGGCTGCGCTTCATTTTTGAAAAAATCATGCTGCCAGACAGCGGCATCGACCAGGCTGGCTCGCAGGGCTTCGTGCGGTTCAGCGTCGGCCAAAAGCCGGGGCTTCCGGTCGGCACCGAAATCCGAAACTACGCCAACATCTTCTTCGACGCGAACGACCCGGTGCGGACGAACACGAGCGTCGTCACCGTCGACAAGGGCTCGGCCGTGCCGCCGGTCTGCGGGTCGGTGCAGGGCGTTTTCGCCGCGCCCAACCCGTTCGCGGCGGTCGTCGCATTTGAGCTGGTCGGCCACGAAGCGGGGGAGAAGACCCTCGTTTTGACCGATATGCTCGGCCGCGTCAGTCGCGTGGAGCGGTTCACGGGCGACCGCTTCTCGATGCGGCGCGACGGGCTGGCGACCGGTGTCTATTTTTTCAAGGTGTCGGATTCGACCGGCCTGATCGGCAGTGGTAAGCTGATTGCTCAATAAGTGAAAAACGGCCACTTACCCCTTTTGAGAGGTGAGTGGCCGTGAATCAGCCTGGTTGCTTTTGGTCGGCCATCCAAGAGGTCTACTTCCCGGTCTTCCTCACCTCCGCCGCCCTTTCGCGGTCGCCCGACATCTCGCAGGCGTGGGCGAGCGCCTCGACGACCTGCGCGTTCCCCGGCATCATCCCTAGCAGCCGCTCGAAATAGGGCACGGCGCTCTTCCAGTCGCCCGATTTGACGTGGGCCTGCGCGAGGATGGCCGTCGTCTCCTGGTCGCGGCCGCCGAAGTTGCGGTCGCTCTCCGTGAGCAGCTCGATGATTTTCTGGTTGTCGGCGGCGGCCTCTTTTCGGGCCTCCTGCTTGGCCTGTTCGCGCAGGGCGAAGGTCAAATTGTTCCGCGCCCCGAGAAAGTTGGGGTCGAGCAAGAGGGCCTTCCGGTAGTCGGCCACGGCGAGGTCGTACTGCTGGGAAATTTGGCGGGCGTTGCCCCGGTCGTAGTAGGCCTGCACCATCGTGGGGTGCATCTTGAGTGCGGCATCGAGGTGGCCGATGGCCTGGTCGACGAGGGCCTGTTTGGCCGATGGGTCTTCCACTTTAATGGCGTCGCCGAGGAGGAGCGGGGCGATGGCCTCGCGCATCTTCACCGAGTTTGCGCTCACTTTTATGTCCTCGTAAAAGAGCGTCCGGTTGCTCTGCCAGAAAGTGTTGCGCCAGACCGTCTTTGCCGAAAACAGGAGCAACACGGTGGCGAATGCGCCCAAAACCACCTTTTTCCACCCTTTTTGATAGAAAGACCAGCCCAGCCCGGCCACCGCCAGGCAGAACCCCGCGCTCGGCATGAACAGGAACCGCTCGGCCAGATGGGTGCCGACCTGAAAAAAGATGTTCGATGTGATGCTCAAAGCGGCAAGGAAAAAGAGGACGCCCAGACGCCCGACCGGCCGCGTTTTTTTCCAAAAAGCACCGAGCGCGAAAACAAGCAGCGGCACGAAGACCAACAGCCCGGCCCACGCCCGCCAGTCTTTGAACGTGACCATGCCGAGCTGGCGCGGGTAGTAGTCGCTCGTCAGCGGGTGGGGGAAGACGAGGAGCTGTGCGTCCTTCCAAAGCCCGGCCAGCACGGCGGCGGCGCGCTCCTTCGGCGTGAAGTCGACCCAATGATCGATTTCGAGCTTGACAAAGGGGTTGTTGACGAGTTCCATCGTCGGCTCGCCCATGCCCCAGCCGACGACCGAGGTGCGTACCAAGATGCCCGCCGCCACGCCCGCCGCGAGGAGGCCGGTGCTTTTCATGGCGACCGGCAAGCTGGCGTTTCGGAAAAGCAGCAGCGCCGCCGGGAAGACCGCCAGCAGCGTCAGCACGTTCTCCTTGGCCAGCATCCCGACGAACATCAGCAGGGCGGCGAGGGCCGAGAGCCAGGCTTTTTTCCGGTCGAAACCCTGCAGGGCAAGGTTCATCGCGCCGAGGCCGAGGGCGAGGGCGGCCGTCTCGTCGAGGCTCTTGATGTTGGCCACGACCTCGGTGTGGACGGGGTGCGCGGCGAAGAGCAAGGCGGCCGCCGCCGAGATCCAGGCCGTCTTTTCAGGGCTGAATTTTTCCTTTAAAAAAAGGCCGACCGTCCGGTAAAGCAGCAGGCAGACGCCCGCGTAGGCCGCCACGCAGAGCAGGTGGAAGGGCAGCGGGCTGCTCCCAAAAACCTGGTAAAAGAAGGCGAAGACGAGCAGCGTCAGCGGCCGATAGCGGCTTCCGTAGACGGTTGTCGTGCGCTGCATCTCCTCGAAGTAGCCGGCGAAGGTGTCGTGCCGCAGCAGGTCGCCCCAGCCGGCGACGCCCTTCTTGGTGAAGGCGTTGTCGAGGATGAGCATCCCGTCGTCGAGCACGAAGCCGTGCCCGACCGTGTTCGCATAGAGGAGCGCGGCGAGCGCTGCGACGGCGAGGCCGACCCATGTTTTGTTCAACAGAAAGGACGGGACTGGCGTAGTTTCGACGGTCTCGACGACGGGTGGAACCGGGCGGGTGGTTGATTTTTTTGCCATGATGTTTTTGAAAAGGCCTGATTACCGCCCGAAGCCGATCCCCCGACGCTGGAAGACCTGCAATTTGTCGCGGTCCATCGAGAAGGCGGCCACGTCGTCGAGCACGATCTGGAACGAGTTGGCCTCCTGCCGTTCGTGGCGCGGCAGCCCGGCGAGGCGCAGGTTCTGCGTCTTGATGGCCTCGACGACGGCCTGCCGAACCGTCCGGGCATTGCCGAAATAGCGGTCGCGGAACTGGTGGAGGAAGGCGAAATAGTCCTTCAGGTGGTCCTTCGCCGCCTCGCTCACGGCGAAGCCCTCGTCGCTGAACATCTTCAGTGCGATTTCCAGAAGCTCGGCGGGCGAGTAGTCCTCGAAGCGCAGGATTTTGTCGAAGCGGCTCGACAGGCCGGGGTTCGCCTTGAGGAAGGAGTCCATGTTTTCCGGGTAGCCCGCGACGAAGACGAAGAACTCGCCCCGGTTGTCCTCCATCCTTTTCAGGAGGGTCTGGACGACCTCGTCGCCGAAGTCGCCGCCCGAGTGGTTCGACCGCTGGGTGAGCGAGTAGGCCTCGTCGATGAAGAGCACGCCGCCCATCGACTCCTCGACTTTCTCGGTGGTCTTGATGGCCGTCTGCCCAACGAAGCCCGCGACCAGCCCCTGGCGGTCGGTCTCGACCATGTGGCCGCGCTCGAGCACGCCGAGGGCCTTGTAGATGCGGGTGAGGATGCGCGCGACGGTGGTCTTGCCCGTTCCGGGGTTTCCGATGAAGACGGTGTGGAGGAAGAACCTTTTGAGCACGTCGCGCCCGTGCTCGCGGTGGAAACGGATGAGGCGCACCAGCTCGGTCATCTCGTGCTTGATGTTCTCCATGCCGATGAGGCTCTGCAGCTCGTGCATGGCCTTTGCCAGCGCGGCCTCGTCGATGGGAATCTCGGGCAGCGGCTTTTTCGCCAGCGACCGGACTTTTTCGATGTCGTGCAGGGTGATGAGGGAAAGCTCCTCGTTCGAGAGCTGAGCAGGGTCTTTCTCGCGCATGACTCGGAGGCCGAGGTTGAGCTTCGCCTTTTCAATCAAATCATAGACGAAACGGGCATTGCCAAACGTCCGGTCCCGCTTTCGGAAAGCATCCGTGATGACCTCGTCGATTTGCTGCCGGGCCTCGGGCGTGGCCGCGACCTCCTTCTCGGCAAGGGCGAAGTCGGCGATGGCCGAAAGCTCCTGGGGCAGATAGTCCGCGAACTCGAAGTGCAGCTTGAAACGGGATTTCAGGCCGGGGTTCGAGTCGAGAAACTGCTTCATCTCCTTCGGGTAACCGGCGACGACGACGGCCAAATCGCCCCCGCCGTTGGAAAGCTCTTTGACCAAAATCTCGATGACCTCGCGGCCGAAGTCCTTCGAGTCCTCGGGCGTCCGGGCGAGCGAGTAAGCCTCGTCGATGAACAGAACGCCGCCCCGCGCCGCCTCGATGGCCTCCTTGACCTTCGGCGCCGTCTGCCCGATGTACTCGCCGACGAGGTCGACGCGATCGACCTCGTGGACGTGGCCCTTCGTCAGCAGCCCCATTTTTTTGTAGAGGCGGCCCATCATCTTGGCGACGGTGGTCTTCCCGGTGCCGGGGTTTCCGATGAAAACGGAGTGGACGTTGATGCTCTCGCCCTCGTTGAAGCCCTTCTCGCGCCGCAACTGGAGGAACTGGATGTAGGCCGAGTGTTCCTTTACCCGCTGCTTCATCTCGGTGAGGCCGATGAGGGACTCGAGCTTTTTGAGCACGTCGTCGAATGTCTCCTTGTCCTCATCCTCCACGACCTCGTCGAGGAAGACGCCGCCCCCCGCGCTCTCGGGCAGGAAGACCGGGTTGATCCCCTCCTCGTTCTCCAGCCCGACCTCGAAGGGCATCGTGGCCACGAGCTGGTCCATGAAGACGATCTCGGCCGTGTACCGGTCGTCGCGCCAAGAGCCTTTGACGTTCGACCCCCAACCGGCGGTTATCTTGATGCTCTCGTCGTTCTTCTCGACCTTGTGCATCCGCACGATCTGGCCTTTCAGCTCCCGCGCATCGTTGTAAAATTTGATGAAAAGCTCAAGCTGCCAGGGCTTGTTGGCCACCAGGTTCTTGAGCATGACCTCCGCGTAGATGTAGCGCGACTCCTCGCTCGAGAACTTTTTGAGGTAGTTCCGCTCGAACTCGGCCACGTCGTCGTAGGGACCCTCGTAGAGCTTGAGCGACTGGAGCTGGATGTAGGGGTTGTCGCCCCGCTGAACGCTGCGCGAGGCGTCCTCGATGAAGAAGTACTTCGTTGCCACCTTCTCGCCGTCGAGCCAGGCCTCCCAGTAGTATTGGCCTTTTTTCCAGAAGACGCCTTCCTGCTTGTTCCCCCAGCCTTCTCGGACGTAAAAAACATGGTCGTACTTCGAGACCTTCCTTTTGAAGTTCAGGTTGCAAAGCTCCTTCTTCGCCTTTTTGACGGCGTAGCAGCGAAGCTCGACGGCCACCTCCCAGTCGTCGATGTCGAACAGTTTGTTGTGGAAGGAAAGCTCCGCGTAGAGGTACGACGTGTCGAAGCGGTCGAAGACCTGCCGGTATTTCTTCTTGTTGTCGGCCAGCCACTCCGTCGAGGAGTAGACGCGCAGGTCGCGCATCTTGTAGCGGCGGAACTCTGGATGGTTGTACGGATTACTCATTTTTGTTCACGATTGGGGCGCGACGGGCCGAGGATTGTTCGGCGGGAAAGCATTCATCGCCAAACGATGCTTGGCAAAACCCCGCCCGGATGGCCGCTGCGCCTTTCTCTTCTTTTGTCTGGATTCGAGATTGGGACGTAAAGTAGCCGCACCCCCCCGGATTTCCAGCCGTGCCGGATTAAAAATTTTCCACATTGCGGGAAAGACGGGGGCGGTTTCGCGCAGCCGCAGATTTTTCAAACCATGATGGCCGACTTCTGTTTGAAAGCCGAAATTCTACTTTTGCCCGCCTTTTTCGGCAGGAAACCAGCAAAAACAAACCGTCGATGGCCACCATCAGATTCCAGTTCGAGGACAAGTCCAT
>JBGAWE010000112.1:8437-14118 GCA_044227705.1 Saprospiraceae bacterium
GGGTGGACGCGGAGCTTTCCCTCCTCGAAGTGACGGAACTCGTCGATGTCCACCTCACCCACACCTGCGGCGGCGTCTGCGCCTGCTCGACCTGCCACATCTACGTCGAAAAAGGGGAGGGGTTTCTGGAAGAAATCAGCGACAAGGAGGAGGACTTCATCGACCGTGCCATCAACCCGCGCCTCGAGAGCCGCCTCGCCTGCCAGTGCATCATCCTCGACGCCGCCGCGGACGTGACCGTCACCATCCCCGACCAGCGGCGAATCATAGGCCACGAACACTAAAAACCATGGCTTTCAAAGATTTCGAAGACCTGCCCATCCACTGGGCCGACCACGAGGACATCGCCATCAAGCTCTACGAGCGTTTCGGCAACGAGTTCACCGAGTCTCGGATTTACCGAATCCGGTTCACCGAGCTGATCGAGTGGGTGCTGGAAATCCCATCCTTTGCCGATGCTCGCGAGGACTGCAACGAGGGCCACCTCGAGCAGATTCAGGCAAAGTGGGTCTACGAGTGGCGCGACAACCAGTAAAGTCTTCCCCGTGCAGCAAGAAGTCCACAACGTCCTCGAACAGTTCCGCTCGGTCGAGACCTTCATCTTCGACATCGACGGCGTCTTCACCGACAACCGCCTCCTCGTCATGGAGAACGGCGACCTGCTGCGCACCATGAACGCCCGCGACGGCGAGGCCGTCAAGCGCGCCATCCGCCTCGGCTATCGGTTCGCCGTCATCACTGGGATGCGCTCGCAAGGGGTTTTGCACCGGCTTAAGTTCCTCGGCATCCAGCCCGAGCTGATTTACTGGAACATTTTCAACAAGCTCGAGGCCTTCGAGGACCTCTGCCACGACCACAAAATCGAGCCGCGCACCGCCCTTTTCATGGGCGACGATATGGCCGATGTGCCGGTTCTGCGCAAGGTCGGGCTGCCCGTCTGCCCCTTCGACGCCATACCCGAGGTGATTGCCGAATGCCAGTATGTCAGCCCGCTCGTCGGCGGGGCGGGCTGCGTGCGCGACGTCGTCGAAAAGGTCTTGAAACTGCACGGCAAGTGGGACTGGATGCTTTGAGGCGAGCATTCGCAGATCTGTCTGGATGGATGACAAGCCCGCTGCTGGCGAGGCTGACGAAGTCTGACCGAAAAACACAACTTCTGCCTTTTCCCCAAATTTTGCCCCGGCCGGCCCGGCCACCTTTGCCCCATCAATTTTTCCACGCAAAAATCTTGAGTTCAACATGAGCAAAATCGCAATCGTCACCGGCGGCAGCCGGGGGCTTGGAAAGGACATGGCCCTCGCCATCGCGGGCAAGGGGCTGGACGTCGTTATCACCTACACCGCCCAGCCGGAGGCCGCCGCAGAGGTCGTCCGCAGCATCGAGGAGATGGGGCGCAAGGCCGCCGCGCTTCTGCTTAACCTGCTGAAAATCAACGAGTTGGACGCGTTTGTCACCGCGCTCGACAAAGTTTTGGTCGAAAAATTCGACGGCCGTAAACCCGACTTCCTCGTCAACAACGCTGGCATGGGAGGCAACATCCCGATGGCGCAGGCGACGGAGGAACAGTTCGACGAATTCCTCAACGTCCACTTCAAGGGCGTCTACTTCCTCACCCAAAAACTGCTGCCGAACATGGCCGATGGCGGCGGCATCGTCAACATCTCGACCGGCACGACCCGCTTCGTCAACCCAAACTACTCGCTTTACGCCTCGATGAAGGGCGCCGTCGAGGTGCTGACGCGCTACATCGCGAAGGAGTACGGCCCGCGCGGCATCCGCGCCAACGTCGTCGCGCCCGGCCCTGTAGAGACCGACTTCAACAACGCCGCCATCCGCAGCAACCCGATGCTGAAAGAACGGCTCGCCGCCCTTTCGCCGCTCGGCCGCGTCGGGCAGGCGGACGACATCGGCGGCGTGGTCGCATTCCTCTGCACCGACGACGCGAAGTGGGTCAACGGGCAGCGCATCGAAGTTTCGGGCGGGATAAATATTTGATTTTCAGAGAGTTAAAACTGAATCGAGCGACAGAAAATGCCTTCCCTAAAGCAGGTTGAACCGCTGCGCGAGGCTCCCAAAGTCGCCCTTCGAGCTGGTCGATGGGCGGCTTTTTTTGCGCCCGGGCGGCGGCGGGGCGGTTGCCCGTTTTAGGTTTGGCCAGTTTTCCAGCAAGCACTAACTGACATGGACATCGCCGCCGCCGCTCAATCCGCCATCCGAAGCCCCTTTTCCGCCCTCAAGATTTTCCGCCCGCTCAACCTCGCCATTGTCGCGCTTACGCAATGGCTCGTGGTGGCGGCCGTCGTCTGGCCCGCTTTCCGGGCGACGGGCGTCTGGTGGTCGGTCGGCCCGGCTTTTTTGTGGAAGATCGTCGCGGCCACCGTCCTCGTCACCGCCAGCGGCTATGTCGTCAACGACATCTTCGACCATGAGACCGACCGCATAAACCG
Organism: Saprospiraceae bacterium; assembly: GCA_044227705.1. GTDB lineage: Bacteria > Bacteroidota > Bacteroidia > Chitinophagales > Saprospiraceae > JANOQP01. Next base: position 10,885 of record JBGAWE010000112.1, read on the forward strand.
GCCGCTGCGGCAGGTCGTCGGCGTGGTGCTTTCCAAAAAGACAAGCTCCGGGCTTTATGGGTGGCTCTGGCTCAGCATCCTTGTTTTGACGGGCCTCGTCTTTTTGGAAAGCCAGCCCGAGGCGCGGCGGCTCAACCTGCTCGCGTTTCCCGGCGTGGCCGTCGGCCTTTTTCTCTATTCGTGGAAGCTGAAAGGCACACCCTTCGTCGGCAATTTCCTCGTCGCCGTCTTCTGTGCGGCCGTGCCTTTGCTTGTTTATTTTCAGGAGCGCAGGCCGCTCGAAGTCCTCGAAATGCACCGGCCCGACCGGGCGCAACTCGTCCGCGGGGTGTACTTGGCCACCCCCCCCAACGCCGGGGCGACCAATTTTTTGTGGTATAAAATCATGGACTTGCAAGATCGGCCGGGCGACGCGGCCACCGGCTGGAAGACCGCGCCCGTCCTTTTGGGTGAAAAATTCACGCGCTGGTTCGCTTTTCTCGCGGCGGTCGTCCTGCTCGTCTTTTTGGTGAAATGCCTGTTCGAGATGCGGCCGTCTTTTGAAAAGGAGTGGGTTTTTTGGTCGGCGGCGGGACTGCTGGTCGCGCCCGTGCTTTTTGTTTTGGTGAAACTGCCGACAGCCTCGAATGCCTCCGCGTATCGCCGGACGGCGACGGCGGTGAAGGTCTTGATGTTTGTCGGGCTGGCTTTGCTGGCGGTGCTCGGGCCGGCCATCCTGTACGCGAAATGACCGAGCAGCCATATACTGCCCGGTCATTTATCAAACCCTATAGTCATCGCATAATGAACCGGCCGTTGCCCACAAGTCTGCCTCCCTTGCCGGTTATTTTTATCAGATAGACCCCCGCCTGAAGTCCGTTTCTGTTCAACAAAAACTCGCTGCCCGTGAACGCCTCCGAGCGCACCAGCCGACCGTCGGGCAGGAAGATTTCCATCCTAAACTCCTGGTTTTCAGCATGTTCGAGCCGGAACGTCGCCGCGTCGGCGGCAGGGTTAGGGAAGACCTCAAGCCCCGTCTCCCCTCCACCAAGGGGGTTCTTCCAGTCGAGGATGGCGAAATAGTGGCCGAGCGTGTGCCACGTTTGGTTGGTGATGACGGGCGTGTTGAAGTCGAAGTAGATGCCCGCCTTGTTGCGGATGACGGTGCCGAGCGGTAGGCCAGCCTTCTGCCCGATTTGGAAGGTGGCCCAGCCGTGCGAGGCGGCTTCGTTGGTCGTCGAGTCGGGCAGCTTGATGTTTTTGAAGATTAACTTGAGGATGCCAGGCCCATAGATTTCATAGGAAAATGGATGGCTGGCCGCCCCGACCCGCATCGTCGAGAGGCCGAGGAGCGGCGAAATCGTGTCGCGGAGGACGACCTGAAAGGCGGTGTCGTTCCCCGTGTTTTGAAACTGGATGGTGTACGTCAGCGACTGCCCGGGTTCAATCAAATGCTCCGGGCCGTAGCCCGAGGGGAGGGCCTCCTTGAGGTTCGGGTCGTAGCTGGCGGAGGCCTCGCGGCAGTGTTCGTCGCTGAACGGGTCGCCGTCGTCGCCGAGAAAGGGCGTTATCCAGCCGAAGCTCGGCAGGCCGCCGCCCATCGGTTCTCCGCAGCCCTCGACCTGCGCGAGGTAGAATTGCGAGGTCGGGTGGCCCGGCTCTTGGTCGCCGCGCAGGGTGAAGGTGCTGCCGTCGGCCATCTCGTCGAAGGTGATGGCCTGGTTCGGCAGCAGCGACGGCACTTGGCCCTGAAAGAGCAGCACCTGGTCCTCGACCACGATGTAGTCGAGGTCGGCGGTCGAAGGCGCCGTGCCGATGTTCCTTATCTCGAAGCCCACGACGGTATCGCCCAGGCAGGTGGCCTTGCCCTGCAAGGTGGCGCCCGACCAGTTAGGGTTGGCCGCGCAAATGCTGTCGGGCAGCACCTTCGCCCACACGCAGACGCTCTGCCCGATGGCCGCGTCGCATGACAGGTGGCTGTGGATGAGCACCGAGCCGCAGCCGCCCAGCGGCACGTCGCCGAGTGCGAAGCGGAGCGTGTCGCCCGACTGCGAGGCGATGGGCAAAGAGGTCGAATCGACCGAGACGAGCGGGCCGACGGCGACGAGGAGCTGCGCGTCGGGCGCGATTAGCGTCCCGAGGTTGCACCAGTCGGCCGAGATGGTCAGCGGGAAACAGGGCCGAGCTGGCCAAAAACTCGTCGAGACGTCGAGGAGTGGGCAGTCGACCACCGTCTTTACCGCGAAGTCGATGCCCACCGTGTCGGTCTGCGCGTGGACGGTGATGGTTTTTGAGGAGTCACAGGGCATCCACAGCGAGTTGGGCGGCGCGATAGAGAGGGCGAGCGAAGTGGCGACCGAATCCTCGACAGCGAAGTGAAGGCGGTAGCGGCCGCTGGTGTCGGTGAGGGCGTAGTTGGTGGTCAGGCCGTCGGTGGCCTCGATGAGCCAGTGGGAGAGTGGCGGGTCGGTTGGGTCGGGTAGACAGTTTTGGTTCTCATCTTTTTGGATGCGGCCGGAGAGGCTGGCGAGCCTCAAATCGAGGTCATTTGACCGCCAGACACCCGAACTTTGTGTTCCAACATAAAGATAGTCATCATTTTGCAAAGCGATGTGAAGACCGTATGATTGGCTGTTGATTGTCCCTATCGGGCTTCCTTTATAGGCATTCGCCCAGGTCTGGCCAAAGTCGTCCGAAAAATAAAGACCTTCCGCAACCGTCCAGACAAACATCCTCCCGTCCATAGTGGATTCGACATTTCCGAGCCAAAAATCTTGTTTCGGATACTGGACTTTTTCCCAAGTCACCCCTGCGTCTTTTGAGCGGTACAAGAAATAATCATTTGACAATGGCATAATAAGGTCGCCTCGGAAACAGGCGAAAACATCCCCCCAGGGTGTGGGGTAGATGCCTTCGCAGGAATTGTCCCAACCGATGTTAATATAGACCGGATTCCAGGTTTTGCCTCCGTCAACTGACCGTTGGAGTTTGGTGCCATTGCCAAACAGAATACTGTCGTTCAACACACAAAATTCGAGATGAAAAGTGCCGACGTTGCTAGTATAGGTCGCCCAGGTACTTCCCAAATCGTCCGAAACAAAGTGGTTGTAACTACCACTTGACACGAATATTCTTCCATTCGGGGACATCCCCACCCCTTCCAAAATATCTCCTGGGAAGTAAGGCGGAGAAAGTTCGTTCCAAGTTTCCCCCTCATCCAAGGACAGAAAAATATGTCCTTTGTTGTGGAAGACC
>JBGAWE010000113.1:0-14048 GCA_044227705.1 Saprospiraceae bacterium
GAAAATTTCCAGCCGGAGGCTGCCTGTTTTCCATCCAACTATTTGAAGATCAATCCTTTTCGAAACCGGGTTTCCCATCAATCGAACCGAAAGCTCGCCCGCCGCCTCGCCCGTCCCGATGACCAGTTCCTGCCCCGTGCGCATCCCGTTGCCGAAGCTGCAGACCCACATCTGCTTCGGCTCGAAGGGGTTGAAGACCACACGCTCCGGGTGCCAGAACGGGTAGGCCGCCACCAGTTCCCATGTCGGCGAGGCCGCGCTTTTGTTGTGCGTCACCCAGAGGCCCTGGTCCTCGGTCGTGAGGTACATCGTCTGCGCGTCGAGCGGGTCGACCGTCACCGAGCTGACGCGGAGGAACTGCCCGTCGGCCGTCATCGGCTGCCAGTTGAGGCCCCGGTCCGTCGTTCGCCAGAGGCGGCCGAGGTCGTTGGCCGGGCCGCCCCAGCCGCTCCAGACGCAGGCATACCAAATGTTCTCCGCTGCGTCGAAGGGGTCGACGACGAGGTCTTTCGTCCAGTATTTCATCTGCGCGACGGAGCGGTCGGCCCAGTTCTGCCCACCGTCCGTGCTGACCCACACGCCGCTGCCGGGCGAGAAGGTGCTGCCCGAGTTGCTCTTTTTGGCGCACCACGTCTCGGCGATGGTGCCGTCTTTCAGGATTCTCACGTTGAAAAGCCGCCCCGCGTTGACCCCCACCGGGCTGGGCAGGTGCTTCCAGACGGCGTTCGAGAGCGGGTTCGTGGAAATCCCGTCGACGCGCCAAAGCCCGTCTTCCGCCGCATCGGTCGAGAGGACGCTGACGTACATCCGGTCGCTGTTCGACGGGTCGGCCGCCAGCCAGACGACGGGCGTGTTGAAGTCGCGCAGCGTCTGCCAGGTCTTCCCCTTGTCGTTGGTGAAAAGAACGAGGCCGTCTTTGTAGCTCGGAAAAACCCGGTTGTCGGCGACGTAGGTCGTCTGGAAAAGGTCGTGGACGCTGCTCGTCGCGCTGAACCAGCCCTCGCCCGCCTTCACGATTTTGTAGGTCGTGTTCAAAACAGTGCCGGTGTAGTCCATCGCCCACGATTTCCCGCCGTCGGTCGAGCGCACGCCTCGGATGTCGGTGAAGCAGCCGAACAGGGTGTTTTTGTCGAAAAAGGCCATGTCCCAGACCGTCGTCTGCTCCATGCCGATGCCGCGATATGCCTTCCCGTTCGGGATGTCGGCGGTGCCAAGGGGGTTTTCGTCCTGCTTTTTGAGATAGGCCTGATGCCACGTCGTCCCCCCGTCGAGCGAGCGGTGGATGAACCCGTAGTCGGTGAAAAGCAGGTGCTGCGGGTTCGTCTGGCTGACCGCGAACCCGAGCGCGTTGCCACCCCAAGTCCAGCCGAGGTCGCCGCCCGCGCCCGCGTAGCCGGTCGCCACGTTCTGGTTGTTTTGGGTGAAAAGCGTGTGCTGCCAAGAGTTGCCTCCGTCCTCGGTTCTCATAACAAAGGGAAATCCGCTCGGGTCGCCGCCTGCGATGTAGCAGGTGGTCGGGTCGTTCTCCGCCATGCCGAGCCAGACGGCCCAGTCTTTTGTCAAATCAATGCCGGTCATCTTTGGGGCCCAAACCCCGTCGGCATTCTCCATTTTATAGACGCCCCGGATGGTCTGGTAATAGTTGAAGCCCATCGAGGAGGCGTAGATGTCGGCCTTTGCGCCGGTCAATGCGAAGAAGGTGAGGCTGCCGCTCGTCGGTTCCTTCGCCGCGCCGAAGCCCATGATGGCCTCGTTGGAAAAATCAATTCCGGTCGTCGCCATTTTTGAAAAAGAAGTTCCGCCGTCGGTCGATTGGTAGATGCCGTAGTTCGTCCCGAGGAAGATTTGCTGTCCGTCGAACAGCGCGCCGGAAAGGAGGATGCCCGTCCCCGGGTCCTCGGCGACGAGGGCCTGCGTGGCCGTCTGACCGCCGTCTTTTGAAAAGAAAAGGTGGTTGTAGTCCGTCCAAACCAGCCGCTCGTCGTTGTGCAAGTCGCTGAAAATGAACAACTTGGACTCGTCCGGCTGGTCGTCGCCCGGGAGCCACGACCAGGTTTTCCCGCCGTCGTCGGAGCGGGCGGGGCGGTCGTCGAAGTGCGAACGGTCGTAAAGAATCGCGTATCGGCGCAGCGAGTTTTCCGTAAAGCAGACCTTTGAGAAAGGCCCGGTGATGGCCTCCGTGAAATGCACGACATCGTAGCTCGTGCAGCCGTCGGCCGTGTGGTAGAGGCCGCCGAGGTCGCTGGCGAAATAGATGTCGCCGTCGTTCGACGGGTTGATGGCCGGGCTGAAAAGCGCGCCGCCGCCGCCGATTCCGACCGACTCGAAGGCACTGGGCTGGGCTTGCATTTGGGAGGCTGCCAGCAGCGCGGCTGCGGCGAGTTGGATTGCTTTCATGGTTGAGAATTTTTGAAAAAAACGGGGCTGCGGGCGGGCTTTTCAGTCAATGTACCGCCGCGTCAAATCCCCATAAAAGTCGATGCGCCGGTCGCGGAAGAATGGCCAGATGCGCCGCACGTCCTCCGTCCGCTGCTTGTCGATTTCGACGACGGCGACCTCCTCCTTGTCTTTCGATGCCTCGAAAAGAAGCTCGCCCTGCGGCCCCGCGACGAAGCTCTGCCCCCAGAACTGGATGCCGTCGGTCGCGCCCGACCAGTCCTTTTCATGGCCCGTCCGGTTGACGCTGACGACGGGCAGGCCGTTGGCGACCGCGTGGCCGCGTTGGCTGGTCTGCCAAGCGGTGTGCTGGCGGGCTTTTTCGTCGTCGGGGTCGGTCGCCACCCAGCCGATGGCGGTCGGGTAAATCAAAACCTCGGCCCCGGCCAACGCCATCAGCCGCGCCGCCTCGGGGTACCACTGGTCCCAGCAGACGAGAACACCGAGCTTCCCGACCGAGGTTTGAATCGGCTGGAACCCGAGGTCGCCGGGCGTGAAGTAGAACTTCTCGTAATAGGCCGGGTCGTCGGGGATGTGCATCTTCCGGTAGCGGCCGGCCGTCGAGCCGTCCTTTTCAAAGACGACGGCCGTGTTGTGGTAAAGCCCCGGTGCCCTTTTCTCAAAAAGAGAGGTGACGAGGACGACGCCATGCTCATTCGCGGCCGCCGCGAAACGCTCGCTAGACGGCCCGGGAATCGGCTCGGCGAGGTCGAACATGGCCGTTTCCTCGGCCTGGCAGAAATAGATGCCGCAATGCAGCTCTTGCAAAACGACCAGCTTCGCCCCGCGCCGTGCGCACTCGGCAATGCCCCGGATGGAGCGGTCGATGTTGTCCTCCTTGTTGATGGAGCAGGTCTGCTGGACGAGGCCGACGGGGAGTTTTTTCATGCTGAAAACGTGGTTTTTGTGGCGGCAAAAGTAGCTGGGTCGGCAGGCGGTGGCTAATCGCGCCCAAAAATATCCCTCGGCAAAACGGCAGGGAAGAGTGGCACGCCACCCTTCCTCAAGATAAAATCGCCGTCCGGGAACAACAGCACCGCGCTCGTGCCGGGGACGTGGCGCGGAAAGAACGCCCGCCGGACAAGCCCCTCCGAATCGGGCAGCCAGTCGGCCAATTTTTTGAAGTGGCCCAGGTCGACCCCCGGCGAGCAGACGTGGAAATAGGCCACCGGCTTGTTCTTTTTGAACTCCCCTTTGTTCGCCTTTTCCAAGGAGCGGAGGAAGTTGAGCGGCCACCGCATGTTCGTCGAGTCCCGTTGCGGGTAGAAGAGGATGGCCACGACGTCGGCCATGTGGATGTACTTGCCGCTCTGTTTTGCCAAGAATCCTCTGATTTCGTCGGCCTGCCCGAGGTCGAGCTTGCCGCACGAGACCACCTGCTCGATGATGTTGACGACAACCGAGTCGAGGTCGTAATAGAGCTTTCTGTAATTCTCCTCATCGATGCTGTCGAACTGAGCCTGCGTGATTTGCCGCTCTTCGCTGTCGAAATAGAGCTGCTTTTTGGGCGGGGCGGCTGGGGTTTGCGCAGTCGAAAACTGGATTGCCAAAAGGAGGCAGGCGGCTGCGGTCAGGTGGTTTTTCATGAAAGGAGCCGTTTGGTTCGCCCAAAAATAAAACGCCCGGCCTCAAAACCGCCCCCTTTGTTTCCTTTGCCCAACCAGCCCGCCGACCAAACAAAGCCGCCGCAACCAACTTTCTCACGCATCAAAACGCACCGTTTTCTATGAACGAAGTCAACAAATCGCGCCTCTTTCTCGCCTCGTGCATGGCCCTCGTCGTCACCTCGATGACGTTCGCCATCCGCGCCGGGGGCCTCACTGACCTCGGCCGCCAGTTCAACCTTTCCGACACGCAGCTCGGCTGGATAACGGGGATGGCCTTTTTCGGCTTCCCCGTCGCCACGACGCTCGGCGGCTTCTTCGTCGACGCGCTCGGCATGAAGCGGTGGATGTGGCTGACCTTCATCGCGCACCTGCTGGGCCTGCTGCTCACGATTTTCGCGGGCGGCTTCTGGACGCTCTTCATCTCCACCTTCCTCATCGGCTTCGCCAACGGCGCCGTCGAGGCCGCCTGCAACCCGCTCGTCGCCTCGATGTACACCTCCGACAAGGTTCGGATGCTCAACAAGTTCCACGTCTGGTTCCCCGGCGGCATCGTCATCGGGAGCCTCCTTTCCTACTTTTTCAACAAAATGGGCATCGGCTATTCGGGCCAGGTGGCGGTGATTCTGATTCCGACATTGATTTACGCCTATCTCTTTTGGGGTCAAAACTTCCCGAAAACGGAGCGCGTCGAGAAGGGCTTTTCGACCGCCGACATGGTCGCCGCCTGCGCCACGCCGCTCTTCCTTTTCATGATGGTCTGTATGTTCTTCACGGCCAACGCCGAGCTTTCCACCACCCAATGGGTCGAGAAGCTGCTCGGCCACGCGGGCGCCAACCCGATGGTCATCCTGATGCTGGTCACTGGGCTGATGGCGGTCGGACGGTTCTTCGGCGGGCCGCTCATCCACCGGCTCAACCCTGCGGGCGTGCTCTGGATGTCGGCCATCCTCGCCGCCGTCGGAATCTACCTTTTGAGGAACACGACGGGCGGCTCGGTCTATCTCGCGGCCGTCGTATTTGCGATGGGCGTCTGCTATTTCTGGCCGACGATGCTCGGCTTCGTCAACGAGTACATCCCAAAATCGGGCGCGCTCGGCATGTCGCTGATGGGCGGCATGGGGATGTTCGGCAACTGGCTCTATCAATCTTTCTTCCTCGGCCCGAAGCTCGACGAGGTGAAGACCGCCGTCGCCGCGACCGGCGTGACCGACCCTGCGGCCCTCGAACTGGAAGCGGGCAAGGCCGTTTTGGGCAACCTCAACCTGCTGCCGGTCTTCCTCGTTCTGGCCTTCGGCGGCCTCTATTTTTGGATGAAGAACAGGCGCGACTGAACCGCTTCAATCGACAAAAAAACCTTTTCGCCCAAAAACAGGCGGACTTCGGTCAATCTCGGGGCAAGCTTTGCGGAGCTTGCCCCGACCTTTTTCCCCAATAACTTTTCCGCAACAAAGAGCCTTTCCAACATGATGAACCGCAACAAGAACCTCGTCCTCGGCCTCCTTTTCGCCATCCTCGGCGGGACGGCCCTCTATTTTCTCAAAACCAAAGACCTGAATACCAGCCGCGCCGACGCCTGGGACATGCAGTTCGCCGTCCCCGACGCCCGCGAGTCCGTCTGGAAAATCAGGCTGACCGACCGCTCCGGCCAGCAGGCCCTCCTCGAAAAACAAAAGGACGGGAGCTGGCGTATAAACGGCCGCCACAAAGCCCGACAGACCTCGGCCAACCTCCTCGTCGAGACCATCCGCCGCGTGACCGTCAAGTACATCCCGCCGAACGCCGCCGTGCCGGGCATGATGAACAATCTGACGACCTACGGCATCCGTGTCGACATCTTCGGGCAGGGCGCGGCCGAGCCGATGAAGACCTTCTACGTCGGCGGCGTAACCCCCGACGACCGGGGTACCTACATGATCATGGAAGGCTCGAAGCAGCCCTACGTCACGCACATCCCGAGCGAGGAGTCGCAGCTGCGGCCGCGCTTTATCATTAAAGAGGACGACTGGCGCGACCGGACGGTTTTGGAAGAAAAACCCGAGGACGTCGCCTCGATTTCGGTAGAATACCCGCAGTTTCAGGGCTTTTCTTTCAACCTGAACAAGGTCGAGGCGGGCCGCTACGAGGTCAAACCTTTTTACCCCAACCAGCCAGCCATCCAGCGGCCGCCGACGCGGGGCAAGCCGGAGAGCTATCTTTTGCAGTATGAAAAACTGGTCGCCGAGGGCTTCGAGAACGACAACCGGCTGCGCGACTCGGTGCTGCGGCTCGTCCCGTTCGCCGCGATTTCTGTGAAAAAATCGGACGGGTCAGAGGAAAAGGTCCGCTTCTACCCCGTCTACGCCCGCGACAACGACGGCAACGTCGTGGTGCCCGACAACACCGTCCCGTTCGCCGGGCGCATCGAGCGGTACTTCGCGTTCAAAGAGCCGGACGGCGATTTCTACACCGTCCAGCACGTCGTCTTCGGGAAGATTTTTGCCAACTATCCGTGGTTCTTCGAGCCGGTCGGCGCGGGCGGGATACGGCAATAGTGATTCTCATAACCCGATGGAGCCGCCCACCCGGAAGTTTGCCCTGCTGGTGTGCAGGGGGAGGAAGGCCGTCTGCACCACGTCGGACGTGGCGAACAGCCGCGCCTTCCAGATGCGCAGCTCGCCGCTCGCGCCGAGGTTGGCCACCGAGTGGTCGTCGAGGGCGTACTGGAGGCCGAGCGTCAGTTTTTTCTTGAAAAAATGCCGTTGCAGTTGGACGGCAACCGCCTGTCGGCTGGCGAGTTGCTCGGTGCTTTTTTGATAGAAATAGGTGCCGCCGACGGCCCAGTTCTCGCCCAAACCGAACTGCCCCGTGAAATAGGCCCGCGTCGGGAAGACGGTCTCGAAGTCCTGTTTCGTGGTCGTGAAATCGAGCACGTCGTTGAGGGAGTCGAGCTTGCCGGAGAAGTCGAGGTTCGTCCCGTTGACGATGTCGGTCGGCGGGAACTCCACGCCGTCGTAGTTGAAGACGCCGTTCGAGTGGCGGTATTTGGCATTTCTCTTCCACGAAATCGAGCTTCCGATGTCGAGCAGGCTGGCCGCCAGCGAGACGCTGCCGACCGCCACCCGCACCCCGAGGTCGAGGCCGACGCCGAGGTTTTGGGGCGAGGCGTTCTTCGGCTTCGGGATGTTGACCGTCGGGTCGAAGCCGAGGCCCGAGGTGTCGAGCCGCAGCACGTCGCCCGCCGCGAGGAAGCCGAAGTCGGTCTCCATTTTTATCTGGTAGATGTCGGGGTCGGTGTAGAGCGAGATGTGCTGCCGGTCGGTGCGGGCCGCCGCCGCGCCGAGCAGTAGCTTGGCCCGGCCGCCGACGGTGATGGGGCCTTTTTGGGTCGAAATCCCGACGGCCAGTTGCTGCCAGGCCGCCACGTCAAACCCGGGGCCGACCTCGATGGTCTGCCCGATGAACTGGGCGTTGCCGCGCCATAGCAGCTCCACGAGCTTTTTTGGGAAGGCCGCCTCGACGTTCGTCCGCAGCTCGTGCGTGAGCGAGAAGGCCAGCCGCCGCCCCTTCCACATCAGGCCGAAGGTCTCGACGCCGTAGCCCGCGCGGAGCTTGTTGTTCGAGTCGTCGAGCTTCGTCAGGATTTTTTCCACGTCGAAGCCGACCCCGCCGCCGGGTCTTTTCGGGAAGGCCTCGCGCAGCCCGATGTCGGCCGAGAAGCTGCCGTCGGCCCAGACGCCGGGGAGCATCAACGTGAACTTCTCCTCGGGAAAGAACGCCGGGTTGACGGCCAGCGACTGCGGCTGCTTCGAGAGGAAGGAGAGGCCAAGCTCCTGTTGCGCAGCCGCCTTTTTGTTCAACAAAAAGAGGGAGGCGAGCAGAGCGGCGATGAGCCGGAAGGTTGGGCAGAAGCGCATGAAAGGCATTGATTTTCAACAAGTTAAAAGCCAGTTGGTCGGCCTTGCTCGCTGGCGAGCAAAGGTTTGCGGTGGCAATGATGGCCAAATTTTCGGAATGCCCAGTCGAAACTTCCTCTCCCGAAAAGGCGCGGCAACCGGCCGTTCGCCCCTCGCCGCCTCTCTTTTCGACAAAAAACCGGGCGGCCGTCGCGGGCGGCTTTCCATCTTCCCCCAAAATTTTTTGACATGAGAACTTGGCTCTTCGTCCTCGCCGCCGCGCCGCTCTTTTGGCTCGGCTGCCAGCAAAACCAGCCCACGCCCGCCGCCCCGCTCGGCAACGACCCTAAGCTCGCCGCCCTCTTCGAGGAATACTACGACGAGAACGCCCAGCTCTTCCCGATGACGGCGACGGTCAACGGCGACAACCGCTTCAACGACCGCCTGCCCAACGACGGCACCCGCGCCTTCCGCGACTCGCTCGGCCGTTTCTACCGCAAGTTTCAAAAGAGAATCGGGGCCTTCGACCGCTCGAAACTCTCGGCCGACGACCAAACGAGCCTCGACGTGTTCAACTACGAGCTGGCCATCAGTCTCGAAAAGCTCGACTTCCCATATTGGCAAATCCCGGCCACGCAGTTCGAAGGGCTTCACCTGACGATGGGCCAGTTCGGCTCGGGCACGGGCGCGCAGCCTTTCAAGACGGTGAAGGACTACGACAATTGGCTCTCGCGCTGCGCCCAGTTCCCTGCGTGGGCCGACACGGCCATCGCCAACCTGCGCCTCGGCACGGCCTCCGGCTGGTCGATGCCGAGGGCCTGCGCCGTCAAAATGGCCCCGCAATGCCGCGACCTCGCCCGGCGCGACGTCGCGAAAAGCGTCTTCTTCGGGCCTGTCTCGCGCTTCCCGGAGGGTTTTTCAAATGAGGAAAAGGCCCGGCTGACGGCCGCGTTTTCAGAGGCAATCAGCCAAAAACTGGCCCCGGCCTACGCCCGGCTGGCCGATTTCCTCGAAAAAGAGTACATCCCGAAAGCCCGCACGACGAGCGGCGTGGGCGCGATGCCGGGCGGCGACAAGTTCTATGACTGGTGCGTCCGATATTGGACGACGCTCAAAAACCCCTCGCCCGACCAGATTTTTGAGACGGGCAAAACGGAGGTCGCCCGCATCCGCGCCGAGATGGAGAAAGTGCGGGAGCAAACGGGCTTCAAGGGCGATCTCCCGGCCTTCTTCGAGTTTTTGAGGAAGGACAAACAGTTCACGCCGTTCAAGACGGCCGACGAGGTGCTGGACAGCTTCCGGCACATTCAGCGGATAATCATGCCGAACGTCGACAAGATCTTCGGACAAAAGCCGAAATCGCCTTTTGAAATTCGGCGAACGGAGGCGTTCCGCGAAGCCTCGGCCAGCGCGGAGTACAACCAGGGGACGCCCGACGGGTCGCGGCCGGGCATCTTCTACGTCCCCGTCCCCGATGCCCGGAAGTTCTCGACGACAAGCGGCATGGAGTCGCTCTTCCTGCACGAGGCCATCCCGGGCCACCACTTTCAGGTGATGCTGCAAATGGAGGACGAGGGGCTGCCGAAGTTCCGCCGCTTTTCGTGGTACGGGGCCTACGGCGAGGGCTGGGCACTCTACACGGAGTCGCTCGGGAAGGAGCTTGGCCTCTACACGAACCCCTACCAGTACATGGGCGCGCTGGGCGACGAGATGCACCGCGCCATCCGCTTCGTCGTCGATGTGGGGATGCACGCGAAGGGGTGGACGCGCGAGCAGGCCATCGCCTATTCCATTGAAAATGAACCGATTAGCGTAGAAGGGGCCGTCGCCGAAATCGAGCGGTACATGGCCAACCCGGCGCAGGCCCTCTCCTACAAGACCGGCGCGTTGCACCTCCGGGAGCTGCGGGCGAGGTACTCGTCGGAGCTTGGCGAGCGGTTCCGGCTGTCGGATTTCCACGACGAGATCCTGCGCGGCGGGTGCCTCCCCCTCGACGTTCTCGACAAGAAGATGGACCGCTGGGCGGAGGAGCGGAAGAAGGTGAAGGGGTGAGTTCCGGCCGTTGATAAAAAGGGCGTTTTTCAAAAATAATTGTTTTGAAAAATCGCTCAGCCGTGTCGGAAGTTTACACATTTGCCCCAAAACCGGCCCGGCATGAACCCAGCAAAGCGCATCCTCGGCATCGACCCCGGCACCAACGTGCTTGGCTTCGCCATCATCGAGGCCGACCGGGCGGCTGCCGGGGGCATGAAAATCATCGAGGTCGGCGTGGTCACGATGGGCCACTTCGACGAACAGCAGACGAAGCTGCGCTACATCTTCGAACAGGTGCAAGACCTGATTTTCCAGCACCGGCCGACGGAGATGGCCATCGAGGCGCCCTTCTTCGGGAAGAACGTCCAGTCGATGCTCAAGCTCGGGCGGGCGCAGGGCGTGGCCATCGCCTCGGCCATGACCAACGGGCTGGCCATCACGGAGTATTCCCCCAAAAAGATAAAAATGGCCGTCACCGGCAACGGCAACGCCTCGAAGGAGCAGGTCGCCGGGATGCTCGAGGGCATCCTCCGCCGCCGGTTCGAGGAGCGGCTTTTCGACGCGACGGACGCGCTGGCCACCGCCGTCTGCCACTTTTACCAGTCTGGCCGCGTGGCCGCCGGGGGCAAGGACTTCAAGAACTGGAAGGCCTTTTTGAAAGAGAACCCGCAGCGGGCGGCCTGATTTTCCACCCTTTTTAGGCCATGGAGTGGCTGGCGGCGCAAAAACCGCAGGCGGCTGGCGGCTTTCCGCTGGCGGGCCTCGCTACTTTCGCCGCCGCTTTTTTTCAGAAAAACTCGACTGATGGAAAATCAGGACAACCTCCTCGGCGTCCTCGCAACGGTGGTCAGGAACCGGAAAACGCTGTTCCGCCTCGCCCTTTTGACCGGCGTCTTGACGGCGGGGATTTCGCTGCTGCTGCCCGACTACTATTCCTCGACGGCTACCTTCTACGCCGCCAGCCCGCAGCTCGCCAGCCCGGAGCTGACCTTCGGGAACACCGGCCTCGTCGCCGACTACTACGGCGACGAGCATGACCTCGACCGCCTGTTGACCATCGCCGATGGAAACGAATTGGTTGATTTTATGATTAATAAGTTTGGCCTTTATACTCATTACGACATAGATTCGACAAAAAGGAAGGCTCCGTTCAAGGTAAGGGAGCATTTTCGAAAGCTCTACTCCGTCGAGAAGACGAAGGCCGACGCGGTCGAGATCACCGTCGAGGACACCGACCGCGAGTACGCCGCCCAAATGGCCAACGCCGCCATGATGAAGGTCGACCAGATTGCCTCGCGCCTCACCCGCGAGAGCCAGGGGAAGCAGAAGGGCGGCTTCGAGACCCTCATGGCCGACAAGCGCAAGCTCCTCAAAGTCTACGACGACTCCCTCTCCGCGCAGCGCGACCGCTACGGCATCATCGACCCCGGCTCACAGGGGCAGGTGCTCGTCGAGATGGTCGGGAAGGTCGAGGCCGAGGTCAACCGCCTGACCATCGCGCTGACCGAACTGGCGAACAACCCCGACATCCCGCGCGACACCATCGCCTTCATGAAGGCCAACCTTAAGGCCTACCAAAAACAGCTCTTCGACCTCACCGACCCGCACTCGAGCAAGAGCCTCAACCTGCCGCGCTTCAACCAGGGCCTCGCAGTCTTTCAAGAGACGCAAGACCTCCACTATCAGGCCCGCAAGCAGTTGAGCTACGACATCGAGCGCTACAAGCAGGTCTCGGCCTCCTTGCAGACCGAAATCCCGTCCGTCCACATCGTCCAGGTGGCGGAGGTGCCGGTCGTCAAGTCGCGGCCGACGCGGTCGCTGCTCGTCGTGGCAGCGGTCGCGGCGGCACTGATTTTCGGGTTGCTGGCCTTGCTCCTTGCCGAGCATTATCGAGGCGTGGATTGGCGGGAATTGTGGAAAAACGGCTGATTTTGGCATGAAAACCGCCCTTTTCGCCATCAACCCGGCCTTGCCGAACCGAAACCTGCTGTTTTTCACGGCGGTTCAGGTCGTCGTGGCGGGCGCACTGGCCGGGGCGACGGGCGAGCTTTTTTGGCTCGGGCTGCCGGTCGCGGGGCTGCTGGGCTGGCTGGCATTGGTTGATTTTCGGAAGCTCTTTTTGCTGCTCATGGCCTGCGTCCCGTTCTCGACGGAGGTCGAACTGCCTGGCGGCTTCGGGACCGATTTGCCGACGGAGCCGCTCATCGTTGCCTTGCTCGGCATCGGGCTGCTGTATTTTTTGAAAAACATGGGCCGCCTCTCCGGCCAGTTTCTGCGCCACCCCATCACGCTTTTGGTGCTGGCGCACTTTGCGTGGATTGCGCTGACGGCCTTGCTTTCCGACGCGCCGGTCATCTCGTTCAAGTTCCCTGTTGGCGAAGGCGTGGTACCTGGCCACCTTCTACTTCCTCGCCGGGCACCTGCTCAACACGGAAAAAGACCTCCGTCAAATGGTCTGGTGGATGGTCCCAGGCCTGCTCCTCACCATCGGCTGGTGTACGATGCGGCACGCGGCCTACGGCTTCCAGTTCGACCACGTCAACACGGCGATGTGGCCTTTTTACCGGAATAAGGTGATGTACTCCTGCCTGCTGGCGGTGGTTTTCCCCTTCCTCTGGATTGCGGCGCGGCACACGCCGAGGGGGACGGCGGCCTTCCGATGGCTGGTTTTGGCCATCGTCCTTTGCCTCGTCGGCATCCAGTTGAGCTACACGAGGGCGGCTTACATCGTCATCATACTGGCCTATTTTCTCTATAAAATACTGCAAAAACGGCTTATGCCCGTCGCGCTCGGCATCGCGTCGCTGGGTCTGGTCGTGTTCCTCGGCTTCATGTCGGCTGGCAACCGCTACCTCGATTTCGCGCCGAACTACGAAAAGACGGTCGAGCACAAACAGTTCGGCAACCTCCTCGAGGCGACCTACCAACTGCGCGACATATCGACGATGGAGCGCGTGTACCGCTGGGTCGCCGGTTTCCAGATGCTCAAGAAGCGGCCCGCGCTCGGCTACGGCCCCGGCACGTTCACGTTCTTCTATGAAAAATCGACCATTTCGAGCTTCGAGACCTATGTGAGCGACAACCCCGAGCGGTCGGGCATCCATTGCTACTACCTGATGACGGCTGTCGAACAGGGGCTGCCAGGCTGTTTTTTGTTCCTCGCGCTCTGCGCCTTCGTGATGCTGCGCGGCGAGAAAATCTACCACCGCACCGCCGACCTCGGCCGACGGCGGATGATGCTCATGGCGTGGCTCTCGTTCGTCATCATCGCCCTGCTGATGGGGATGAACGACCTCGTCGAGACGGACAAAGTCGGCTCGTTCTTCTGGATTTGTTGCGCCGTCGTCGCCAATGTGGACATTGCGAACAAGGCCGAGGCAGCCCGAGCTTCCGATATAACATGACTGAAAACAGCACATTTTACCCGGCAAAGGCCATCCTTTTCGGCGAGTACGCCGTCATCCGAGGCGGTGCCGCGCTGGCTGTGCCGCTGCCCATGTTCGGCGGAAGCTGGGCCTTCGACGGTCTTGAAAAGCAGTCCTCCCTCCCCAATTTCTCGCGCAGCGACCAGATGCGCGCGCCGGGCATGGATTTCAAGCGGTTTCAGGCCGAGCTGAAAACCGGCCTCTGTTTCCAGTCGAACATCCCGCGCGGCTACGGCCTCGGCAGCTCGGGCGCGGTCACGGCGGCCGTTTACGACCGCTATTGCAGGGTCAAGGAGACCGACCTTTTTAGATTGAGAAAGAAGCTCGGCCAGCTCGAGGGCTTCTTCCATGGAAGAAGCTCCGGCCTGGACCCGCTGGTGAGCTTGGTGAAAAAAAAACTGCTCGTCCGGAGCGACGAGATTCACGAAATCGGGCCTTTGCCGCTGTTCGCGGGAGTTGCTGGCGAGGATGCCAACAACGGCCTGAGCAGTAGCTTCTTCCTCCTCGATACCGACCAAAGGAGACAGGCCAAACCCCTCATCGATTGGTTCAACGAGCGGTGCCGAGACCCCCATTTCATCCAAAACCTGGAGGACAACCTGTTGGTTTTCAACCAGTTGGCCATCGACAGCTTGCTCAACGATGACATCAACGCGCTGTTTGAACAGATGCAC
>JBGAWE010000114.1:0-14004 GCA_044227705.1 Saprospiraceae bacterium
CCGCGCCGAGGTTCGCAGCGAGTGGGGCGCGTTCGACAGCTTTTTCAAAACCAAGCTGACCGGCTGCGGCGCGGAGAAATCAACGGCCTGCCGGATGGAAAACGGCATCTCGCGCCCCGGCGATTGGAACGTGGTCGAGTACGATTTCCGGCTGCCCGCCGATTGTGCGGAGAGCGTGGTTTCGGTCGAATTGCAAACCTCCTCCGCGCAGCGCATCGAGGTGAGGCGGGTGAGCGTCCGGGCTTTCGAGCGGTGAAGACGGCCCAAAACTGCGATTCCCTTACGACTTGTCGGCCAGGTTCTGGATGCTCGCCTCCAATTTCATGAACCGCGCATCGCCGCGCAACCTGGCCCAATCGGGGTCGTACCGCACCACGAATTTCCGGTTGAAACCCGCCCCGGCCGCCTTGCTCAGCCAGTCGAGCGCCGCGTCGCGGTGGCCCAGCCGGGCGTGGAGGCGGGCGATGGTGTAGCAGGTCTCGGGCTGCGCGGCCGACGGGTCGAGGTTGAACTCGGCCATGAAGTTGTCGAGCGCGGCGGCCGTCCCGCCTCGCAGCATTTCGAGCTTGCCGAAGGCCTCGTGCTGCCCCTCGATCGGCTCAGGCTGCATCCAGAGGCCTTTTTTCAACATTTCGTAGCCCTCTGCCAGCTTGCCCGAGCGGATGCGGAGGTCGGCCAGCCGCATGAGGTTTTCATAGTCGAGGCGGCCTTCGGCCTCTATTTTTTCTAGGGTTGAAACCGCTTCGCCGTATTCCCAGCCGAGGGTGCGGGCGGCGGCGAGGCCGGTGCGCGGTTCGAGCCAGTCGGGCTGGCGGCTGGTGGCCTGTTCGAGGTGGCCTTCGACATCTTCCAGCCTGCTCAGCAGCCATGCCTCGGTCGGCTCGAACTTCTCATTGCCCAATGCCCAGGGGTCGGGGCCGAGGCTTTTCAGGAAGGTCTGCCCGATGCGGTTTTCGAGGAAGGCACGCGCGGGGTAGGCTGTGTCGAGCTCGATGACACCTTCAAAATCGAACGCCGCCGACTGCTGGTCGCTCTCCTTATTGTTGAAATTGAAGTCGGCGTACTTGTACAGCCAGTCCGCGCTCTTCGGGAAGGCCTCCTTCATGTCGTGGTAAAAGGAGAAAAGCGGCGCCTCGGCCATGCACAGCTTCTGGTCGCGCCAGCGCAGCAGCAGTTGCTCCTCCTCGAGGAAGCGGCCTTGCCCGCGCAGGAGATTTTGGAGGCCTTTAAGTGCCTCATGTCGATAGTTGTCCTCCTCGACGTTGGTGATGACCTGCCGGTACACGTCCTCCTCCCGTTCTGGCCGCCCCCATGCTTGGTAGAGCTCGACGAGCTTGAACAGCCGCTCGCCGGACTCGGGGAACATCTCGGCCAGCCGCAGGAGGCAGATTTCGGCCTCGCCCCACCTTTTTTGGTGGAACAGCATGGAGGAGAGCATGTCGAGTGCCCCGACGTGCTTCGGGTCGAGCTTGACGGCGCGGTTGAAGCTGCGTTCTGCCTCCTCATTCCGGCCGCGCTGGAAGTAGTAGAGGCCGTTGCGGAAAAAATCCTCGGCCGTCAGGGGGTTCTCGATGAGGTTGTTGACGGGCGGGAAGGGTGCATCGACCTGCACTGTTGTCTGTTGCAAAGGGGTGGCGAGACTCAAGACGTAGATTTTCGTCTGCGCGAGCATGTCGCGCCTGCGCTCCTCCATCTCCTTGAAGCGGTGGTCGGCCTCGGCGTAGCGGCCGGTTTTCAGCTGCAAATTGGCCAGCCGCTCGTAGGGGAGGAAGTGGCGGTCGTTGAGCTTTTTGGCCCGTCGGTACTCGGTCTCGGCCCGAAGGAGGTCGCCTTTCAGCTCGAAGGCCAGCCCGAGGTTGAGCGCCGCGCCTGCATAGTTTGGGTCGAGGCGGGCAGCCTTTTCGGCGTTCAAGCGGGCCGAGTCGGGCTGGTTGAGGGAGAACTGCGCGGCCGCGACGTTCGAAAATGCGACGGCCCACGACGGCGAGAGGTCGGCCGCCTGTCGGAACTCGTCGCGGGCCGCCGCGTACTCCTGCCGGAAATAGTGCAGCACCCCGATTTCGTTGTGGACATACGCCGCGTGCGGGTCGAGGGCGAGGGCGGCCCGCTGCTCGACCATTGCCTTTGAAAGCTCGGCCGTGCGGATGGTGTCGCCCAATTGAGCCGCCAAGCGGATGCAGACACCGCTGAAATAATGCGCTTTAACCTCGCAAATCGGCCGCAACGGGTGGCCCTCGGGCAGCAGGTCGGCCGCCGCGCGGAGCATGAGCGGGTATTGCCCATAGGCCGCGGCCTGATGGGTGAAATAGCGGCGGGCCAGCTCGGCCGCGTCCCCTTCAAGGTAGGCAGTGATGGCTCGCTGGGCGATGTCGTGGAGGCGCACTGCCACCTTTGTTTTCAAAAAATCGCGGAGCGCAGCGTCCTTTTTTGCCTTTTTTGAAAGTTCGATGAAGTCGCCGATGCCAGCGCGAGTGGCCTCGTCGAAGACCGGGCGCGATTCCCTTTCCCCGCCGACGGGAACCACCTCTTTCAAAGTGTCCGCCCGGGCGAAGGCGCGGCTGAAATTGCCCGTGATTTCCTCCAAAAGGTCGCCTTTTTTGCCTGAAAAGAAGACCCGGCCGTTGTGAAGCCCCCAGTCGACGGCCTCGGAAAAAGCATCGAGCGCAGCCTGTTTCTGGGCGGGCGCGACGGACTTTTTGCCCTCGTAGACGGCTGCGACATCCTTCGTCCCCGCCGTCCCGACCATCGGGGCCGAGGCGGCGAGCATCGGCGGCTTCGTCGACTCCTCTTTGACGGAGGCGAGGGTGGCCGGGTCGACGTTCGCCAGCTTGAAGTATTCGTCCTGCCCGACGAAGACGGCCGTCTGCTCGTTGTCGATCATCGCCTCCTGGATGGCCTTCCGCATCGAGGAGCGGAGGTGGTTTTTCAGCTCGTAAAAGAGGACGTCGCCGTCGCCCTCCGTGTCTGCCAGCCCTTTCAGCCCGTTGATCAAAAAGTAGGAGAAAACGCCGCGCCCGCCGCCCCACCGCTCGCTCTCGACGGAGAGCTGGTCGCTCTGGCAAGAGAGGATGCGCACCTCGTTGGCCTGCTGGATGGCGGCCTGTTTGGCAGTGAGTGAGGGGCCGAGGTTCTCCGCGCCGGCCAGTTTACCGGAGTGGCAGGCGTCGAGGATGACGATGACCTTCGCCTGCACGCCGACGGAGAGGGTCGTGACCACTTTGTTCAAAAATTCCAGCTCGACGGCGTTGTTCGGATAGTTGTTGAACGGCGTGTCGTAGCAGAGCAGGTAGCCGAGCTGCCAGAGGGTCTGCTTCTCGACATCGCCGTGGCCGGAGAAGTAGATGATGACCACGTCGCCCTTTTTGGAGGAGAGGGTGAGGAAGTTGAGGTCGTCCATGAGCATGCCCTGGGTGGCCTGCTTGTTGGTGCGCAATAGGATGTTCTCCTCCGGCACCTCGCCGCCCGCCTTCGAACGTAGGAAGTCGTGGAAGACCTGCGCGTCGCGGTCGGCGAAGCGGAGGTCTTTGATGCCGTCGTTGGCGTAGTCGCTGATGCCGACGACGAGGGCGCGGACGGTGGGACGGGCCGTGTCAGCGGGCGAAGCGGCGATGGGTTTTGCCCCTTTTTGCTCGACAACAGGTTCGTTTTGAGAGAAGGCCGCCCAAAAAGGTGCGATGAAAAAGGCAATGGCCGCGATTGTCTTCATAGAAAATGGTGCAAGCCGGATTGGTTAGAAACGGTTTCGGGGTCGGCCAAAGAAAGGAAAAGTTTTGATGTGAGATGCTTGATGGGTCGGCTTTGGCGGATGGGCAACCGGCATTCCTGTTTTTGGAAAAGAAAAAGCCCGGTCAGCTTTCGCCGACCGGGCCTTGTTTTGTCACAACCGGTTGAAAATCAACGTGTCAGCGTCACGCTGCCCTTGTAGGTTTTCACCACGTTGTCGATGAACTTGATGCGTGCCCACCAGACGAAGACGGCGGGGTCGGCCTTGTTGTTGCGGAACGTGCCGTCCCATCCGGAGGTCGGGTCGTTGGGCGCGAAATGCGTGTAGTTGTGCACCCGCTCGCCCCAGCGGTCGAAGACCTGGAACTGCTCGATTTCCAGCACGTCCTGTCCGCCGAAGATGTAGAACAGGTTGTTGTCGTCGCTGTCCGGTGCGAAGGCCGAGGGCACGTAGATGTGCCGCTGCTTGTCGACCTCGATGAAGCGCACGTCGAGCGCCCGGCAGCCGAGCGTGTCGATGACCGTCAGGCTCAAGACCTGCGAGTTGAGCGGTTTCATCCAGAATGCCGGGCAGGTGTCGCAGCCGATAAAGCTGCCCGACCACGCCATCTGCTGGATCTGCGAGTTGGGGATGTTCACCACGTTCGAGAAGTCGATGAGCAAGCTGTCGCCGAGGCGGATGAGCGTGTCGGGGCCGAGATCGACCACGATTTGCGGCGGCTCAGCGATGTCGAACGTCGTCGAGTATTTGCAACCGAGCGCGTCGAGCACACCGACCTGATAGACCCCGGCGGGGAGGTTGGTAAAGGTCGTCGTCGAGCCGTACGGGCCGCCTTCGAACGAGTACTGGTAGGGCGGCGTACCGCCCGTGACAGAGGCGATGGTCGAGTAGCCGTTCGTCTCGCCAAAGCAGCGCACGTCGTGGTCGTCGAAGACGAGGCCCGACGGGACGGCCGAGTTCGCTGTGACCGTCGTCGACTTCGTGGCCGTGCAGCCGTTGTTCGGGTTCGTTACGAGTAGGACATAGTCGCCAACCGCGTCAACCTGTATTTGCTGGGCGGTCGGCGCGGAGATGATGTTTCCGTCTGCCGTCGTCCAGTCAAAGCTCACGCCAGCCGGAGAGGCCGTGGCCGAAACCGTGATGATGGTGTCGGAGCATGTGAACTGGCCCGGCTGCGCGATGCTGACGGTCGGCGACTGCGTGTCCGTTGTGACTGGGAACGTCGCCACGCCCGTGCATCCGCTTTTTACGTCCGTTGCGATGACGGTGTAGGTTCCTGGAACGGTGACGGACGGGTTGGGGATGGTGTCTTTCGGCGCGACGATGCCGGGGCCGTTCCACTTCCATTTCACCTGTTTGTCGGTCGAGGCGACGAGTTGCGAAGCCGGGTCCTTGCAGGTGATGACCGTGCCACTGACCTGTACGACGGGGATGCTGCCGTCGGAGAGGACGACGATGGTCTTCTTGGCCGTGCAGCCGTTGTCGTCACGAGTGACGGTGACTGTGTAGGTGCCGGTCGCGGTGACGGACGGGCTTTGCAGCGTCGAGGTGAAGCCGTTCGGCCCCGACCACTTGTACTTCACGCCTGTCGCGGGGGTCGCCGAGATTGTCGCTGTCGGCACGGTGCAGGTGATGATGTTGCTGACGGAGGTCGTGACTGTCGGAGCGAGCTTGTTGGCGTCGACCACGACGGTGTCGGCTGCCGTGCATCCGTTGACCGGGTTGGTGGCAACGACATAGTATTCCCCTTCGCCGTCCGAGCTGATGAGGTCGCCGGCGTCGGTCCAGCCGAGGCCCTGGTCGTTCGTCCAGACAAAGGTGACGTTAGACGTGGTCGACGAGACCGAGATTTCCGGGTTCGGATCCTTGCAAGTGGCGGTCGCGCCGATGGCGGCGACGTTCGCCGGCGGCACCTTGTCGCTCAGGACGGTCACCTTGGCCGAGTCGACGCAGCCGTTGACGAGCACTTGGATGTAGACTGTGTATGTGCCGGGAATGGTGACGAAGACCTTTTTCGACGCCGCGCCGGCGAAGCCGGGAGGCCCGTCCCAGAGGTAGCCGACGGTGGGCGTCGTGGTCGATGCCTCGATGTTGGCACCGGGCGCGGCGCAGGTGAGCGTCGCGCCGGTGACGGTGATGTTCTGCGGCTTGTTGAAGTTGGCCGTGAACGTGATGCTCTCACTCGTGACGCAGCCGTTGACCGTCGAGGTGACGGTGAACAGATACGCGCCCGGTGCCGAGACCGTGATGTTGCCTGTCGTTGCGGTGAAGCCGTTGGGGCCGGTCCAGCCGGTGGTCGTGTTGGCCGTCGTCGTGGAGCCGGTCACGGACTGGGTCGGCGTGTTGCAGTCGAGTATGAGGCCGGGGCTGACGACGGAGACGTCTGGCGAGAGCGTGTTTTTAAAGATATAGGCCGTGTCAGAATCGGTGCAGCCGTTGGGCAGTTTCACCACGAGGGTGTACTCGCCGTCGTTGGTCACGGTCGGGTTCTGTGCAGTCGAGGCATAGCCGTTCGGCCCAGACCACGCGTAGGTCACGCCGGTCGAGGTGGTCGAACCTTTAAGCTGATAGCTGCCGCTGATGCAGTCGATGGTGCCGCCGTCGGCGAGGACGTTCTGCGGCTTGAGGAAGTCCTCGGTAACCACCTGGTCCTCCTTGCTCGTGCAGCCGTTGCCCGGGTCGGTGATGGTGACGGTGTAGGTGCCGCTGACGGTGACCTCCGGTTTTTGGTCGAACGACTCGAAGTTGTTCGGCCCGGCCCACTGGTAGGTCACGCCGTTGACCGTCGAGGTGGCGGTGATGGTTGCCTTCGGCGCATTGCAGTCGAGGACGTTCGAGACGGCCGTCGTAAGCGGCGGGAAGGCACCGTTGAGGTTGACCGTCGCCGAGGCCGTGTTCGTGCAGCCGTTGGGGCCGGTGACGACCAGTTGATAAGTGCCCGCCACATCGATGAGCGGGTCGGAGAGGTTGGACGTGTAGTTGTTCGGCCCCGTCCATGCATAGGTCGCGTTCGGCGTGGTCGAGCCGCCGTCAAGGGGGATTTGGGTGATGAGGCAGGTCAAAGTGCCGCCTGTGGCCGTGGCATTCGGCGCGACCTTGTCCTCCGTCACGGTCACGGTGCGCTCGTCGGTGCAGCCGTTTTTACCGGTGACGACGAGCTTATAGTCGCCTTTCACCGTAACCGCTGGGTCGGGCAGCGTAGATGCAAATGCGCCGGGGCCGCTCCAGGAGAGCGTTGCCGCAGTCGAGTCAACCACAGAGCCGAGGTTGATTGAGGGGTTGGCGCAAGTCAGCTCGCCTCCGGTGATGGAGAAATCGGGCAAGGCCTTGTCGGCATCGACAACCGCGATGGTCTCGGAGGTGCAGCCGTTGACCGGGTCAGTGGTGACAAGGTGGTAGTCGCCGGTGACGGAGACCGTCGGGTCGGGGTTGGTGGAGGAGAAGCTGTTCGGCCCCGTCCACGCAAAGGTCACGCCAGCGGTCTGCGAGTTGCCGTTGATGGTGACGCTCGGGTTTTTGCACGAAATCGTGTTGCCGACGGCGACCGCTCCCGGCTGGGTGATGTTTTGCAGGACATCGACCGTCGTCGCATCGGTGCAGCCGTTGGGGCTGGTAACGTTGAGCGTGTAGTTGCCAGGCTCTGAGACGACGGGGTTTTGGCTGATGGTCGTGAAGCTGTTCGGCCCCATCCATTGGAAGCTCGATCCGTTGATGTTGACCGAGCCTTGCAACGTGATCGCAACCGCCGAGCAGGTCAGCGTTCCGCCCGTGCCGACGGCGACCGGCGTGTTCACATCGGCCGTCAGGATGGCGGTGGCCGTCGAGGTGCAGCCGTTCGGGCCGGTGATGGTGACGATGTAGTTGCCCGGATCTGTCACGATGGGGTTCTGGTCGGTCGAGGAGAATGTGCTCGGGCCAGACCACGAGTAGGTCACCGGGTTGGTCGGCGAGGTGGACGAGATTTGGAAGCTCGGCGTTGTGCAAGTTACTTGTCCGCCCTGCGCCTGTGCGCCCGGCTGTGCGATGTCCTGCGTGACGAAGGCTGTGGCGACGGACTTGCATCCGTTGGCGGCCACTGCGGTCAGCACATAGTCGCCGGGCGTGCCGACAAGGAAGCTGCCGGAAGTCGAGGTGGAACCGTCAGGCAAGGTCCACGAGAAGGTTGCGCCTGGCGTCGAGGTGCCGCCGGTGACGGTGACGGTGGTGTTTGTGCAGTTCAGCTCACCGCCGTTGGCGAACGAGACCGGCACGCCCGCGTCGAGGGTGACGATGGCGTCGGCCGTGTTCGTGCAACCGTTGGTGCCGGTCGCGGTGAGGGTATAGGTGCCCTGCTGTGTGACGGTCGGGTTGTTCTGTGTCGAGGTGAAGCCGCCGGGGCCGCTCCATTCGATAGTTGCGCCGGCCGTGCCGGTCGAGCCGTTGAGTGTTACCGCTCCCGCAACGCAGTCGATGACGCCGCCGGTGGCGGAAGCCGTCGGGGCTGCGAGGTCGGTTGGCACGTTGGCCGAAGCGGTCGAGGTGCAGCCGTTGATGGGGTTCGTAACGACGAGCGAGTAGTTGCCCGGCGCGGTCACGAAGGGGTCCTCGAGCGTTGAGCTGAAACCGCCCGGCCCCGACCACGAGTAGGTCACGTTCGGCGTGGGCGAACCCCCGTTCAGTTGGATTTGCGTCGCTGTGCAGGTGATGGTGCCGCCGGTGGCCGATGCGTTCGGCGCGGCGAGCGAGCCGTTGACGGTGACAGGGGCCGTGTTGGTGCACCCGTTCGTCCCGGTGACGGTGACGGTGTAAGTGCCTATGTCGCTCGCCGACGGGTTCTGTGCGGCGGAGCTGAAGCCGTTCGGCCCCGTCCAGGCATAGCTGACGTTGGGCGTGGTCGACGAGCCGTTGAGCGTGATGGTCGGGTTGTTGCAGCCGATGTTGCCCGAGGCCGAGGCCCCCGCGTTGGGCTGCGCGTTGTCGAGGTTGACGACGGCGTTGGCCGTCGAGGTGCAGCCGTTGCCGGTGTCCGTGACGGTCAAATTATAGGTGCCGGGGCTGGTCACTGTCGGGCTGGCAAGGGTGGACGAGAACCCGCCCGGCCCCGACCAGAGATAGCCAGAGGGGTTGGCACTCGATGTGGCCGAGACCGTCGTCGAATTGACGGTGCAGGTCAATGTGCTTCCCTGCGTTGTGACGCTCGGCGGCGTGGTGTTTCCCGTGACGGTCGCGGTGGTGGTGGCGGTGCAGCCGTTGGTCGAGTTAGTCACGGTCACGTTGTACGTCCCCTGCTGCGAGACGACGGGGCTTTGAACCGTCGACGTGAAGCCGCCGGGGCCTGTCCAGTTCCATGTCGGGGTGGGCGGGGCGTTGGTCGTGGCGTTGAGTGTGGCGGTGGTCGCCGCGCAGCCGATGATGCCGCCTGTTACGCCGAGGGTCGGCGCGGTGTTGTTGCCCTGGATGGTGACGGTGTCGGCCTTCGTGCACTGGACGCCGCCCTGCGTCAGGGTGACGGTGAGGACGTAGGTGCCCGGCGATGTAATCGTCACCGAGGCCCCGGTCCCGACGGTCGTGTTGCCGGGTATCTTCTTCCAGACCTTCACGGGCGCGCCGCTAACGGGCGGCGCCGAGTTGAGGGTGATGGACTGGTTGGTGCAGGTGATGGTCCCGCCGCCAATGATGTCGGCTATCGGTTCCAGAACGGTGAGGTTGAAGTTGATGGTGGAGTCGCAGCCCTGATAGGTGTTAACGGTGACCGACTGGTTGCCGGAGTCACAGAACTGCTGCCCGCCGACCGTCACGCAGTCGCCCTGGCAGATGACCTTCGGCGGCAGCGTGGTGAGCAGTGGCGGTTTGACGGTGACGGTCTTTTTCACCACCGAGTCGCAGCCGGTGGCCGTCGTGATGGTCGTTTGGTAGTTCTGCGTGCCGGGCGTGGTGTTGATGGGGTCGCCCCATGGCAGGTTGTAGAGGTCGGCCTGCTCAAAGCAGACGATGGCCGGCGGCAGTTGCGTCGGCACCAGTGGCTGCACGTTGACCGTCTTGCAAATCTGGGTTCCCTGAAAACAGGAGTTCGCGGGCTTCACGCAGACCTGTTTCGGCCCCGTCGATGGGCCGAACGTGATGGTCACGCAGCGGCCGTCCGGCGCGTCGAGGGCGATGGGGCCAGGCCCCGGCTCGCCGTTAATTTCGGCATCGGCCGGGATGGTCCACAGATAGCCGCCCGCGCCCGTCACGGGAGGCACGCAGTAGGTGCCGTGTCCGTTGGGGCACATCGTCGTCGGGCCGGTCATCGCGCCCGTCGGGCCGACCTGTGGGGCCGACACGCAGTTGGCGGGCGTGACCGAGATCTGGAAGTTGCAGTTGTCGCCCGCCCAACCGTCGATGAGCAGGTAGTAGTTCGTCCCCACCAGCATGTTGTTGACGGTGATGTTCTGCTGGGTCGTGCCGCAGCCGCTGCAGCCTCCGTTGCAGGCGATGAAATTCTCGCCGCAGCCGCCGTAGAGGGCGATTTGGCAGCCGTTGCCGTCCGTGCAGTTTGACGGCGTGACCGAGAAGGTCGCCGACGTGCAGCCAGCGATGAAGCCGAGCCACTGGTCGTTCTCGATGGAGCCGCAAAAGAAGGGGACGCCGCCCGGCGCGTAGCCCGTCGTCTGACTCAAGATGCCGTTGAAGTTGCAGTAGATGCAGGCATCGTCGCAGTCGTCCGCGGGGGGCGAGTTGGGCGGGAAGCAGGCGGGGGGGATTTGAGCGTTAAGCCCGAGGGACAAGCTCAAAAAGAAAAGACAAGTGAGTAGCCTTTGTACCATGTTGAAATACTGGGTTTGATAGCCTTGATTAACTGGTCGGAAGGGGATTCCTTTATTCTTCAATGGCAGCCGGGCGGCAGGAAAATCGGGGCGCATGCTTTAAAAACGCCGCAATATCGAAATTCCCCAAAACCTCGCCCCACCGCATTTCATCTTGCCAACAGCACGTCGCCCTTGTATGTCTTTGTTTCGCCATCCGTGAAAAGCACGTCGGCCCACCACACAAAGACGCCGGGCTGCATCTCGCGCCCGCCGCGCGTCCCGTCCCAGCCGAGCGAGGGCTGGTTGGGCTGGAAGTCTCGGTTTTCGAAAAGAAGCTCGCCCCACCGGTCGAAGACCCGGAGCGTCCTCACTTTGGCGATGTCCGCCCCGCCGAAGACGGTGAACATCGAGTTGGCATCCTTCGCCCCCGGCTTGAAGACCGTCGGTGCGTACAGTTTTCGTTCCGCTTTGACCTCGACCAGTTTCTGGTCGGTGGCCCGGCAGCCGTGCTCGTCGAGGGCCGTGATGGAAAGCAGCCATGTGTGCAGCGGCCGGATGGTCTGGACGGGCATCCCCGCCTCTGCGGGGTTCAAAAGGGGAGACCAGATGAGCGTGTCAACCGCTGCCTGAGGCGGCAGGATTTGGGCAAAAACCGCGAGGCTGTCGCCGAGTTCGACCACCACGTCCGGCCCTAGGTCGACCGAAAGGGCGTTCGCCGCCGCCAGTTCGATGGTGTCGAGCCGCTCGCAGCCGAGCGCGTCCTGTGTCCTTATTTCATAGAAACCGGCCGTCAATCCGCCCCAAAAGCTCTGGCTGGATAGCGGGCCGCCGTTCAGCGAGAACAGGTACGGCTCCGTGCCGCCCGCGACCGGCCCCGCCGAAATCGAGCCGACGGACTGGCCGGCGCAGGGGATTTCGCCGATTTGGATGGAAAGGGCCGTCGGCCGGTCGGCTTCCGCGACCTGCGCCGTGTCCCTTGCCAAGCATCCGAGCGCGCCCCTGACGACCGAGATTTCATATTCGCCCGGCTGGTCGACGTTCAAAAACCTGTCCGCTGCTGCGATGACCGACAGCCCGTCCTTTTTCCATGAATAGGAGATGTCCGGCCCGACCGAGGTGGCCACCCCACCCAGTTTCAGGCTGCCGCCCGAGCAGTCGAGTGTCCCGTCTGGCCCCGCGTCGGCCGTCGGGCTTTGTTGGATGAAGACCGTTACCACTACGTCGTCGCTCGGGCAGGGCGGCTCGCCATCAACGGTGTACTTGAACTTGTAAAAGCCCGAAAGGAGGTACTTCGTGGCCAGCATCCCAAGCCCCGGCGAAAAACCCGGCGCGGGCGGGTTCGATGGAAATTCCGACCAGTCGCCCCCGAGTTGCGGATTGCCGCCGATGTACGGGAACAGCAAGACGTACTGTTCGTCCCCCTCACAGAAAGTCGCCGGGGCCGCCGTGCTCCCGGCATCGGCCGCCCGGCCGACCGTCAATTTTTGAACAGAAGAATCCGGGCAGCCCGGCGGCGGCGCCGGCACGAGGCTGAAACGGATTTCATAAACCCCTGAATCAGAGCCGTTTGCGTTGAAAAAATTGCCCGCTATGGTCGCCGGGTTCGTCCCGCTCGGCTCGGAGGAGATTGTCCAAACGCCTGGCTCGGCCGTCACCTGCAAGGTCTTCAAATTGAGCTGCCCGCCCGAGTTGCAGAGCGGTGGTGGTGCTTTCGTCTCCACCGACGGGCAAACGCAATGCTCCACCGTCACGCCGACTTGGTAAACTTTCTGAGGACAAGGAGCCGCGGCCGCGGCCGTCGTGTACTTGAAAAAATAAAGCCCCGCCGCCACCCCGTCGAAATCCAAAACAGGAAGGCTGCCCGCCGCGCCCGAGCTACCAACCTCCGTCCAGTTTCCGGTCAAATCCCCGCCGGTCACGAGAGTCGAAAAGTCGAGCGTCGAGCCGAAAATCGGGTTGTCGCAGACCGTCGCCGACGGTGCCACGAAGGCCGAGGTGGGCTGGCCGACCTCGATTCTCACCGAGTCAAAAAGGGTGGCTGAACAGACGGGATTGATCCCGTAGTTCACCGAAATCAGGCTGTAAGTTGTTGATAAAGAAGGGCTTATGTTTTTCAAAAAACTCCCCACGAGGCCGACGGCTTGGGTGAAACTGTTTGTCCCGTCCGTCCAGTTGACAGTGAACGGCCCGTCGCCCGTGCAACTGAAAACCAGCGCCGCCGACTGACCGTCGCAGATGCTGTCGGTCGAAAGCGAGAGCGTCGCCGAGGGCGTCGGGCGGAAGACGATCGGCTGCCCCAGCGAGACCGAGCGGCACGGGTCGCCCAAATCCGGCAGCCCGCCGACGACGCTCGTGGCGACGGCAGAGACGAAGTATGTTTTCCCAAAAACGAGCGGCGGCTGAAAGAAGAACTTCGGCTCCGAATTGACCAAGAGCGGGTTGCCGAAAGCCGCCACCGTCCCGTCGTGGAGGACGAAAAGGAGCGTGTCGTCGCCGTCCAAGAACTCGCCGCCGAGGAAACTGGCGAACATCGCCTCGCAAACCGGAGTTTCGACCAGCCATCTGCCCGCGTCAGTCGGCGCAATCGTGGCTTCCTGAAAGCGCAGCCGTGCAGCCTGCAGCGTCGGTTATCGTCAGTGAAAAACTGGACGGGCTGGGCTGCGGGTCGCTCAAAAAACCGGCTCCGTTGAACGCCCCGGCCAGCCCGGCGATGGCGAAAGGCGGCTTCCCGCCGACTATGTCGAACGAGAGGGCGAACGTTGCGCCCGTCGCGTCGCAAGTCTTTTTCAGGTTGGAAATTGACGGCGGCTGGTTGAAAACGACGGCCACCGTGTCGGCACCCGAGCAGCCGTTCTGGCTGATTTTCCATTCAAACAAAAAAATCCCGCTGTCGGAAACCGTCGCCGAGCCGCTGGCCGAGCCGGTGTTTGAAAAATTGACAACCGCGCCCGCCGGTTTCGAGACGATGCTCCAAAGACCGGTCGCGCCGACCGCCGGTTGGTTCGCCGAGAAGATGGACGTCGTGCCGCACGGCGATTGGTCGAGGCCCGCGTCCGCCGTCGGGACGGCGTAGAAAACCACCGGCTGCCCGGCGGAGACGGAGAGGCATTGGTCGCCCGTCAAGTTCGGCAAGCCGCCGACCGCGTTGCCGACGACGTGGCTGATGAAATAGGTCTGCCCGGCCGTCATTTTCGCCGGGTCGAATCCGAACTGGCCGGTCTGATTTATCGAAATGATCGTCCCGAGCGTCGTCGAGTTGAGGTCGTGGAGGACGAAAGCGGCGGCGTCGTTGCCATCGGGCGAGGCCCCGATCGGAGGCCCGGCCTGAACCGTCGAGCCCATGCAGGCCGTCAGAATCGCGGTCGGCATCTGCCCGGCGGCGGAGACGCAGGGGCATGTTTTCGACCCCGAGACCGTGGTCGAGCAGCCGTTCGCGTCGGTGATCTCGAAATCAAAACCGGTTCCGCTTGGGACTGCAGGCGAATTGAAATTCACCCCGACCAGCGGCGCGCC
>JBGAWE010000435.1:0-2325 GCA_044227705.1 Saprospiraceae bacterium
AGGGGAAGACCACCTCCCCCGCTGGGAACCGCATCAGCCCCCAGCCCTCCTCGTGCTTGACGGGGAGGAGGCCGCTCTCCGTCCAACGGCCGATGTCGAGGGCAGTCATGGTGTGCAGCACGTGCTCGTCGCCGTCGATGACGCCCCAGCGGTTGTCCTTCCATTTGAAGTCGAGGCAGGCGTTGATGAAGCCCTTCTGGCAAATCTCGCCGAAGG
This sequence comes from Saprospiraceae bacterium, assembly GCA_044227705.1. Classification (GTDB taxonomy): domain Bacteria; phylum Bacteroidota; class Bacteroidia; order Chitinophagales; family Saprospiraceae; genus JANOQP01. The sequence goes on from JBGAWE010000435.1 coordinate 217, forward strand.
TGTAGATGGGCTGCACGACGGTGTCGCCGCGCTCGTCAACGAGGCCCTTTTTCGCTCCGTCGCCGATGAGGAATCGGCCTGGAAACACCTCGGTCGACCTCCTTTTGGCCTCCTCGGCGCGGTGTTCCCATTGGGCACGGGGGACTGCGGGCGGCTGCCATGTCTTATCTTCCGCCCCTTTTTTGAACAAGAAAGCAGGCTCGCGGCCCGGCGCGTTCGGCGAGTACGAGTCGAACTCGACCGGCACGACCTCCTCGCCCGATTGGTTGATGACGCCGCAGCGGCTGTTCTTGAAAACGACAGCCGTCCCGCCGCCCATCCCGTTGACCTCAAAGCGGGCGTAAGGCAAGCTCATGTCCTCGTTTTTCGCGTTGAGGAGAACGTTCCACTTGTCGCTCCGGGCCTCCACCCAGCCGCTGGGCCAGATTTTTATCGATGAAAACTCGACCTGCAAAACCTGCCGCCCGCTGCGGTCGAAAAGCCCTTTCTGCTTTCGGTTATAGACGACGAACCGCGCGTCGTCCGACTTCGGTGTGATATCGACCCCGTCGATGGCCTCCATGACGGGCGGTACGACCCACTTTGCACCCACGCCGCCTGGCGGCTGTTTGGCTGAACATCAGGAAGGGAATGATGCGCCGATGGCGAATGCTGGTTTTGAAAAGTGGCTCATCGTCTATTTCACGTTGATTCTGTTTTCGAGTCCAACTGCTTCGTCCCTGGAAAATTCTGGGTGAATTGCAGCACAAAATCCTTCTGCAAGACCGGCCGGCACGTCCGCCATCAGCACCTCCTTGACGGCCGGCGGAAGGCTGTCGCGCTCGCGCTGCCGGGCCTCCTCGAGGGTGATGGCCGGGTTTTTCGAGGCGGGCGGCGGCGCGTTTTTCCAATTCGAAAAGAATTGTGCCCGCTCCTCCATCCGCCGCTCGACCTGCGCCTTTTGCACCCGATAGTTGTCGAGAAGATTGCGGAGGCTGGCCACGCAGAGCTTGCAGCCGACCGGCCCGAGGTCGATGCGCTCTCTTTTTCAAAGTCGCTGCGCGAGATGAACGGCACGGCCACCGCGCGCACCATCGACATCGCGCCGCCCGGAATCGTAGGCCGGTGCGACATAGCCCCTGCGCAGGCCGACCGCCTTTTCCTTCGCGGCAGGCCGACGGTGTTTGGCGCGCCCGAGGCGGTCTTGAGCATGAACGGCGCGTTGAAGGTGTTGTCCACCCGGTCGCGCCGCCAGTTGGTCAAGCGCAGGCCCTCCAGCTTTTCGATTCTCGGGACGGTCAGTGCATTAGAGCAGCAGTTGGTCGAGCCGAGCGCCTCGCGCAGTTTGAAGGCTTGCGGCGTAAGCGCGTTGAACGAGGCGGTCGGCGGTGTTTTCCCGCGTCCGGCCAGTTCGATGTCGTCGAGCGGCTCGTCGGTTTGGAACGAAAGGCAGGCGGCCGACCAGTCCATCTGCCCGTCCATCGTGCGAGACCGGGCGTCCCATCGGTACTTCCCGGCGCGGAAGAAAAGCTCCGTGACAAGGGCCTCTTTGTTGAGCTGCGCCTTCGAAACGGGAGCCGCCGCCGCCGGTTGGCCCCGGAATTTGCGCCAGCAGGCGTCCGCCGCGCTTTTCAGGTAAGGCTGACCCTCCGGGATAAGGAGGATTTCGAGGTGGTAAATCTCGCCCGCCACAAGGCTCGGGATGTTGAAATAAAGGGCGCCCTTCCATTGCTCGAGCTTCACGGCCGTGTATGCGACCTTGCCCGACGGGCTGGCCGTCCAGCGGGCTTTCGCCTGTCTTCCCTGCATCCTTTCCGCGAGCCGGTACATCGCCGACGACGGGAAGACGACGTAGCCGCTGCCACGCGAGGCACCCTCGTGATTGAAGGCGAAAGCACCGTTGGCCGGGTAGCTGAACGTGATGGCCTCCATCGGGTAGGGAAGCTCCCACTGCACGCCCGCCAGCGCCGCCGGGTCGTCCCCGACGGGCAGGAACTCGCCGATGAACTGGTCGACCTTCTCCTCCGCCGGCCGCTTGACACCGGTGGCGAGGATGGCGCCCACGCCGGTCTCGTCGGCCGGTTTTGTGAGGAACTCGCCGTACTCCTCGAGCCCCGTGAACTCGCAGAC
>JBGAWE010000115.1:0-14942 GCA_044227705.1 Saprospiraceae bacterium
AATCCAATCACTTGTTTTTGGAAGCAAAGGATTGCGTGAGGCTGTAGCCCGACTCGTCGATGCGGTACGTCATGCCGTCGATTTTGGCGGTGAAGACGTTGTAGAGGATGATGGCGAAGAACGACGTGCCGATGCCGAGGGCCGTGTTGATGAGCGCCTCGGAGATACCCGTTGCGAGGGCCGTCGAGTCAGGCGCGCCGGCGTTGGCGAGTGCGCCGAACGAGCGAATCATCCCGAGAACCGTCCCGAGCAGGCCGAGGAGCGTCGCGATCGAGGCGATGGTAGCCAGGATGTTGAGGTTGCGCTCGAGGGCGGGCATTTCGAGGGTCGTCGCCTCTTCCACCTCCTTTTGGATGGCTAGTACCTTCTGGTCGGCGGTCATGCCTGAGGCGTTGACCATCTCGCCGTACTTGTGCAGGCCCTGGCGCACGACGTTGGCCACCGAGCCGCGCTGCTTGTCGCAAGCGGCGATGGCACCGCTGACGTCGCCCCGGTCGAGGAAGCCCTTGACGGCGCGGACGAACGAGTCGACGTTGCCGTTGCCCGAGGCCTTGCGCAGCGTCAGCCAGCGCTCGATGCTGATGGTGATGACCGTGAAGAGCGAAGTCATGAGCAGCGGCACGATGAAGCCGCCCTTGTAGATGACGCCGAAATAGTGGTTGCTGGTCGGGCTGGCCACCGGGTCTTTCTCGACGTTGCCGTCGATGAAGTTGCCCGGCGCGCCGAAGACGAACTTGTAGATGATGACCGCGAACACGAAAAGGAGCGGGATGGCGATGAGGGCGAAAATCCCGGCCTTCGATTGCTCTTGCTGGGTTGCCACAGTGGTCTTTGCTGCTGCCATTTCTGAAACTGATTTAGGTTTAGTGAAAAATTTTTTAGAAAAATCGTTGCTCGAAAATGGCCGCGCCTTCTCCACCCTGCCGGTGCCGCGCTCGAAAAGCAGATGCGTGGCCGCCGGTTTTTGGTGGGCGGGAGGGAAAATTTTTCCGGGCCGTCGGCCCAAAGAAACTCTTCCTGCGGGCGGGTCATTTTTCAGGGTGAAAATAGCAACGTGTCGTAAACCGCAACTCCGACCGGTTTTTTCTTGCCCGATTTGGCGGATTTCTGGCCGGTATCTGCGCGATGGTCGACATCGGGGAGGAAGATGGGCGCGGCACGGCCGGGTTTCCTTTCAAAATCGAGCAAACGGAAAGGCCCGAAGGGCAAACGCGACGTTTCATTGGGCGAACGGGCCGAACGCCCGGCCCAGGGCTGGCAACCTTTTCTGTTCAACAAGGGGAAAAACAAGCCCGCCCGCTGCCCGAAAATTTCACTTTAAAAACACGGAGCGCGCGGCAAGGCCAACAGTTCACACGATTTCCCGCGCCAGCGAAAGGAACATCTCCTCGACGTTCTCGCCCGTTTTCGCACTCGTCAGGATGTCCCATTTCGAGGCGACTTGTTTTTTGATAGCCTCAATTTCCTCCTTGCTCAACAAGTCTTTTTTGTTCCCGACCACGCGCAGGGCGGCATATGGCAGCAGGTTTTGCAGATACTCGATGTCGGTCGACATGTTGACCCAGGTGGTCGGCCGCGTGAGGTCGAAGACGTAGATGATGCCGTTGGCACCGAGGAAGTAGGAGGTCGGCACCTTGTCCTGCGTCACCTCGCCCGCCACGTCCCAGAGGACGAGCGCGATCTCCTCGCCATCGACGAGGACGCTCTTCTTGTTGACCTTGACGCCGATGGTGGTGATGTACTTGTCGTCGAACTGGTCGTTGATGAAGCGGTTGAACAGCGAGGTCTTGCCCACGCTGAAGTTGCCCGTCAATATGATTTTCTTGCTGATCATGACTGCTCAAATGATTTGGGGGTGGATTGGCCTGAACGACCGTCAGTGTTCGAGGGCCATCGCCGGGCGGATGAACCACCGTTCTATCTCCGTCGAAAGCTCCTCGTAGAATCGCGGCGAGGTGCGCCGGTTTTGCACTTGCACGAACTCGTGCATGATGAAAAGCTCCAACCGCTCCACGAGGGCTGCCCGCTCGTTCGTCGTCAACGGCCCCTCCCCGACAAGGGCCATGTAGTACGAGAGGTAGTTCTGAAGCACGATCTTGCTCTGCTGGTACTGGATGAGGTCGAGCATTTCCTCGCCCTGTTTGAAGGCGTCCTCTGCGAAGCTCTTGATGGCCGTCATCATCCCCGCCACCGATTCCGGGTCGAGGGCCTTCTCACGAGAGGCATGGGCGAGGACGAGGCCGCTGTCCCTTTCGACCAAGAACACTTGGTTTGTAAGAAAAGGCCTCGCGTCGGCCAGCACGAGTTCCGCCTCGCGGATGCCGAGCAGCTTGTTTTTGAGCCGCCGCCAGAGGTTGAAACGCTGCTTCGCCGCCGCGATTCGAGCTTCGATGCCCTCTTTCAAAAGCTGGAACTGGTGGTCGATGTACTTTTTTATCAGGTTGCCCAGCACGGGGAAAAGCACGTCGACAATTTCTCCCTGGCTCGACTTGATGCGCTCGTCGACGATGCGTGCGACCGATTTTTTGTACTCCTTTGGGAAGTTTTGCCGCAAAAAATCCAGTCTTTCCTCCAAGATCGGCCGGATGTGCTCGGCCAGCCGCTCGCGGTCGTGCAAGAGGGCGCGCAGCCGTTCGTGCTCGGCTCGGTCGTCCGTCAGCAGGATGTCGCGCAATTGGGCGAGCATCCGATCGTCGTCGGTGGCGTGGCCGTTCGTCATCAGGGAAAAATTGGCGGGCCGTTGAAAAATCAGGCCTTCAACAGGGCTTGGCTGACCTCGCCAATAATCTTGCCGAGTGCGTGCTTGTCGGCCTGCGAGGTGGCGGCGATGCTTTTCTGTAGCATCTCGACGCGGTCGTTTACGAGGGCCTCGAGCAGCGCGAAGCGGTCTTCCGTGCGCTTTTCGAGGTCGCGCAGCTGCTGCCGCAGGGAGGCCTCGGTGGCTTTGAGGGCGGCTGTCTGGTCGGCGCCGTCCTTCTCCTGTTTGGCGGTGAGTTGCTGGAAATTCTCCTCGAACTGGGCGATGTGCTGCCCCATGAGGATGTTGCGGATCATCGAAATGTCGCCGAAGCCCATCGCCCCCATGCCCTGCGCGGAGCCGTTGGCGGTGGCCACAGCCGATCCGTTCTCTTCGGAATGCTTTTGCCATGACGCGTGTTGATTTTGATGAAAAAAGTCTCGGGGACTTTTTGCCGAGGCGGGGATTGGCTTTTCGAGAGCCGAAAATAGAGGCGATTTTTTGCAACAAATGAAAATCTTACCCCACAAACTTATTCAGCCACAAACAGTGCCGAAATACTTTTGTGTTCATGCGTGGCCCGGATGGCGCGGGCGAACAGCTTCGCCGTCGAGAGCTGCCGGATTTTAGGGCTGGCCTGCCGAAGGGGGATGGTGTCAGTCACGAGGATTTCGGTTAGGACGGATTTTTCGATGTTCTCATAAGCCTTTCCGCTCAAAACGGGGTGCGTGCAAATCGCGCGGACGGAGCGCGCGCCTTTTTCCACGAGCGCCTCGGCGGCCTTGCACAAAGTCCCAGCCGTGTCAATAAGGTCGTCGACGAGCACGATGTCGGCCCCCGAGACCTCGCCGATGACGGTCATGCCCGCCACCTCGTTCGCCTTGACGCGAACCTTGTCGCAGATGACGAGGTCCTTCCCGAAGTGCTTCGCATAAATCCGCGCCCGCTTCACGCCGCCCACGTCGGGGCTGGCGAAGATGGTCTTCGACAGGTCCATTTTGGCAAGCTCCGGGATGAAGATGGCCTCGCCCCGCAGGTGGTCGACCGGTATGTCGAAGAAGCCCTGGATCTGGTCGGCGTGGACGTCCATCGTCATCACCCGGTTGGCGCCCGCCCGCTCGAGGAGGCTGGCGATGAGCTTCGCCGAAATCGGGACGCGCGGCTTGTCCTTCCTGTCCTGCCGGGCGTAGCCGAAGTACGGCACGACGGCCGTGATGTAGCCCGCCGAGGCCCGCTTCGCCGTGTCGATCCAGAGGAGCAGTTCGAGGAGGTTGTCGGCCGGCGGGATGGTGCTCTGCATGATGAAGACGTAGCTCCCTCGGACGCTCTCGTTGATGACCGTCTGCACCTCGCCGTCGCTGAATCGGTTGACCTGCGTGGCGGTCAGGCTCTGCTGGTAATAGTCGGCCAGCCGCTCCGCAAAGGCCCTCGACTGGGTGCCGCTGATGAGTTTCACTTCCATGTCTTCCAAATTTTTGGCGTTTCAAAAAAGCCCGTGCAGTTCTGCCCTGACCAGGTCGACGACCTTGCCGAGGTCCTCCGGCCGGTTGTAGAAGTCGAGGTCGTCGGCATGGATGACGAGCAGCCGCCCCTCGCCGTAGCCGTGGATCCAGTTCTCGTACCGCTCGTTGAGCCGCTTCAAATATTCGATTGAGATGTTTCCTTCGTAGTCGCGCCCCCGCGACTGGATATGTTCCACCAAGGTCGGGATGCTCGCTTTCAGGTAAATCAAAAGGTCGGGCGGCCGGATTTGGCTCGTCATCGTCGAGAAAAGGCTCTGGTAGTTTTCATAGTCGCGCCGTTCCATCAGGCCCATGTCGAAGAGGTTGGGGGCGAAGATGTTCGCGTCCTCGTAGATCGTCCGGTCCTGCACGACCGTCCTTTCCCCTTTTTGGATCTGCAGGACCTGCTTGTACCGGTTGTGCAAAAAATGGACTTGCAGGTTGAACGACCACCTTCTCATGTCGAGGTAGAAGTCGGAGAGATAGGGGTTGTTGTCGGCGTCCTCGAAGTGGACGTCCCAGCCGAGGTGCTTGGCGAGCGCCTCGCAGAGGGTGGTCTTCCCGGCCCCGATGTTCCCGGCGATGGCGATGTGCTTGGCCATTAATTCGTGGAGGTTGGTTGGTCTGACGGCTTGTTTTGACCCGAAAAAGCGGTGGGCGAAAGTAAAACCAGCCCCCACTTGGCAGCCCCCGATTTTTTTCTTCGCCCCAAAATCCGGGCCGTCTGCCGACGAACCAACGGCCAACTTCTACTCGAACAAAGCCAACCGCGCGCTCCCAAATAGCTTTGGCACTGGAAAAACTGAACCGACCATGCTGATTTCCATCCGCCACCTCAACAAGACCTACGTCATGGGCCACGAGCGCGTCGAGGCGCTCAAGGACGTCTCGCTCGACATCCGAAAGAACGAGTACGTCGCCCTCATGGGCCCCAGCGGCTCGGGCAAGAGCACCCTGATGAACCTCCTCGGCTGCCTCGACTCGCCGACCTCGGGCGAGTACGTCCTCAACAACATCAATGTCTCGACGATGGTCGATGCGGAGCTGGCCGAGGTTCGCAACAAGCAGATTGGCTTCGTCTTCCAAACCTTCAACCTCCTGCCGCGCCTCTCCGCGCTCGAGAACGTGGCCCTGCCGCTCGTCTACGCCGGTGTTTCAAAAGAGGAAAGGCTGGAAAAGGCCCGCCGCACCCTCCAGTCCGTCGGCCTCGGCGACCGCGTGACGCACAAGCCGAACGAGCTTTCCGGCGGCCAAAGGCAGCGCGTCGCCGTCGCCCGCGCCCTCGTCAACGACCCGGCCATCATCCTCGCCGACGAGCCGACGGGCAACCTCGACTCGAAGACGAGCATCGAGATCATGGCCCTTTTCGAGGAAATCCACCGGCGCGGCAACACCGTCATACTCGTGACGCACGAGCCGGACATCGCTCTTTTCGCCCACCGAATCGTCCGCCTGCGCGACGGGCTGGTGGAGAGCGACCTCGTCAACTCGGAGGTGGCGACGACGCTGGCGGTGGCTTGAAAAATTCAAAACCCAATCCCCGCGGACGCGCTGATGTACTCCGCCGTGAACCGGTGGGTCTTCAGCGCCACGCCCGCCCACGGCCGCCAGCGGCCAATCCCCGGCAGATAGTACCGAAAGAGAAACTTCTGACAAATGAACTCCGGCACGAACCTCGACCGGCCGCTCAGCGACGTACCGAGCTGCAAATTCACGCCGAGCGGGCCGAACAGGAACTCCTCGCCCGCCCATGCCAGCCACCGCTCGGAGGCGGCGCGGTAACGGCCCTCGTCGGCCACCCCGTCGGCGTGGGCGAGGAACCACGCGACCGCCGTGTGCCGTTCGTAGTCGAGGCCGACGAAAACCCGGTTTATCTTGCTCAAACATCTGGCTACGCCGATTCCGCCGATGTAAATCGGATAGCTCGGCCCGCCCGCCACCTGGCTTTCAGAGGAAGAAATGCCGACGTGCACGATGCCGCCCCAGCGATGGACGGGCGGCTTTTTCGATGAAATTGCTTTCGCAAAGGCTGATTTTTTCACCAAAACCGGCGTGAACTGGCCTCCGAGGTAAAACGCCGGGAGGTTCAGCCCAAAGTTGGGCCGTCGTGCGCCGCCGTTGGAAAAGTGGGTGAAAACGCCGCCGCCGACCAGCGCGAGCCGCCCGCCGCCCGGCCGCCATTTGGCCGTGAAGCGGAACTGGGTGATGTTGTTCCAGTGGGAGCCGATGGCGTTCTCGTTCGGGTTTGTCAAAAAATCGAACGGCCGCTCGACCCGGCCGATGCCCGTGCCCACTCGAAACCTGATGTCAAAATCGTCTCGAAAAAGAAGCGGGATGGCGAGGGTGGGCACCAGCCCGAAGGCCGTCCCGTGCGCCCCGTCGCCGAAGCCCGCGCGGACGAGCGCCAGCCCAAACTCGGGGTAGTGCTGCCACGCCTGCCATTCGCGGCGGCCGGTCGTCTGGTAGCTGATGCCGATCTCCTCGGCCCAGATTTGGCGGTTGTTGTCGATGTGCAGCTTTTGGGTGTGCTTGATGATGCGGCCGGAGTGGAAGCCGACTTCGATGGACCAGTTGGAGAAGTTTTGAGTTTGGGTTTTTGGGTTTTGAGTCTCGACCGGGCTGGATTGGGCCGAGAGGTTTTTCCCAAAAAGAAAAAGGAGGGCGACCAGCCCGGCTACCACAGGCGGCGGACCGGGCTTGCCACGCTTGGAAGTCTTTTCGGGTCTTGTCGAAACATCGGTCGGGATTTCAGCGGCGGCCTCGGTCTCGGGTTCCTCGTAAGTCGTCAGCCAAAAGTTGTTCGCCCCCTCCCCCTGAATGAGCGTGACCTGCTGGGCATTCAACAGTTCGAGCAGACCGAGAAAGGTCACGATGGCGTGGACGCGGTTCTCCATCCGCTCGAAAAGGGCCAGAAAAGGCAGCTTTTTCCCCCTTTCCAATTGGGAAAGGACGAACTCCTGCTGCTCCTGAATGGTGTAGTTGAAGTTGTAGACGGTGTGAACGGCGGCCTTTTTCGACCCCTCCTCGAACCGAGACATCACCCGCTGGAAGGTTTTCAGGAGGCGGAAAAGGGTCACGTCCTCCATCTCCGCCTCGGCCAGTGCGCGCTCGGCGAGGCGGCGCACCTCGGCCGTCGCGTTGCCGCGCGGCATCATGAAGGAGCGCATCTCCTCCAGCCGCCGCATCTCCTCCAGCACGGATTTGTATCGTTTATACTCCAAAAGCCGGTCGACCAGCTCGGCGCGGGGGTCAATCTCGGCGCCCGTTTCATCGACCTGCTTTCTCGGCAAAAGGAGCTTCGCCTTGATGCGCATCAAGGTGGCGGCGACGACGATGAATTCCGAGGCGAGGTCGATGTTCATGGCCTGCGCCTGCCGGATGAAGGCGAGGAAATCGTCGGTGATTTTGGCGATGGGGATGTTGTTGATGTCCAGCTCGTCGCGCTCGATGAAGAACAGGAGCAGGTCGAACGGGCCTTCGAAGGCGGGCAGTTTGATGTTGTACGTCTCCATTCTTTGAATGGTCAATGGTTAATTGCCAATTGTCGGCGGGCCGGAATTACAATTGACAATTAACCATTCACAATTGAAAATCAGTTTCTTTCCCGTCCGCTAGCATCGAATTTTAGGAGGACCGCCATCAGCAACGTGAAGCCGATGAGCGACGAGCCGCCGTAGCTGACGAACGGCAGCGGGATGCCGATGATGGGAAACAGGCCCATCGTCATGCCGATGTTTATCAGAAAGTGTACGAACAGGATGCCCACCACCCCGTAGGCGTAGCGGCGGGCGAAGTCGGCCCGCTGCCGCTCGGCGATGACCGTGATGCGCCACAGCAAGACCGTGAAAAGCCCGACGACAGCCAGCACGCCGATGAAGCCCTGCTCCTCGCCGACGGTGCAAAAGATGAAGTCGGTGCTTTGCTCGGGGACGTAGCGGAGCTTTGTCATGTTGCCTTCGAGGAAGCCCTTGCCCGAGAAGCCGCCCGAGCCGATGGCCATTTTTGACTGGACGAGGTTGTACATCGAGCCGCGCGGGTCGCACTCCTGCGGGCGCAGCCAGACCTTGATGAGCTCCTGTTGGTGTTTCGACAAAACATTGAAGCACAGGTAGTTGGCCCCAAAAGCGATGCCCGCGCCGATGCCGAAGAGCAGCAGCGCGATGAGGACGGGACGCTGTTGGAGGCTGTTCTTTTTCGAGTAGTTGAGGTTGAAAAGGATGCCGAGCAAAAGGGCGTGGAGCGGGAGGAAGGCGAATTCGAGGTGCCACTCGTTCCAAAAGTCCCGCTGAAAATGCTGGCCGGCGAGGCCCCAGATTTCGCCCCAAAACCAGGTCAGCAGCCCGACCGCCAGCCAAACGGCCCACCAAGCGCGGGGCGACTTGAGACGGAGGATGTAATAACCGTTGAGCACGGCCAGCAGAATCGCCGCTAGCCAAGCCGGGTCGAAGACCAGCCCGAGGATGACCATCGCGGCCAGCGACGCGCCGACGAGGTAGAAGTTCTGGTTGAAACCCTCCCTGTACAAAAGAAGGACAAACGAGAAGAACACGAGCGCCGACCCCGCGTCCGGCTGCAACAGGATCAGGCCGACGGGCAGGAGGAAAATCCCGAAAGCCAGGAACCGCTGCGGCATCGAGCGGAAGTTGAAGCTGAAACCGCTCAAGAAACTGGCGAGCGCGAGGCAGGTCGAAAACTTGGCCAGCTCTGCGGGCTGGAAGCCGAAGCCGCCGATCTCGAACCACGCTCGGGCGCCGTTGACGAGCTTCCCGAAAAAGAGGACGGCCACGAGCAATACGAGCGATGCGCCGTAGAAGGCCCATGCGAACGTCCGCCAGAACGTCCACTCGATGAGCTGGATGATGAAAAAGAGGCCCGAGCAGGCGACGATGAAAAGGAGCTGCTTGCCCGCGTTGTGCTGCAAATCGAGGAAGGCCCACGGCTCGGTGGGCTTGTAGTTGGCGGCATAGATCATCAGCCAGCCGGTCAAGGCCAGCGAGATGAGCGTCCAGAGGGCGATTTTGTCAAGCTCGCCGTAGTTGATGGGCGGTTGGTTGCGAGAAGCCATGAGGGTTGATTGGGGCAAACATCCGACGGCCCGCCCGGTTTTTGAGAAAAGCGGCCCATGCTTGCCCGAAAAACCCCGCTTTTTGAAAATCTGCCGCACTGCGCCTCGTCCAACTGAACTCCAGCAATGGGCGTTCTTGAAAAGTGAATCGCCTTACTTCAGAACGAGTCCTCTAGCGGCAATCACATAGCCGTCACATAAGCAACTTGCTGTAAATCAATGGGTTGCGCGACCGAATAACGACAACTCGACTACTGCATCATAAAATTAGGCCCAAACGGGATGTAAGTCGTGAGCTTTTTCGACTTGTTGTCGGGGTTTTTCAAGTTTTATCAGCCCAGCATCAACGGTATCGCGCATGATGCGTGAGGCTATGGAGTAGTTTTCTTCCTTGATTTTGAATCGTTGGCGCAAAGTCTGGTTAGACATTCGCTCGTTGGAAACGTAAAGCAGGGCACAATGCTGATAGCAGGCCCTGACCTTGTCGGACTTGTTCATGTTGTTCAAGTCTTTTGGCGCGAAAAGTATGGCCTGCGTGTGGGTCTCGTTCACCCGAAAATCCGGGGCGGGCAGTTGCCAGACCTCAACCGCATCAATGACCTTGTCGATGCCGCTGCCCCTTTCTTCGCAAAAATTCATTCGCCGCATGGCGGCCGCCAATTCCTCGTTCCTAGACTGGTAGCCGTCAATGAACCGTTCCGGATTAACCATTGGCTTGCCGGGGTTGCTGATTTCGATGCGGTCGGAAAAGACCTCGATGATTGGTCCGGTGCCTCGCTCCCGGAAATCTTGGTGAATGAGCGCATTGGCAATCAGCTCGCGCAGGGCGATGGGCGGGTAAACCTGCACGCTCTCTCGTTTGGCGGTGACGATGTGCTCGTGAGCGGGCAGAAGCCCGGACAAATAGGCCAGCATCCGTTCAAACCCATTCGCATAGCCAAGCTGACCACTTACCTCCCGGAGGGTGGATACTTTGTTGTTGCCGTCATACTGGACAATTCGAGCGGCCTTTCGTCCTACCGTGTCGAACTTGCGGATGTCCTTTGCAAAGAGCAACGCCGCAAGGTTGGAAATATGGAAATGGCCGTTGCTGCGGATGATCATCCGCTCGTCCAGGAGTCTTTCCATAACGCCCGCCTGTGTGGTGGGATATGGCATTCTCACCATCAAGTCGAAAAACGCCTGTGTGTCGAGCAACGCCACCACATCTGCGGCCGAGATGCCCTTCCTGGCCGGTTCGCGCTCGAACTCCGAGGCCGGCCGGAGCCAAAGCTTGCGCCCTTTTTCCGGGAATTCACGCAGTTTTCGGGTGAGGCTCCCAATCCTGATGTATTCGACGAAATCAAAGGAAACTGGCTGGCCGTGGGCGGCTAGGATTTGAAACAGGGCAATATTCTTGTCTTGAAACGATTCGAAAAAGCCTGAAGTCAACTCTCGGGTTCAACCGTTGCGCCAACCAATTCTCCAATTCCTCATTTCCAATTTTGAACAGAGTTGGCTGGAAACTGGTGCCCAGAATACGGTGAGAACCGTCTTCCACCCCAAAAACGAGATATCCATATTCGTGACCCATCAAGGCTGCGCCGTTGGCAAGGGCCGAGATACGCTGTCCGATTTCTCCTTTCGCTACTGTTGACCTTGAACTCAAGGAACTCGTTCTCGGAAAGGAGGCAGATGGAGTCAACAGGCTGGACAGTTGTTGTTCCGTCATGTGGCTGGACAGGATGTTGATTTTCTTGCACCGAGTTTATCAAAATATTGCACAAATGCCCCGAAAAACCCCGCTTTTTGAAAAAACAGACAGCAGCCCGCCGCCCGCCGGTTTACCCTTCTGTTAATTTGCAGCGGGCCAGCCATCCCCCTTTCGGTGCGCGGCCCGTTCAGTCGGTCAGGCCGCCAAAGCGACTTTTTCCATGAAAAAAACCGTCCTCTCCCTCCTCCTCGCGGCCTTCTTTCTCCGGGCCGAAGCCCAAGTGGCGACGGAAAAGCCGAAGGAGCAGCTCATCCAGTTCAGCGGCCTCGTGCTGACGGACATGGGCGGGCAGCTCGTCCCGGTGCCCTACGCGACCGTCTACCTGCCGGGCAAGAACCGGGGGACGTACACCGACCGGCGCGGCTTCTTCAACCTCGTCGTCGAGAAAAAGGACATCGTCCGCTTCTCGTGCATCGGTTTCAACACGACCGACGCGCTCGTGCCGGACACCTTGCGCGACGACCACTACTCGGTCGTCCAGATGATGGGGCAGGACACCTTCACGCTGCCGCAAATCGTCATCTTCCCGTGGCCCAGCCGCGAGCACTTCAAAGAGGAGTTCCTGGCTATGGACGTCTCGGCCGAGATGCAAGAAAGAGCCGCCCGGAACGTGGCCAACGAGAGCCTCGCCGCCCTCCGCAAATCGCCCGACGCGGTTGCCTTCAGCGGCCGCGAAGGGGCCAACTTCTACCTCCGCCAGCAGACAAAGGCCTACTATTACATCGGCCAGACGCCGCCGATGAACATCTTCAGCCCGCTGGCCTGGGCCAAGTTCTTCCAGTCTTGGAAGAACGGAGACTTCAAAAAGCACTGACGGGGATGCGGGTTGTTGTTTTCGGCACGGCATTCAAAGAGGCGCAGCGGGCGGCGGTCCAGTCTCTCTTCGACGCGCTCGGGCGGCACGGGATGGAATGCTTCGTCCACGCGCCCTATCTCGATTTGATAAAGGGTTCGGTGAAAATCCCGGCCTCGTGCGGGGTCGTCGAGGGGTATCCCGATTTGATGGCGACGCGCTTCGACGCGGTCTTCGCCCTCGGCGGCGACGGGACGATGCTGGCCGCCGTGACCCTCGTCCGCGACAGCCGGGTGCCGATTTTGGGGATAAACCTCGGCCGCCTCGGCTTCCTCGCCAACACCGACATCGAGCACATCGACACGGCCATCGGCTGCCTCGCGCACGGCACTTTTCAGATTGACGAGCGGAGCCTTTTGTATCTCGAAAGCTCGCCGCCCGGCATCTTCGGCGACCTGCCCATCGCGCTCAACGACTGCACGATTTTGAAGCGCGACACCTCCTCGATGATCACCATCGACGTCTTCCTCAACGGCGACTTCCTCAACTCCTATTGGGCCGACGGCATCATCATCTCCACCCCGACCGGCTCGACGGGCTACTCCCTGAGCTGCGGCGGGCCGCTCATCTTCCCCGACTCGCGCAACTTCGTCCTCACGCCCGTCGCGCCGCACAACCTCAACATGAGGCCCATCGTCATCGCCGACAGTTCGGTGATTTCCTTCGAGATAGAGGGCCGCGCCGACAACTTCCTCTGCACGCTCGACAGCCGCTTCGCCACCGTCACCAGCCGCCACCAACTGGCCGTCAGGAAGAACGACTGGCCCATCCGTCTCATCGTGCTCGAGGACCACTCCTTTTTGAAGACAATCAGGGAAAAACTGATGTGGGGCAGCGACCTGCGCAACTGAACCGGCCAGCGGCCGACGTTTTGAAAATTTTCAAATCGGCAGGGAAACATTTTGGCCAGCCAACTCCGTTTAGAGGGCAAAATCTGGACATTTATAATCCTCCAAATTTTTTGGCCAATGCTCATACTCACTTTTCTCCTGCTCATCCTCTTTGTGTTTGGAAACCGGATGCTCAAAGAGGCCCACCACCACTGACCGATTGCCCGGTTTTTTCCGCAAATTCTCTCCGCGCCCTCCCCAGACGGCCGATGAAAAAAAGAGAGACCTTCGGTCCCAGCCGCCGGACCTCGTCGAGAGGCTCCGGCGGTTTTTTTTGGGCCACCGAGGCGCAGAGACACAGAGAAATTCTCCAAAACGCTGTGTCTCCATATCCCTGCGGCAAAACCCAACCAAAAAACTGCTTCTTTTGCTCACCCGAAAGCCGCCCACCTTTCACGTCAAAAACTATAGGGAAATGGCACAAACAGACAAGGGCGTACCGACCGTCGACCTCGACCAGTGGGTCAACGGCGACGCGAAACAGAAGCGCGAGTTCGCCAAACAGCTCGGCAAGGCCTTCCGCGAGGTCGGCTTCGTGGCCGTCACCAACCACGGCATCCCGAAGGAGCTGGTCGATGGGTTCTACGCAGCTTCAAAGGCATTTTTTGCCCTGCCAGAGAAGAAAAAAAGGAAGTATGAAAAGGCAGGCCTCGCCGGCCAGCGCGGCTACACGAGCTTCGGAAAGGAGCACGCCAAGCAGTCGAAGGTGGCCGACCTCAAGGAGTTCTATCAAATCGGCCAGTACGTCCCCAAGTCTCACCCATTGAAAAGCGAGTACCCCGACAACCCGCGCGTGACCGAGGTGCCGGAGTTCTCGAAGCTCGGGAAGGAGCTTTACAAGGCTTTTGAGGTCTCGGGCGGGCACCTGTTGCAGGCCATCGGGGCCTATTTGAAAATCGGGAAGACCTATTTCAAGCCGCACATCAAGCACGGCAACTCCATCCTCCGCTCGATTTACTACCCGCCCATCACGCACGAACCGGCGTCGGCCATCCGCGCCGAGCAGCACGAGGACATCAACCTCATCACCCTGCTCGTCGGCGCGTCGGCAGGCGGGCTGCAGCTTTTGACCAAAAAGAACGAGTGGAAGGCCGTTGTCCCCGGCCCCGACGAAATCGTGGTCAACGTCGGCGACATGCTCCAGCGGCTGACGAACAACTACTTGAAAAGCACGACCCACCGAGTCGTCAACCCGCCGCGCGAGGAGTGGCACACGCCGAGGCTGTCCATCCCCTTCTTCCTGCACCCGAAGAGCGGGATGGACTTGACCTGTCTCGCGAAGACCGTTTCCGAGAAGACCCCGGCGGCCTATCCGCCCATCACGGCCGGGGAGTACCTGAACGAGCGGCTACGGGAGATCGGACTGAAAAAGTGAACCTGAACTCGACGCTCAATGACGGGGTGGCTTTGAGCCACCCCGTCATTTTTTTACCTGAAAAATGACCGCCGACCTTCTCCGTCGCCTGGCCCTCTGGCTCGGCCCATTGTTTTTCGCCGCCTGCTGCCTCTGTCCGTTCGGCCTCGAAAGGGCGGCGCAATCGACGCTCGGCATCACCGGCTGGGTTGCCCTTTGGTGGATCGTCGAGCCGGTGCCGATGGCGGCAACCTCGCTCTTGCCGTTGGTTTTGTTTCCCCTGTCGGGGGTTTTGCCGTTGAAAACAGTGGCGGCGGAGTATTCCAACGAAATCGTCTACCTCTTCCTCGCCGGTTTCATCCTCGGGAAGTCCATCGAGAAATGGGGCCTCCACCGGCGCATCGCCCTGACGATGGTCTCGAAAATCGGCAGCAGCCCGCAGCGCACGGTGCTCGGCTTCATGGTCGCGACGGCGTTCATTTCGATGTGGATCTCCAACACGGCCACCGCCATCATGATGCTGCCCGTCGCGCTCGCCGTCGCCGGTGACGCGGGCGAGGAAGGCCCGGCCGCCGCTTCCAACTTCTCGAAAAACCTGATGCTCGGCATCGGCTACGCGGCCTCCATCGGCGGCATGGCGACGGTCATCGGCACGCCAACGAACGCGATTTTTGTCAGCTACGCCCGGCAAAACTTCCCCGATTCGCCCGTGAGTTTTGGAAAGTGGTTGGCCTTCGGGCTGCCCTTCTCGGCGGTCGTCCTGCTTTTTTGCTGGTGGATGCTGACGA
>JBGAWE010000116.1:0-6976 GCA_044227705.1 Saprospiraceae bacterium
TTTTCAGGGCAAAAATAGCACATATACCGCCAGAGACCCCGCTTCAAAGTTTGGGGAAAGCCCACGACCCGTTCCCTCCACCTTTCCCAACAATATGGATATTGATTCAAGCTTTAAAAATTAGAGAAGTCAAGGGCTTCATTAGCGGTGTTGATATGTGGAATACTGCTCGGCTTTTGAAAAATAGACGGGAAGTTGTCGCGTATTCCACGTTTACCCTGGGGCCTAACCCTTTGATTATAGAGGCATTGCGACGAAACCAACATTTTCAACGTTGATTTCCGGCACCACAAGTTCGGCGAATAAAGAGCCGACAATAACTGAACGACGCTCACGACTTTTGCCCACAAATCCACACTTTCATGAATAACTCTCCAAAAACAACACAACCCCAGATAGCTTTTGCATACCTCACCGTTGACAAACAAAGGCTGTTCGGCGGGTTTATCCACGCCGTATCAACAGTGGTGGCCGCTCTGTGCATTTTGTGCAACATCGGTTGCGGTCTAGAAAAAGGCGAGCTTCCCTTGCCCCACGCTTTCCCGAAAGTTGAATACCCAAAGGGTGACGAGCTGGTCGACTTGGACAAGAACTTCTGCAACTTCACCTTCAAGTACCCGAAGTACGTACAGTTCAGACAAGACTCGGTATACTTCGATGAAAAACCCAAGAACCCCTGCTGGTTCAACCTCGACTACCCCAAGTTCGTGGCGACCCTCCATTGCAGCTACTATCCGATAAGCTCCGCCAACACCCTCGACAATTTGGTGGCCGACGCCCACGAACTGGCCAACAAACACAACATCAAAGCAGACTACATCGAGGAGCTTGTGGTCAAAAAGCCAAACCGCGTCAGCGGCAAAATCTTCGACATTCAAGGCCCTGCCGCCTCCCCATTCCAGTTCTATCTGACCGATGGTTCGAAGCACTTCTTCCGCGCCTCCCTCTATTTCAACACGAAGACCCGCCCGGACTCCCTGGCGCCCATCCTCAATTTTGTAAAGACCGATATCACCGGCATGATAAACACCTTTGAGTGGAACAACTGACTGGCTTCCATCCTCTTTCTATCTTCGCCGCGGCAATTCTGAATGATTTTCAAGCCCCTGAAAATCAGGTATTTAGAAACTTTAAAAGCGATGCAAGACTTATCGAACCTACTTTCCGAGGCATCAGCCTCGATGGAGAAAGCCCATGACCACCTCGAACACGAACTGGTGAAACTCAAAACCGGCAAGGCCTCAACCTCCCTTTTGCAAGACATCATGGTGGACTATTACGGCGCGCCGACCCCGATGCAGCAGGTGGCCAACATCCAAACCGCCGACGCGCGGACCGTCACTGTCCAGCCGTGGGAGCGGAAACTGATTAGTGCCATCGAAAAGGCAATCCTCGCCGCCAACATCGGCATCACCCCGCAAAACGACGGCGAGACCATCCGCCTCACCATCCCGCCGCTGACGGAGGACCGTCGAAAGGAACTCGTCAAAAAAGCGCGGGCCTGCGGCGAAGAGGCCAAAGTCGGCATTCGAACCGCCCGCCACCGGGGCCTCGAACTCATCAAAAAAGCCGTCAAAGACGGCACTCCCGAGGATGCTGGCAAGCGAAAGGAAACCGAGCTTCAGGACCTCGTCAACAAGATGACCGACCGCGTCGACAAGACCCTCGCCGCGAAAGAGAAAGAGATAATGACCGTCTGAAAAAACGAAAAGACCTATACAGCAGGGATTTTCACGGGCAATCGGTTATCGGTTGCCCTTTTTTGTTCCGACGAGAGGCTCTTTCGCCAACCAGTCATCTTCCCGATTTTCATTGAAGAAATGTAGACTTTCACCCACATCATGGAACTTGTCAACAACGAATACCGCTTTTCTGGCAACATTGACCCCATCGCGCTTTGCGAGAAATTCGGCACCCCGCTCTACGTCTACGACGCGGCCATTATCGAAAAACAATACCACCGCCTCGCCAGTGCTTTCGACGTGCCGAAGCTCGAGCTGCACTTTGCGATGAAGGCTTTGAGCAACATCACCATCCTCCGCCTCCTCAAAAAACTCGGCTCCGGCCTCGACTGCGTGAGCATCAACGAGGTCCGCCTCGGCCTGCGGGTGGGTTTCGAGCCAGGCGAAATCACCTTCACTCCCAACTTCGCCGACATCGACGAGATGGGCGAGGCCGTCCGCCTCGGCGTGAAAATCATCGTCGACTCCATCCCGATGCTCGAAAACTGGGGCCTCCACTTCCCCCACTTCCCCATCGGCCTGCGCATCAACCCGCACATCCTCGCGGGAGGCAACTACAACATCTCGACCGGTCACATCGACTCGAAATTCGGCATCAGTTTTCACCAACTGCCCCATGCTCAACGGGTTATACAAAGCCAGAGCCTTAAAATTGAAGGCATCCACATGCACAACGGCTCCGACATCCTCGACGTCGGCGTGTTCCTCGAAGGCGCGGAAATCCTGTTCGACGCCGCCATGAAGTTCCCCGACATCGAGTACATCGACTGCGGAAGCGGCTTCAAAGTTCCCTACAAACCCGACGACATCGAGACCGACGTGGAAGAGTTTGGGGAAAAAATGTCCGCCCGCTTCCGCCGCTTCTGCGCTGACTACGGCCGCGACGTTGCCCTCGTTTTCGAGCCGGGCAAGTTCCTCGTCAGCCCAGCGGGGTTCTTTTTCGCAAAATGCACGACGGTCAAACAAACCACAGCCACCGTCTTCGCCGGGGTCGACACGGGCCTCAACCACCTCATCCGCCCGATGCTCTACGGCTCATATCACAAAATCGTCAACGTCTCCGCGCCTACTGCCAAGCCGCGCATCTACACCGTGGTCGGCAACATCTGCGAGACGGACACCTTCGGGGCCGACCGCCGCATCCCCGAAATCGTCGAGGGCGACGTCCTCTGCTTCTTCAACGCTGGGGCCTACGGCTGGATGATGGCCTCCAATTACAACTCGCGTTTCCGCCCCGCCGAGGTGCTGCTCCTCGACGGAAAAGCCCACCTCATCCGCCGCCGAGAGACTATGGAGGACTTGCTTGGCAGCCAAATCGAAATTGAAATCACATGAATTTCAACGAGTTAGGATGGGTTTTGGAGCTTTCCCTGCCGCTCGTTCTGGCTGGCTGGGTTTTTTATATCTATTTTCAAAAGAGGAAAGAGCAGGTTTTCAGGGATGATTTGGGGCGCATCGAAGCTCGCGCCCGGCAACTCGCCGAGGCGCGCGACCATTTCTACGCCGACGCGAGCCACGAAATCCGTACTCCGCTCAACGCCGTCCTTGGCTTCGCCCATATGCTCGCCCGCACCCCCCTCGACCACCGTCAGCGCGAGATGCTCGACGGCATTCAGTCGGCGGGCGACAACCTTTTGCGCCTGTTGGACGATCTTCTTGATGCATCGAAAATGGAGGCCGGGATGTTGAGAATCGAGCAGCGGCCATTCAGCCTGCGCGAGGTTTTGAAAGGAGTTGAGACCCTTTTTTCCATCAAAATGCTCGAAAAAAGGCTTGCTTTTCGAGTGGAAATCCACCCCGACACCCCTGACACCTTGCTGGGCGACCCCGCACGGCTGACCCAAATTTTGGCCAATCTTATTGGCAACGCTGTGAAATTCACCCGGCAGGGCTACGTCTTTTTGCTTGCCGAGGAGATTTCAACCATTGAAAACAGTCGCCCACCTGACCGGCCCTCCGGCAAAACCCTCCTCCGCTTTTTGGTGAAAGACACCGGCCCAGGCATCCCGCCCGACGAGCAAGCGACCATCTTCGAACGCTTTCGCCAAATGGAGGATGGAACAAGTCGAGCACTCGGCGGCGTGGGCCTCGGCCTTGCCATCTCTCGGGAGCTTTGCAAACTGATGGAAGGGTCGATATCAGTGGAGAGCCACGTCGGTTTCGGGACGACTTTTTTGGTGGAAATCCCGTTCGCTGTTTCAATGCAATCAATTGAAAATCAATTGATTGCGGCAAAATCAGAACCTGCCGAGCGGGTGTTTTTCCTCAACAAAAAAGTCCTTGTGGTTGACGACAACGCGCTGAACCGGAAACTGGCCATGCTCTTTTTGAAAGAGTGCGGTTGCTCGGCGACCGAGGCCGAGACCGGCCAAGAGGCACTCGAAATCCTGCGGCACAAGACATTCGACGCGGTTTTCATGGACATCCAACTGCCCGACATGGACGGCTATACCGTGACGCAGGCCATCCGCAGCGAGTTGAAGAACCCGCTTCCAATCATCGCACTGACCGGTTACTCGCAGCGCGGCGAGCGCGAAAAATGCCTCTCCATCGGCATGGACGAATACCTCCAAAAGCCGGTAAGCGAGGCGGATTTGAGGATGACACTCGGCCTGTTTTTTTCTGAAAAAGCAACTCAAGCTATTGATGATGAATGGGTTACAAAAGAGAACATACTCTCTTTGCAATACCTGATGGACTTGTCGAAAGGCCGCCGGGCATTCGTTCGGCAGATGCTCGATATGTTCGCCGGGCAGGTGCCAAATGAGTTGGCCGAACTCTCGGCGGCGGTTCTGGCGGCCGATTTTTCGAGGATAAAAACCCTCGCCCACAACCTCCGCAGTACGGCCGCGTATGTGGGCATGAATCCGCGCGGCCTCGCGGAGATTGAGCGGCTGGAAAACTTGGCCGCTGAAAAAAAAGAAATCGGTCTGCTGAAAGCCCAATTTTCGAGGATTGAAGGGATGCTGAACACGGCAGTCTCGGCGGCAGTGGTGGCCGATTTTTGACAGAACGAAACTCGGTTTGACATGAACTGCCTAATCATCGACGACAACCCTATGGCCCGCCTCGCGCTGCGCGAACTGGTCAGCGGCATCGACTTTTTGGAAATCGCGGCCGAGTGCGAGTCGGCGGGCGCGGCTTTCAACCAAATGGAAAAATCGCCAATAGACCTTCTTTTCCTCGACGTCGAAATGCCCGGCATCTCCGGCATCGAGCTTTTGGACAGCCTCGACAGCCCGCCGCTCACCATCATGATTACCTCAAAAAGGGATTATGCCGTCGAGGCCTTCGACCTCCGCGTGGTTGATTATCTGGTGAAACCGGTCAGCCCGGCGCGATTCCACGCGGCGGTGCGGCGGGCTAAGGAGATGTTTGACCGGGCAAGTTTGCCTGCAACCACCGCACCATCGCCCCCCGCGACATCCGACCAATCGGCCATTTTCATCCGCTCGGAAAACCACCTCGTCCGCATCCCGTTCGACGAACTGCTCTTTGTCTCGGCCCTCGGCGATTACACAATCTTCCAAACCGCCGCAAAACGGCACACCGTCCACTCGACGATGAAGGCGGTAGAGGAGGCCTTGCCGCCCACGCGGTTCATGCGCGTCCATCGGTCGCACATCGTCAACCTCGAAAAAATAGAGACCATCGGTGACGGCACCTCCCTCCAAATCGGAAAGCAAATCGTGCCGGTCGGCGAGGCGTTCAAGCCGGTTTTGATGCAGCGGTTGAATTTTTTGTGAAGAAAAACATAGACAGGAAAACCCATGTACGGCCTTCTCGAAATTGAAAATCCATGAAAATAGACCTCTTTTCTTTCCTTTTCGTGCTCTTTTTGGCCAGTTGTGCCTCGTCGCCCCAAAAGGAGATTGCCCTCGTCAAAGCCATCAGTAAGGATGGCCGCGTCGAATTTTCAGACGGGACGAGCCGGGCGATTCCTTTTTACAATGACTCGACGGCCGTCATCCTCTATCTCGTCCGCCACGCCGAGAAGGATTTGAATGGCGACGACCCCGATTTGACCGCGGAGGGCCGGGCGCGGGCGGTGAGACTGGGCGAGATTTTCAAGGACGCCTATTTGAGCCGCCTCATTTTTTCGGACAAAAAGAGGACGCAACAGACCCTCGCCGATGTCCGGCGGCGGCTCGACCCGCCGGTTGAGACCGTCCCGAAGGACGTGCTGCCGATGATGTTGGCGAACGAGCTTTACCAAGAAGACCGGGGGCGGAAGATTTTGGTGGCTCACCATTCCAACACGATTCCCGTCTGGTTGGACTTCGTGACCGGCGGGAAACAGCACTTTCCGATGGTCGAGGATTTCGACTATGGGCGGTTTTTCATCATCTCGACGCGGGCGAGAGGAGAGGCGGCGGTGATGGACTTGCGGTATTGATTGTGCCTTTTCCGAGTTTCAAGAATACTGCTTCGGGCTGTCCGTCTATTTTTGCCCACCCAAAAACCGCCTGTTTACAATTAAAAATTGCCCAAAAACACACGAATCGCATGGAATTGAGCACCCGCTACACCCCCGCCGACACCGAGGAAAAATGGTACGCCCACTGGGAATCGCGCGGCTATTTCACCGCCTCGCCCGACGATCGTGAGCCGTTCAGCATAGTCATCCCGCCGCCCAACGTCACGGGCGTGCTGCACATGGGCCATATGCTCAACAACACGATACAGGACATCCTCACCCGAAAGGCGCGGCTCGACGGGAAGAACGCCTGCTGGATTCCCGGCACCGACCATGCCTCGATTGCGACGGAGGCGAAGGTCGTCCGCTGGCTGCGCGATGAGAAAGGGATGAAAAAAGGCGACCTGACGCGCGACGAGTTCATGGGCTACGCCTATCAATGGAAGGATAAATACGGCGGCATCATCCTCTCGCAGCTTCGGAAATTAGGGGCGTCGTGCGACTGGTCGCGCACCGCGTTCACGATGGACGAGGGTTATTCGGCCGACGTCATCCGCGTTTTTGTCGACCTTTTCAACAAGGGAAAACTCTATCGCGGCCACCGCATGGTCAATTGGGACCCCGAGGCGCGGACGGTTTTGAGCAACGAGGAGGTGCTCCACAACGAGGAGAACTCGAAGCTCTACCACGTCAAATATTTCGTTGAAGGCTGTGACAATCAATGGGTTGTGATTGCCACGCAGCGGCCGGAGACCATCATGGCCGATACCGGACTGGCTGTTCATCCCGACGACCCGCGCTATAAACACCTTCGGGG
>JBGAWE010000116.1:7033-13751 GCA_044227705.1 Saprospiraceae bacterium
CTGTGCCGGTCATTTTTGATTCATATGTTGATAAGGAATTCGGGACCGGGGCCTTGAAAGTGACCCCCGCGCACGACCCAAACGACTACGACCTCGGCCTGAAGCACGGCCTCGAAATCATCGACACCATCGGCGACGATGGTCGGCTCAACGAGTTGGCCGTTTTCCACGTCGGCAAGGACCGGTTCGAGGCCCGCGAGCTGGTCGCCGCCGACCTCGAAGCAGCCGGGCTGTTGGTCAAAACAGAGGAATACCGGACGAGCATCGGTCGCTCCGAGCGGACGAACGCGGTCGTCGAGCCGAAGCTCTCGCTCCAATGGTATGTGCGGATGGGCGACCTCGCCAAGCCCGCGCTGGATGCGGTGATGGCTGACGAGATTGAGTTTTTCCCAAAAAATTTCAAGAACACCTACCGGCATTGGATGGAGAACGTGCGCGACTGGTGCATCTCGCGGCAGCTTTGGTGGGGGCATCGGATTCCGGCTTGGTATCTGATTGAGGAAAAAGAAGGGGTGCCGAGCGGGCCGTTCGTGGCCGAGACGGCGGAGGGCGCGATGGAGATTGTGCGCTCCCAAACCGGCGACAACTCATTGACAATCAACGATTTGAGGCAAGACGAGGACGTTCTCGACACCTGGTTTTCCTCATGGCTCTGGCCGATTTCGACGCTCGGCGGCTTCCAGGACTCGCCCGACTTCAAGTATTTCTACCCGACCTCCGTGCTGGTCACGGGCTGGGACATCCTTTTTCTCTGGGTCGCGCGGATGGCGATGGCTGGCTACGAGTGGAAGGGCGAGCGGCCGTTCCGCCGCGTCTACTTCACCGGCATGGTGCGCGACAAGCTGCGCCGCAAAATGTCGAAATCGCTCGGCAACTCGCCCGACGCGCTCAAACTAATAGAAGACTTCGGGGCGGACGGTGTGCGCTACGGTCTCATGTCGAGCGCGGCGGCGGGCGGCGACATCCTCTTCGACGAAAAGCTCTGCGAGAACGGCCGCAACTTCTCCAACAAAATGTGGAACGCGCTGCGCCTCGTCAAAGGCTGGCCGGTCGCCGAGCGCATCGAATCGGACGAAATCCGGGCGAAAAATGCGCTCGCCGTCAAGTGGATGGAGGAGCGAATCGAAGAGGTTTTGGGCGAAATCGAGTCGGATTTCGAACAATTCCGGCTCTCGGAGGCGGTCATGTCGCTCTACAAACTCATCTGGGACGACTTCTGTTCCTGGTTTTTGGAGATGATAAAACCGGGTTTCGAACAGCCCATCGACGGGAAAACCAGCCGCGCGACGACCCGGATTTTCGAGAGACTAATGGTCGCACTGCACCCGTTCATGCCCTTCGTGACCGAGGAAATCTGGCACCAACTGGCCGAGCGCGCCGAGGGCGAAGATTGCTGCGCCCAAAAATCGCCGCGCCCCGGTCGGGTGGACAAAACCATCATCTCACGGGTCGAGACGGCGAAGGAGGTCATCACCAAAATCCGCGAACTGCGAAACGACCGAAAGCTCAAACCGCGCGAGGAGCTGACGGTCTTCGTCCAAAAAACGGAGGGGGCCGAGGCCCTTTTCAGCCAAGAAGGCTTGCGGGATTTGATAAAAAAGCTGGCCACCCTCTCGACCCTCGAATTTTCGGAGAGCGCGGAAGTGCCGAACTCGGTCGCCTTCATCGCGGGGACGGAGAAGTATTTCGTTGTTCTCAACCAGACAATCGACACCGGGGCCGAGCGCGAAAAGCTGCAAAAAGAGCTTGACCATATCCAAAAATTCCTCCAATCGGTCTCGGCCAAACTGACAAACGAGCGGTTTGTGGCCAGCGCCCCAGCGGCTGTTGTCGAGGGGGAAAGGAAAAAGCAGGCCGATTCCTTGGAGAGAATCAGGGCGATCAAAGAGAGCTTGGCTGCGCTGAATTGAGCGGTTTTATCGCGGCGGTTTAAGTGATGAAGTGACCTTGACGCCGATGTAGGCTCATAAGTTGGCTTTAGCAGAGGGCTTGTTGGATAAAAAAGACCAGCCTCGCAAAGGCTGCCGTTTTTGTTTTGGACGGTTGCCAAAGCTTGCCCTCTCGCCAAGAAGGAGGCCCGGTCGGAGAAAAAACTACCTTCGCCCAAACTCAAAACAGCCCACGAACATGTGGCAAGCCCTTCGCCGCCTCGCTACCGAGGTGTATCTTTTCCTCGTCGCGCCCTTTGTCGTCAAGAACTGCCTCGGGATGCTCGGGCTGACGGCGGGGCTGTTCACCCTCACCTTTTGGTGGCTCAAGTGCTTCACCCACCACGGTGAGCGTATCGGCGTGCCCAAGTTCGAGGGCGACACCTTCGGCCGCGCCGCGCAAAAGGCCGACGACGCGGGCTTCCGCGTTGCCATCAGCGACTCTGTTTATAAAGTTGGGATGCCCGCCGGGGTCGTCCTACAGCAAAGCCCCGCACCTGGCAGCAAGGTGAAGGACAACCGCACCATCTACCTGACCCTCACGAAGAACAACGCCGACGTAGTAAAGCTCCCCGACTTGAGCGGCACCGACGACTACGATCTCTATTCCAAAAAACTCTCGAACCTCGACCTGCGACCGCGCATCCTCGCCCGCGAGGCCCACGAGAACCTCGAGCCGAACACCGTCCTCTGGGTCATCTGCAAGGGAGACACCATCAACGAGCGGCTCCGCAAGGGCTTTTACACCGAGAAGGGTACCGTCATCGACCTCATCGTCAGCCAAAAAGAGACGATGACCGTGGGCGTGCCCGACTTCGTCTGCCACACCTACGACGAGGCTCTTTTCCTGTTGAAATCGAACAGCCTAAACCTCGGCTCCGTCGTCGCCGGGGCCGATGTGACCGACCGGAAGACTGCTTGGGTCTGGCGGCAAAGCCCTCGATTCGACCCGAAGGCCCTCGTCAGGGCGGGGCAGCAGATTGACCTCTACCTCGTTCAAGCCCGCCCAAATGGCTGCACGGGCGACGCGGCCCCCGAGGAAAACTGATTGCGGAATCGGGTTTGCGGTTTGCGGCATGTTCTGCCGTCGGCGATTCGAAAAGCCGTTGAAAATCAATTATTTAGAAACAGATGGCCGTGCCAAAATCAAAGCTCCCGAACACGGGGACGAGCATCTTCGCTGTCATGTCGGCCCTCGCCGCGAAGCACGGGGCGGTCAACCTCGGGCAGGGTTTTCCCAATTTCGACCCTGATGCGGGGCTCCAAAATTTGGTTGCCGAAAAGATGCGCCTCGGCTTCAACCAGTATTCCCCGATGCCCGGATCGATGACCCTTCGGGAAAGAATTTCGCAGAAAATCGAGACGATCCATGGGGCCAGTTTCAACCCGGAAACAGAAATTACGGTCACAGCAGGGGCAACGCAGGCCATCTTCTGCATCATCTCCGCCGTCGTCCATCCGGGCGACGAGGTGGTTCTGATTGAACCCTGCTATGACAGCTACCGGCCGTCGGTTGAGCTGGCGGGGGGCCTGGCTGTCGTCCACGAACTCGCCGCGCCGGATTACGAGATTGATTGGGAAAAGCTGGGGCAACTCGTTTCCAAAAGGACCCGCCTCGTCGTCATCAACACGCCGAACAACCCGACGGCCCGCTGCTTCCAACGCGCTGATTTTGAGGCACTTGCGAAGATTTTGAGAAACTCGGACGCGCTGATTTTAAGCGATGAAGTCTATGAGCATTTAATCTTCGACGGCCAGCCGCACGTTGGCGTCTGGGATTTCCCCGAGCTTCGGGAGCGCAGTTTTTCGACCTCCTCTTTTGGGAAAACCTATCACTCGACGGGCTGGAAAACGGGCTACGTCGTCGCGCCGCCGCCGCTGACGGCCGAGTTTCGGAAGGTTCACCAGTTCAACGTCTTTTCGGCCAACCACCCGATTCAGGCGGCGCTCGCCGATTTTTTGTCGAACGAAAACGAGTGGCGCAGCCTGCCTGGATTCTATCAGGAGAAGCGCGACTTGTTTTTGAAAATTCTGGAAAACACTCGCCTAAAGCCGCTTCCGTGTTCTGGCACCTATTTTCAGGCCGTAGACTATTCGGCCATCTCTGACGAACCGGACATGGTCTTCGCTGAGCGGCTCACCCGCGAGTTCGGTGTGGCTAGCATCCCTGTCTCCGCTTTTTTTTCATCGAAAAGAGACGACCACGTACTGCGCCTCTGCTTCGCAAAGACCGACGATGTGCTGCTCGACGCGGGCGAGCGGCTGGCGCGGGTTTGATTTCAGGCGCCTCATTCCACTTTGAAAGAGAAGTGCTTCACCATGTAAACGGGAGAAAGCGCACTGGGGAGCTTGGCCACCGCTTGGTGGTCGGTGTCGCGCATTTCGACGCGCATGTAGACCAGCGAGCCGCTCGGCCAAAGGCCCGTGTTGACCTGCGCGAGCCAGACGCCGAATTGCGGGACGAATGTGAGCGGTAGGTCTTTGAAGGTGGAGAAATTGGCGTCGAGGCTGACCTTCAGCTTCGTGTCGAGGAGCTTTTCGGTTGGCGTCTCGTTGTCGTAAAAGGCGGGAATCAGGTAGACATCCGTGCTTTTCGGCATCGAAAAAGGCTCATCGAAGGCCGCACGGACGGTGTCGAGTCGGGTATTGTTCGGGCCGAGGGCCACCATGTCATAGATGCGGGCGTTGAGGTTTGGCGATGGCGGGGCGGGCTGGCCATTGATGTCCTTTGCGCCATCGGCAATCCATTTTTTGAGATAAAAAAGCTCGGTCGCCGAAAGCGGGTCGGCATAGCGCGGCATCCGCCCGAGGATGGGGTCGTCGGTGACGCACCGCTCGTGCAGCCACGACTCATTCACGTTGCCGGGGATGACGCGGAACTGGAAGCGGTAGTCGTCAGTGTTCTTGATGACCGGAGCCCAGACAAGCGTCGACCAGGCCGACTGCGGGGTGCGGAAGTCCGGCTCGAACGTCCCGCCGTGGCAGCTCGGGATG
This sequence comes from Saprospiraceae bacterium, assembly GCA_044227705.1. Classification (GTDB taxonomy): domain Bacteria; phylum Bacteroidota; class Bacteroidia; order Chitinophagales; family Saprospiraceae; genus JANOQP01. Next base: position 11,956 of record JBGAWE010000116.1, read on the forward strand.
GCGCATTTTTCCTTTAAAATAAAGCGGTGCAGCCCGCTGATGCTGGCCGTGTCGAAGGGCTGGTCGATGCCCGTCGAGTCGATGGGGCGGTCGATGTCGTCGAAGGGGTTGTCGCCCTTCGAGGCGCAGTTTTGGAGGGAGAGGATTGCAGCGGCGAGCGCAGCGGCGAGGATGGTTTTCTTCATCTTCTTCAAAAAAACTGGTCAAAAACAGCTTTTCAGGAACGAGGCGCGGGGCGAAATATTCCCTGCTCAAAAGTCGAATTCGTATCCGAGCATGGCAGCGGCGTAGCGGTATTGTTGCGACTTCGAGTCGATTTCGAGGGGCGTCAAGTAGAAACGGCCGTTGATGAACAGAGAGTGCGCGCCGCCTCGCTGCGTCGTCCGCATGATCCCTATTCCTGCCGGAAACTTGCCTGTGGGCGCGACACCTCGTCGAATTCCGTCGGCGCAATTATCTGGTTATGGTTCGTCTTGGCTTGTTGGTGGAAGTTGGCCCCGATGCCTCCGCCGGCCTCAGCGAACGGCTTCCAAGCCTTTGAGCCAAAGCCTTTTTTGATGGAGACAGTGGCTTCCGAAAAGTGGTTGATTGTCTTTGCCCAGTCGTCCAGTTTGGGGTCGCGCTGGTTGACACCAGGATCGAATTCCGAGGCCCAGTGTGTTCGGTCGGTATATGCCGTGAAGCCGTGCATCGAGTATTCCAAGCCACCTTCAGCCAAGCGTTGTTCGGCAATGCCCGCATCCAATGGGCTCCGATGAACCTTGAAATTTCGTGTTCGCGCCTGTCGAACTCTTTTTTGAACGAGGAAGAAAGAACCGGGCGGGAAAGACCGCCGCCGACCGTCAGGCCAAAAGTGGATTTCCGCTGCGCTGTCGCGCTCGAAAAGAGACAAGCGGCAGCGGCGAGTACAAGGCATTTCTTAAACATGGCATAGAGATTTTAATGAGCAATTTTGCTGGGCCTGCGCCCGGCACGAAAGTAATTCGACTTTCCAACCGCCTGTTTTTAAACCCCTCGCTTTTAACCCCGTCAATAATGCAAACCACGATGGACGTGCAGACCGCCACAACCTCGCCCGCGACAGACGAACAAATCCTCGCCCTCATCGCGGGCGACGAGCGCAGCCACGAGCGCGGCTTCCGCCTCCTCATGGAAGCGACGCAGGAGCGGCTCTACTGGCACATCCGCCGAATGGTCGGGGCACATAGCGACGCGGACGACGTTTTGCAGAACACGTTCATCAAGGCGTGGCGCGGGCTGGCCAACTTCAAGGGCGAGTCGCGCCTGTCGACCTGGCTGTGGCGCATCGCCACGAACGAGGCCATCACCTTCCTCGGCCAGCAGAGCCGACGGCTGCGCTGGGTATTTCGCTCGACGACGCCCGGCTCGACGATGGCCACGCAGCTCGCGCGCCGACGAGTGGTGGGATGGCGACGAGGCGCAGCTCCAACTGCAGGCCGCCATCGCGCAACTGCCTGAAAAACAACGGGTTGTGTTCAACCTGCGCTACTTCGACGAGATGCCCTACGAGGAAATGTCCGGCGTGACCGGCACCTCGGTGGGCGCGCTCAAGGCATCGTTCCACCATGCCGTCAAGAAGGTGGAGGCCCATTTCAAAAACCTCGACTTGCTATGAACGGCTGAAAACTTCGACGAAAAGCTCCCCGAATTCCTCCAAAAGAAGCGGGGCGAACCCAGCGGCCACCGGCTGCGGAGGGTATTTTGAAAAACTGGGCGACCGGTTTTTGAAATACGCAGGCCGATGAGGTCGGATTTTGCAAAAAATCAACTCGGTC
>JBGAWE010000117.1:0-13743 GCA_044227705.1 Saprospiraceae bacterium
AGATAGGTGTTGCAGAAATCGGCGTTTCCGGCCTTGTCCATCACCCAAAGCTCGACCGCGTTTGTGCCGAGGTTGACAGGGCAATCCCAAAAAAGGTGGTCTTGCGGCAGCCCCGTCGCCCCGAAGAATGGGAATCCGGTGCCCGGGTTGACGTCCGCGTCGCGCAGTCCAAAAGTGAGGCCGAACTGGTCGGTCGTGTTGTCCTCCGCATATTTCAGGAAGTCGGTCGCCCAAATGGTCACACCTGCTTTGCCGGTGCTCCAATCCAAGTTGACTTGGTTCACCGCAAGCCCGTTGATGCAAACAACCACTGGCTTCTTCCCATCCCTTACAATTATGTCCTGCTCGACAACCCTCACCTCCGCGCAGCCGGTCGCCGTCCATTTGATTTTGTGAGTTCCGTAAGGCAGGTCGAACGATGCCAGTTTTGAGTGGTCGGGGTCGTCCGTCTCGACGTCGCGCGTAACGCGGGCGATGCGGAAAGCGCCGTCGAACCCGTCCTCGTTCAGCCCAAAACCGAGCGTCGGGACGTCGGAGTCGATGACGGTTTCCAGTGCCCCGTTCCCGTCGAGGTCGAGCGATAAGGTGTACTTGAAGTGAATTTCGGCGGCTGGGCACCCCCCAGCCGCCCTCGCCCAGAGGTCGACCGCGCCCTCCGGCAGGTTGTCCGTCAGGTAGACGGGCGACCAAGTTCCTGTCAGGCCGAACGGGTTGTACGTCGCCGCGTCGTTCCATTGGAGCGGGTCGTTGGTCGTGAAGTCGTCGAAGGTGAACGGCGCGGTCGGCGTTTCGATGGACAGGTTTTGCCCAATCGTCGATGGGGAAATGAGGCCAAAACCGGCAATCAAAATGAGAATGGCGGATTTCATGTTCGCGAGATCGGATGGTTAGAGCTTGAAAAACTTCTTGACTGCCACCCCCTCGGCGGTCTGAATTTTTAGAAGGAAAATTCCCGGCGGCAACCCGTCGAGCGACATCGCGCCCGCCTCCGAACGGATTTCTTTTGAGAAGAAAAACCGCCCGTCGGTCCCAAAGATCCCCGCCTGCTCCATGAAAACGCTCGATTCGAGCCGGATTTCGGAGGAGGCCGGGTTGGGGAAGGCGATGATTTTCTTCCCCAGCTCCCCCGGCCCGGAAGTCGTCGTGATGGTTTGTCGGAGGAAAAAGGGAGCGTCCTTCGGCGCCACGTCGAGCAATTGCTCCGCAGAGGTGATGGCGCGGACGTTGCGGATTTGGAAACCTGTCTGCACGAGCGTGTCCGTCGGCCCGCGCGAGGTGCCGTTCCCCCTCAAATAGATGTCGTCCTCGATGACGATGTACGCCAGCCCGATTGGCCCGTCGCCGGTCACGCCCTGCCCGTCTGTTCGGGTGAGGGCGACGTCGAGGCGGCCTTTTTGCGGGAAGTTTTTTTCCACAAAAACAAGGTCGCTGCCCGCCGTCCCGAGCCAAGAGCCGCCCGGCAGGAAGTGCACCGACGACGGCTTGACGAGCGACGTGTCGTAGAAAATGCTCATCGCCACGCCCAGCAAATCGACCGCCGGGCTGCCCGCCATGCCTAACTCGATTGGGATGGCCGCCGCTTCACTCGCCTCCAATGTGTCACTCGGCACGAGCGTGACGACTTGCCCGCCGATTGCGCTAAACGATTGACTGTCAGGTGGTTGGAGGTTCGGGTCGCCTGCCGTCGGGAAGATGGTCTCGCCCCAGTTCGTCTCGATGGCGGCAACGTCGGCGGTCGATACGATGCCGTCACCGTCCGCGTCGAGGTTGCGGAAATTGATGCCAGAGACCGGCGTCGCGTCCGCCCAGATAGGCGACGAGTAGCCCGTCCACAGCGTCCCGACCTCCGCCCGCGCCGGGCCGGTGTGGCCCATGCCGAGGCCGAGCGTGAGGAGGTCGAAATGGTTGGCCGAGGCGTTGTCGTCCGCGTCGCCGGGCCAGACGCAGCCGAGGCCCTGCGAAGTGACCGGGTTGATTTCAAAAAGCCCGGTTGTCGTCTCGCCCGCAGCATCGGTCACGGTCAGGCCATAGCTCCCGGGCTGGAGCTGCGCCACGTCCTCGGTCGAGGCGGAAAAACTCGGCCCCGCCCACTCGTATATAAAAGGAGTCGAGCCGCCCGAGACCGAGAGGTTGATGCCCGAGAGGCCGTCGGCGGCGCAGTCGGGGCGGAGGGAGCATGCTTCGAGCCGGAGGTCGGCGGGCAGGGCGGGGCCGAAGGAGATGCGGGCGTTCTGCCCATTGAAGGGAATGGGGATGCCGAGCTTCGTCCGCCCGACCTCAAGGGGGAAGGTTGGCAGGGCCGTGAACTTGATTTCAGCCACTTCGCCGGGCAGCCCTTTGGGCAGGAAACAGGCCTCCAAAATCGTTGCCCCGTTCAGCGCGCTGACCGTTGAGGTGTTCGGCGTTTGGTCATACCAGATGAATTTCAGCACGTCCGGGGAGGCCGGATTCCAGACAAAGTCGGCCCCCGGCAAGGTCGCTGGCGGGATGCTTGCATGGTCGAAGGTCAGCTTCGTTGTGTCCCACGTCAGCGCGAACTGCATCAGCACGAGACTGTCCATGTTCTGTGAGACGAACGGCACGCAGACCGCCTGCGCACCGGGCGCAGTTGCCTCGTGGCCCTGCACGGTGAAGCACGATTTCTTCACGTTGAAAGGCAGCTTGCAGTCGAGCAGGATTCCCTTTTGAAGAAGCTCGCATCCGTTCGCATCTTCTATTTTCAAGTCGTAAATGCCTGAAAGCGAGTTGGTTAGATGCCCGACCGGCGGCTGACCGGCTGGTGGTGAGATGGTTTCAACCGATCCGTTCGACCATGCGAACTCGAACGGCGCCGTGCCACCAGAATTCAAAAAGAGCGTCGCCTCGATGCTCCCGAGGGCTGTGTCCGTCGCGCAGCTCGTTGCGATGGAAAGCTTCCAATCGACCAGCAAATCGTCGGAAATCTGGCTGGAAAAGACGGCCGAGCAGCCGCCGGCCTCCGTCACAGTGACCGAATAGGTGCCCGCATTCACATCCGAAATCTGCGCCGCCGTCGCACCGGTGTTCCATTGAAAAGAGAAGGGCACCGCGCCCGTCGTCGCCACCGGCACGACTGTCAACCCGCCGAGCGAGTCGGCTGTGAGGCAGTTCGGTTGGTCGGCGATGAAACTGGCCGTGAACCCCGGCTCCTCGCCGACCGCGACTTGCCCGACGACCTGACAGCCCAGCGCGTCCGTAGCCGAGACGGAATAGGTGCCCGCCGGGGCGCCGGTCAAGATTTGGGATGTCGAGTCGTTACTCCACGAGAAGGTGAGCGGGCCGCTCGGGTTGCCTGTGATGTCGAGCAACACTTGTCCATCGGTTTTCAGCGGGCAGGTGGCCGGGATGGCCTCTAATTGGAGCGCGAACCCCGGATTTATGGTGTTTTCAACAAAAAAATCGGCCTTCTTAGTCATCCCCGCTGCGTCGCTCACGGTCAGCCGATAGAGGCCGGGAACAAGCCCGGCGAGGTCTTGGGTGTTTTGGAGGAGCCCGTTCGGCCCCGTCCATAGGTAGGAATACGGTGGCTCTCCGCCCGCCACGGTAACGTCGATAGAGCCGTTAGGCCCGGCGCAGGCCATGTTTTGGACGCAGCCTTTCATCAAGATCGGGTCGTTCGGCGACTGTCCGGTGGCGAGGACGGTGAGGCCGCCCTGTGTGAAGTTCGGGCTTAAAATCTGCCCGTTCACGTCCGAGAACTCGGTGACAACCGGAGAGTTGCTGATGAAAAAGGGCGAAAAACTGCCCGCCTGGCCAGTGATTTTAAAGCAAAGGGAGAAAATGGTCGCCCCGTTCGGCAGCGAAACCCCCTGCAGATTCGGGTCGAACCACGCGAAGTTGAAAATGCCGGGGAGCGTGCTGTTGAAGTTCGTCTGCCCCACGCCCGGCATCGCGCCTGGCTGGAAATTGACAAACTCCATCACCGTCGGGTTCCAGCGGAGCGAAAACTGGGCGGTCAGCACGCCCGAAAACTGTTCGGCCGTAATCGGGAGGCAGACCGTGTCGCCAGTCTGGCCGCTCGACTGGCCGCAGGCGAACGAGAAACAATCGGTCTGCGCGGCCGCCAGAAAGGGTAGGATGGCGGCAAACAGTGCCGAGAACAGGATGCTTTTCATGGGACAATTTGGATTTAAAAAGAGAGGCAGGCTGGGATGGACCCGATTTGCTGCGACAAAATTAGAGCAGAGGGTTGGCGGCATTTAGGTACATTTTTCGAGGTAGATAGAATGCCGTACACCGCCCATCTGAAAACCAGTTTTGCTTGTTTTAGCCAATAAAATATAACCTTAATCTCAAATTGGCGGAGACGATCTACCAATGAAAAAGATTCCGCTTTTTACAGCAATTGAATTTTATATAGAATCGGCAACCAGCCTCAAAATCAATCTCCCGTCAAGTTTTCTGCCCAAAAGCCGGTGGCAGAAAGGGCTGGATACCTTCGCCCGAAATTCCACGAAAGTTGACGAACGACCTCATTCTCCGCACCGCCTCCGGCCAAGTTGTCGAGCGGCCTCCCGTCTGGCTGATGCGTCAGGCGGGGCGGATTCTGCCTCAGTACCGCGCCCTCCGCCAAAAATTCCCCGACTTCAAGGCATTCGTGAAAACTCCGGAGGCCGCCGCAGAGGCCACCATCCAACCTGTTGACGAACTTGGTGTGGACGCTGCAATCGTCTTCAGCGACATACTCGTCATCCCCGAGGCGATGGGGCTGGACTATGAGATGGAGGAAAAGCGCGGCCCGAAATTTCCCAAAACCATTGAAAATCAACGAGATATCGAGCGGTTGGCAGCTGGAGACGGCCCGGCCTCGCGCCTCGAATACGTCTACGACGCGGTCCGCCTCTCAAAAAGCGGGCTGGGCGGCCGCGTCCCCCTCATCGGCTTTGCGGGTGCCCCGTGGACGCTGCTCGCCTACATGGTGGAGGGCGGCGGCTCGAAGACCTTCTCGAAGGCCCGCTCCTTTTTATATAAAGAGCCGCAGGCCGCGCACCTCCTCCTCGAAAAACTGACCGAAACGACCATCGCCTACCTGCGCGGCCAAATCGCGGCCGGGGCCGACATGGTGCAGCTCTTCGATTCGTGGGCGGGCGAGCTGCCACCGGGGCAGTACAGGGAGTTTTCTCTTCCATATTTAAAACAAATCTGCGCCGCGCTGCCGCCTGAAATCCCGAAAACCGTCTTCGCCAAAGGCGCGTGGTTCGCCCTCCGCGCCCTCTCCGACCTGCCCTGCCAAACCCTCGGCCTCGACTGGAACATGGCCCCTTCGTGGGCGCGGGCGGAGGTCGGCGAACGGCCGGTCTTGCAGGGAAACTTCGACCCGTGCAACCTCTATGCCTCGCCGGAAATCATCAAAAGGGACACATTTTCGATGCTGGAAGCTTTCGGTCGGCGGCATATCGCCAACCTCGGCCACGGGGTCTATCCCGACACGCCGCTGGATGGGGTGCGGGCTTTTGTGGATGCGGTGAAAAAATTCCGATACTGATTCGGGGAACGTCGGAAGGGCATAAAAACCCTTTCGACATTGAAAAAAAATAAAACAATAAAGCCTTGTTTTAGAAAAACAGAGTGTTTTAAGTTTACCCCACAAAACACTCGAACATGGCAAGCTCCAACTCGGAAGGCCTGTTGATGAAGACCGGCATCTTCGCCGTCCTCGCCGCCGCCTTTTATTTCCTGTTCAATTTTTTCTCGGGCAAAAAGACAGAGGAGGCGACCGCGCCGCCGCTCGAAAGCCCGAAGCCGAAGACCGAGCTGCCCGGCGGCATGAGGCCGGAAAAGTTGCCCGAGTTTGAGATAAACCCGAGCGACCCCGTGCTTTACGAGCCGACCTCGACGACCGGAGCCGTCGTCCGACATCGATGGTTCTCCTTAAGTTATTCGGAAGACGACGAGCAGCCGGAGTGGGTCGCCTACGAACTGACGCGCGAGCGCCTCGACGCCAACTTCGCCGAGCGCGTCAACACCTTCCGCCCCGACCCGGACGTGCGGACCGAGTCGGCCACGCCGCGCGACTACTCGGGCGGCGGCTTCGACAAAGGCCACCTCTGCCCGGCTGCCGACATGGGCTTTGACGAGCGGGCGATGGACGAGACCTTTTACATGTCGAACATTTCGCCGCAAAAACGCGAGTTCAACGTCGGAATCTGGCGAGAGCTGGAGGAGAACGTGCGCGACTGGGCGCGGCGGTTCCGCCATGTCTACATCGTGACGGGACCGGTTTTGAAACTGAAAATGGACACGCCGCCGCTCGGCTTCTCAAAAGTGACCATCCCGGCGGTTTTTTACAAAGTGGTTTTGGCGGGCGACCGGGGCATCGCCTTTTTGATTCCCAACCAGCCGACCGACCGGCCGCTGATGGACTTCGCCGTCTCGATTGACAAAGCGGAGAAAGTGACCGGCCTCGATTTTTTCCCAAAAATGCTGACCGGGTTAGGGGAGGAGACTGAGGCGCGGCTCGACAAATCGGCGTGGGCAATTGATGAAAAGAGGTTTGCCCGACGGGTTGCCGAAGCACCCAAGTGAGCATGTTGGTTGGGTCGAACTGGCTCGAGCTTCTAATTTCGCCCAAACAATTTGACCAATCTCGCAACTTCAACCAATCTGGTTTTCATGGCGAACAAAGAGAAATTCACCCAAGCCATAGCCAGCGGCTACGCTTTTAGCGGCCAGTCCATCACGCTCGGCGGGGCGATGCTCGACGGGCAATCGGTCGGCGGGGCGCAGGTCAAAATTCCGCTGCGGACGATGAACCGGCATGGCCTCATCGCGGGGGCGACAGGAACCGGCAAAACGAAAAGCCTCCAGCTCTTGGCCGAGAGCCTCGCTGCGAACGGGGTGCCGAGCCTATTGATGGACATAAAAGGCGACCTCTCCGGCATCGCCATGCCCGGCGAGAAGAACTTTAAAATCGAGGAACGGGCGTTGAAAATCGGCATCGACTGGCGGCCGGCCGGGAGCACGGTCGAGTTTTTGAGCCTTTCGCATGAAAAAGGGGCGCGGCTTCGGGCAACGGTGAGCGAGTTCGGCCCGGTGCTTTTCTCCAAAATCCTCGGGCTGAACGACACGCAGGGCGGGGTGGTGGCCATCGCCTTCAAGTATTGCGACGACAAAAGACTGCCGCTGCTCGACCTGAAGGATTTCAAGAAAGTCCTCAACTACATCCAAAACGAGGGGAAGGACGAGATTCAGGCCGAGTACGGCGCGCTTTCGACGATGACCGTCGGAACCATCATCCGAAAGGTCGTCGAACTGGAACAGCAGGGCGCGGAGCAGTTTTTCGGGGAAATCTCCTTCGACTGCGACGACCTCCTCCGGCTCGACGAGGACGGGCGGGGCATCGTCCACATCGTCCGGTTGACCGACATCCAGGACAGGCCGAAGCTGTTTTCGAGCTTCATGTTGCAGCTTTTGGCTGAAATTTATACGGGCTTCCCCGAGATGGGCGACGTCGAGCAGCCGCGGCTCTGCCTGTTCATCGACGAGGCGCACCTTGTTTTTCAGGAGGCGTCGGCCGCGCTCTTGCAGCAAATCGAGGCGGTCATCAAGCTCATCCGCTCGAAGGGGGTCGGCGTTTATTTCATCACACAAAACCCGTCGGACGTGCCGGACCCGGTGCTCGCCCAGCTCGGCATGAAAATCCAGCACTCGCTCCGCGCCTTCACGGCAAAAGACCGGAAGGACATCAAGCTGGCGGCGCAGAACTACCCAATCACCGAGTTCTACGATGTGGAGGAACTGCTGACGAGCCTCGGGATCGGCGAGGCGTTCGTCTCGGTTTTGAACGAGAAAGGCATCCCGACGCCGCTCGTCCACACCCTTATGGCTCCGCCAACGAGCCGGATGGACATCCTCACCCCGGGCGAGATTGACGAAATCGTGGGGCGAAGCCCGCTTTTCAAAAAATACAGCGAGGAGGTCGACCGCGAATCGGCCTATGAAATGCTCGGCGGGAAAATGGCCGCGGCGGCCTCGCCCGAGAAACAGGCCGAGACCCGAAAACAGCAAGAGGCAGCCGGGGGAGGCGTGATGCAGACCGTCGAAACCGTGTTGAAAAACCCGATGGTGAAAACCTTCGGGCGGACGCTGGCCACTGGGCTGGCGCGCGGGCTGCTTGGCGTATTGGGCGTGAAGACATCCGCTTCGCGCAGCCGAGGCGTCTGGTTTTAGGCTCCGATTGCAAACAAAAAAGGCGGGCCGTTTTCACGGCCCGCCCATGATGAAAGCACCAAATTCTGATCGTTCAGGCCTTTGCCTCGCCGGTCTTCCCGGCGTTGAGCTGCTCCTGCCAGGTCATCAGCTCGTCCCATTTGTCGTCGCGGGCGAGGGCGGCCTGGTCGGGCCACGTCTCGGGGTTGTGCATCGAGAAGCGCGGGCCAGCTGCCTCGAGCATCTCGCCGATGACGGCAGGCGAGAGAGCGGCCAGTTGCTCAAAGGTGTAAACACCCCGGGCGTTGAGGACCTCCTCGATTTTCGCGCCGATGCCCTCGACCACTTTCAGGTCGTCGTGCCGGCGGTGGCCGTCGCCGTTTTGCGCGATGGAAATCTCTCCAATCGCCACATCATCGACCTTGACGCGCTCGAACTCGATGCGCCGTTCGTCGATTTGTTGCTGGCTGGCCTCGGTGCGCTCCTTGCGCCAGTTGCGCTTCACCTCGACGTTGTGGACAACCTCGCGATCAACGAATTTCTCAACAAAGACCGGCCTTTCCCGCTCGACGACGACCTCGTGGACAACTTCCACATCGACGTAGACCTCCCGCGTCACCGGCACCTCGCGCTCGACGACGACCTCGTGGACGACCTCGACGTCTTTGACGATCTCTTTCAAAACCGGGATTTTCCTTTCGACCAAAACCTCACGGACGACCGGCACCTTCCGCTCGACCACCGTCTCCCGGACAACCGGCACATCGCGCATGAGCGTCACCTCGCGGTCGACGGGGTTGTCGATCCAGCGCTCGACGACGTTGGCGAGGACCTCGCGCTCGATGACCACCTCGCGCTCGACCGGCACCTCTTTGACAACGACGACCTCGGAGACTACGGGCTTTTCGACAATCGTCTCATGAAGCTGCGCGACCTCTTTGTGGAGGGTGATTTCATAATCGACGGCTTTGTCGACGACGATTTCGCGGACGACCGGCACCTGTTTTTCAACCAAAACCTCGCTGTAAACCGGCACCAGATGCTCGACCTCTATTTCCCGGGAGACGGCCTTGTTGACCGGAACCTCGTGGACGAGTTCGATGGTGTGCTCGACGTAGTTGTAATGTGGGACCTGCGTCGTCAGCGTGATTTCATGCTCGACGACATGTTCGACGTCGCGGACGACCTCGTGCGTGATCTGCTATTCGCGGCTGACCTACTGAAGGACCGGCACCTCGCGGTCGACGTAAATTTCGCGGACGACCGGCACCTGCCGGTTGATGTGGACCTCCCTCTCAACCGGGATGTCGTGGTAAATCACCACCTCGGAAACGATTTCCCGGTCGACATGGACCTCTTTGACGACGGGGATTTCGCGCTCGATGATGACCTCCCGGTCGACCGGCCGCTCTACGATGACCTGTTTGATGACCGGCACCTCGACCTCCAGGACGACCTCGCGCTCGACCAGCTTTTCGACAACGATGTGCTTGATGACCTCCTCCTCGCGGTCGACGAAGAACTATTTAATCACAGGTACCTCGCGCTCGCGCGCTCGACGACGACCTCGCGCTCGACCATGACCTCTTTTTCGACGACGACGTCATAAAAAACGGGCTTCTCGACGACCGTCTCGCGGACGACCGGCACCTCTTTCTCGATGATGACCTCGCGGATGAGCGGGACTTGCTTTTCAAGCGTCACCTCGAAGACGACCTCTTTTTCGACCACGGTCTCGTGGATGACAGGCTTTTCGAGGACGACCTCTTTCACCACCTGCACGGCCCTTTCGACGACGACCGAATGCTCGACCGGCACCTCTTTTTCGACCACAACCTCGTGGCGGACGGGCCGCTCGATTTCGTGGTAGTGGATGTCGGCCACCTCGCGGGCCAGCTCGACATCAAAATGAACCGGCTTCTCGACGACGGTGTGCCGCATGACCGGCACCTCCTTTTCCAGCACGACCTCCCGAACGACGGGGACGCGGTGCTCTACGAAAACCTCCCGCTCGACGGGCCGCTCGACGTACACCTCCTTAATAATGGGGACCTCGCGCTCCAAAACCACTTCACGGACGCGCGGCACGTCGCGGTAGCTGACGACGGTCTTGACGGTGTGGCTCTCGGCCTCGGCGGGGAAATAGCGCTCGTCGATCACCTTCCCGTCCTCCCAGCGGCGGCGGATGATTTCTGACCAGTTCATCCGCTCGCCGTTTTTCATGGTGACGTCATAGGAGAACTCGCTGAAAGTGGTGTCGGCAGCCCCGACGATGCCGTTGTGGTGCATCGTAATGTGGTGGACGGTGTCGACCTGTGCGAGGAAATCGGCGAGGCGGCCGAGCTTCTCCGACTTGTCAGAGGCGTGCGAAGTGAGGGAGCTGTGCGAGCGGGCGCCGTCGGCGAAGAACTGCTCGACCGCCTCGGCCCAGCGGCCCTCGGACACAAGGCCATCGAGCGCGTCGAGGCTCGCCTGGAGTGTTTGCTTCATAAGAAGAAGGAAAATTGAATGTTGGTTGAGAGAGAGTTTGTCAAAGTCCTCAACTGGCGGGGCGACAATCGGACGCGAAAGGTCAAAAAAGTAGCTCGATCAGGGTAAGGCAATTGCGCGTCGGGGATACATTTTTATTAAGCGAAATCGTCCGGCGGCGGCTGTCCTGATAGGGGATACGGTTTTTACCTTCAACCCGAAATCCACTTACTCAAACAACGTTGTCATGGCGAAACTCGACTTCCTGCTCAACCACTACGGCGAGAGCCACCGCAACCCCATCAACAAGGCCATCCACTGGCTGTGCATCCCGGCCATCATGTTCTCGCTGTTCGGGCTGCTGTACGCGGCCCCGTTTCCGATGGAAAAAACGATGTGGGCCAACTGGGCGACGGTCGCCCTCGCCTTCGCGATGGTCTACTACCTACGGCTCTCGGTGCCAATGTTTTTCGCCATGCTCGCCGTTGGGCTGGCCATGATTTTCGGGCTGCACAAGCTCGCCACCTCAGTCGGCGACGGCGGGGCGATGGCGCGCGCCTCGCTCGTCATTTTCATCGTTGCGTGGGTCGTGCAGTTCATCGGCCACAAGATTGAGGGGAAGAAACCTTCGTTCATGGAGGACGTGCAGTACCTCCTCGTCGGGCCGATGTGGCTGCTGCATTTTCTGTTCAAAAAAGCGGGCCTCCCGATCTGAACCAGACAAAATTTTTTCCTCACTTCTCCTATTCCAACAAAATCCGTCCAGCCGGTATCCCGTCCCGAATCCCCGGGGCGGGATTTTTTTTGAAAAAATTTTTGTCGGAATGCTTGCATTCAGGGGAATGCCGCCCCATCTTCGTCCCAGTTTTCATTTGGTTTTTTGGGGTTATTTGAAGTCCCGGTAGCAATGCCGGGGCTTCTTTTTTTATAGAAGACCCGAAACCCGAGACCGCAATCGTGGTTTCGGGTTTCGCTTTTTCAACGAGTCCCGTACTCCTCTTAAGATGAACACAGCACAGGCATACGACCTCTGGTCAGCCAGTTACGACACCGTCGTGAACCCGACACGCGACCTCGAAGCAGCCGCAATTCGAGCGGCGCTCGGCGGTCGCGTTTTCAATAGTGTTTTGGAACTGGGCTGCGGCACGGGGAAGAATACCGTCTGGCTGGCCGACAACGCTGCCCGCGTCACCGCCTCCGATTTCTCTGTTGAAATGATGCGGCAGGCCCGGGAGAGGGTTCTTTCTGAAAACGTGGCCTTCCTCCAATTGGACGTTCGCGCCGACTGGCCCTTTCATGATTCGGCTTTCGACCTGGTGGCCTGCTCTCTGATTCTCGAACACGTCGAGGATTTGCGGCCGGTCTTTCAAAAGGCGGCGCGGTCGCTCGAAACGGGCGGCCTTTTTTACGTCGGCGAGCTGCACCCGTTCAAACAGTACTCGGGAAGCAAGGCGCGGTTCGAGACTGAAGACGGGCTTCGTGTCCTCGAATGCTTCAACCACCACCTCTCGGATTTTGTCTGTTCGGCCGTTGATGCAGGGTTTGAGGTTTTTGAAATCCGTGAATGGTTCGACGACGGCAACAGCCAAGGCATTCCGAGAATCCTTTCTATGCTTTTTAAAAAGGCCCCTCCCTTTCCCAACCTTTGTGAACTATGAAAAACCTCGATTCCATCGTCCTCGGCGGCGGCTGTTTTTGGTGCACGGAGGCTGTCTTCCTCGAACTTGCGGGTGTTGATAAGGTCGAGTCCGGTTACTCGGGCGGACGGCCGCGCAACCCGACCTATCGCGAAATCTGCACAGGCACGACCGGCCACGCTGAGGTTGTTCGAGTCCACTTCGACCCTATGGCGGTTGAGCTTTCAACCATCCTCGCCGTCTTCTTCACGACACACGACCCAACGACGCTCAACCGGCAGGGGGCGGACGCGGGGACGCAGTATCGGTCGGTCATTTTCTTTAAAGATGGGGAGCAAAAAGAGGCCGCGCTTGCCGCGAAAGCTGCCGCACAGGCCGTCTGGCCCGGCCCCATCGTGACGGAAATCTCGCCGCTCGGCGAGTTCTTTTTAGCGGAGGACTACCATCAGGACTATTACCGGAGGAACCCGAACCAGGGGTATTGCGCGTTCGTCATCAACCCGAAGCTGTCGAAGTTTCGGAAGGATTGGGGGGCAAAACTGAAAGAATGAACCGCTCGCGCCCTCGGTTTAACTCGTTGACTGCCAGCGTCTTGCCCCACAACCGATGAAATCCAAGGGCCAAAATCCGGCTGATTATCAACGAGTTAGAAGAAGTTTTTTTATAAAAAACAAGTTCGCGGGAGCGAATCTGCCGAAGGCGCGTCTACCTTCGCGCCGCCTTTCGAGAGAGGGGCATCATTGTCTCACATAAAAATTTGAAATCGTGAACACGTTGAGCTACCGGACCGTATCGGTCTCGAAGCAGATGCGGCCCAAGAAGTGGTACGTCGTCGACGCGGAGAATGTCCCTGTGGGCCGCCTCTGCACGCGAATCGCCTCTGTCCTTCGCGGCAAGCATACCCCGGCCTACACGCCGAACGCCGACACGGGCGACTTCGTCATCGTCATCAACGCCGAGAAGGTGCGCTTCACCGGCAACAAGTGGGCGCAGAAGGAGTACCGCGAGATGAACTCGCTGCACCCGGGCGGTCTGAAAGAAACCGTCGCCGAGCGGATGCGCGACAAAAAGCCCCACCGAGTCATCGAAAAGGCGGTGCGAGGGATGCTGCCCAAGACCAAACTGGGCGACGCGCTCTACACCAAGCTCTTCGTCTACGCGGGCACCGAGCACCCCCACGCGGCGCAGAAACCGGAACCCTTCACCTTTTAATTCAAGCAAAAATGTCGGAGCAAATCAATGCACTTGGCCGCCGGAAGACGGCCGTCGCTCGGGTCTACGTCATGAAGGGTGAGGGCAAAATCACCGTCAACGGCAAGGACTACCGCGAGTACTTCCCGCAGATGCACGTCCAGTTCTACGTCACCGACCCCTTTGCGACGGTCGGCGTGTCGGACGCGTACGACGTGAAGGTCAACGTCAAGGGCGGCGGCTTTCGCGGCCAGTCGGAGGCCGTTCGGATGGGCATCAG
>JBGAWE010000118.1:0-13732 GCA_044227705.1 Saprospiraceae bacterium
CTGGTCAACTTCTGGGCGCGGTCGGTCGGCAGCTCGGTCGAGCTGACCTGGCGCACCGCATCGGAGAGCAACAACCGAGGCTTCGGCATCGAGCGCAGCCCCGACGGCAGCATGTGGCTGGAGCTGGCCTTCATGCCCGGCCGCGGCACGACGGCGGAAGCCCACGACTATTCTTTTTTGGATGGAAACCCGCTGCCCTGCGCAAACTACTACCGCTTGCGGCAGGTCGATTTCGATGGCGCGGAGCGGTTCTCGCCCGTGGCAAGCATTGCGATTTCGGGGAATGTCACCCCGCCGCTAGTGGCCCATCCCAACCCTGTTTCCGGCAGCGAGCTGACACTGCTCCTTTCTGAAAACTGGGAGGGAAAAACCGTCGCCCGTCTGTTCGACCCGACGGGACGGCTGGTGCGGTCTGCGGTGGTAGAGGGCAGGGCGGGTTCGCTCGATGTGGATGGGCTGGAGGCGGGGATTTACATGTTGCGGGCGGGCGGTTTTTCCCAAAAAGTGGTGGTGCGGGAGTGAGCCTACTTTCCGATGCAAAACTTCGAGAAGATGCTCCCCAACAAGTCCTCCACTCCGATTTCGCCGGTGATTTCGCCCAAAAAGGAGAGGGCGCGGCGGATGTCCATCGCCACGAAGTCGGTCGAGACGCCCGAGGCGAGGCCGGTCGAAACATCGGTCAGTGCCGCGTCGGCCTGTTGGAGGGCGGCGACGTGGCGGGCGTTCGTCACGACCGTGCCGCCCGTGCTGACCGAGCCGCCGGTCACGAGGTCGAGGAGTTTTTCTTTCAAAAACGGGACGTTCATCGAGTGCTTCGCCGAAAGGGTCACGATTTGTGATTCGGCCAATGGCGCCGGGTTGGGGATTTTTGAAAAATCGCCGAGCAGGAAAGGCGGGATTTCTTTTGAAAACGGGTCGGCCAGCCAACTGGGCGAGAACTGCGGCAGCAGGTCCATCTTGTTGCACACGACGAGGAGCTTCAGCCCGGGCTGGGCCAGTTTTTCGAGATCGAAAAAGACCTCGGCCAGCCGCGTCTCGACGACGTCAAAGAGGTAGACGAGGATGGCTGCCTGCCCGATTTTCTCCATCGCCCGCTCGACGCCAATGCGCTCGACGGCATCGGTCGCCTCGCGGATGCCGGCCGTGTCGACAAGGCGGAATAGGACGCCGCCGATGTTCAAGACCTCCTCGATGGCATCGCGGGTGGTGCCGGGAACGTCGCTGACGATGGCCCGCTCCTCGTTCAAAAGGGCGTTCAGGAGGGTCGATTTTCCGGCGTTCGGCCGCCCAGCGATGACGGTCGTCACGCCGGTTTTCAGGGCGTTTCCGAGCTGGAAAGACTGGATGAGCCGGGCGATTTCCACCCTGATTTTTTCAACCAAACCGTTGAGCGTCAATCGGTTGGCGAACTCGACGTCCTCCTCCGCAAAGTCCAGCTCCAGCTCGATGAGGCTGGCAAAGTGGATAAGCTCCTCCCGCAACTTTTTGATTTCAAAAGAAAAGCCTCCGCGCATCTGCCGCAGCGCGATGTCGTGCGCCGCCGCCGACTCGGAGGCGATTAGGTCGGCGACGGCCTCGGCCTGGGCGAGGTCCATCTTTCCGTTCAGAAAGGCGCGGAGGGTGAACTCGCCGGGGCGGGCCAGCCTCGCGCCGCTTTCGAGCAGGAGGCCGAGGATTTTTTGCTGGATGAACAGCGAGCCGTGGCAGCTCAACTCGACGATTTCGTCGCCGGTGTAGGAGTGCGGGGCGCGGAAGACGGTGGCGACAACCTCATCGAGCATTGCCTCCTGAAACATCATGGCTCCGAAATGGGCTGTATGGCTCGGGCTGGCGGCCAGCAACTTTTTCCCCCTGAAAAAACGGTCTGCAATCTCGACAGCCCTTGGCCCGGCCAACCTGACGACGGCGATGGCGCCCATGCCCGGCGGGGTGGAGATGGCGGCTATGGTGTCGGAGAGGTCGGCGGCGGTGGCGTACATGATGGGGGCAAAATTGGCCAGACCGCGACGAAAATCATTTCGCGGGGCGGAATTTGGGAGCCTGTCTATCTTTGGAACTCGAATTAAAACTCAACACCGCTCATGAAATTGGCTCGACTTTTTGCCCCCATCATGGCCGTTTTGGCCCTCGCGGCCGCCCCGGCCAGCGGCCAAAACTGCGAATACACCCTCAACCTCTACGACGCCTTCGGCGACGGCTGGACGGGCAACGAACTGAACCTCAACCTCGACGGGGTCGACAACATCTACACCATCGGCAACCTTCCGTGGCCGACGGGGACGTTCGCCACCTACCAGGTGCCCGTTTCGCAAGGTCAGAACCTGACCATGTCGCTGGAGACGGGCATCATCCCTTACGAGATCTCGTGGGCGCTGCTCGACAACAACGGCGACACCGTCATGGCGCAGCCGATTGTGCCCTTTCCCGGCCCGTTGAGCGGCATTTATTACAAAGGTGTCATTAAGTGCGGCGGCTGTCCCAAGCCGAAGGACCTCTCGGTCAACCCCTCGGCCTACTCGGCGAAGGTGCGCTGGGCGGGCGGCGCGGGCGTGACCTACAAGGTGGTCTACGGCCCGGCGAGCGTCGATCTGCTGGCCGGTCAGGGCGACACTGCCACTGTCACGCAGCCGAAGTACACGATGACCGGGCTTTTCGAGAACACGAACTATCAGGTCATGGTCTGGCGCATCTGCCCGGACGGGTCGGCAAGCAACATCGCAGGGCCGGTGAAATTCAGCACCTATTTCTCCGACGACGTGGGCGTCTCGGCTGTCGTCAGCCCTGTCTCGGATTGCGATTTGAATTCGGAGCAGATTGTCGTCCGGCTGAAAAACTACGGGGCCAACCCGCAGTCGCTGGACCGGGCAACATCAACTTCCCGGACGACGGTTTCTACACCGGCGTTTTGGGGAAGGACAGCGCGGAGTACATCCAGTTTGACGCCTTCGGCGACCTCTCCGGCCCCGGCCAGCACGTCATCCAGGCGTGGACCGAACTGGCGGGCGACGACCAGCCGGGCAACGACACCGTCACCTATTATTTGACGAACAAAGTCGGCCTGCCCTATCAACAGGGATTCGAGGACTGGAACGGCGGCTGGCACGTCGACCTCGACAACAGCGAAAACCCCTCCTGGGAGCACGGCCACCCTGCGAAGGACGGCTACCTGACCGAGGCCGCCGGTGGCCAAAACTGCTGGGCGACGAGCCTCGCCGGTTTCGGGAACCTGCAGGAGACGAGCTACCTCGTCTCGCCCTGCCTCGACTTCAGCTCCACGACCGTCGACCCGACCATCCGCTTCTCGCTCTGGTCTGGGGCCGACAGTTTTTACGATGGGATGTGGCTCGACATCTCCTATGACAACGGGGCAAACTGGGAAAAGGTCGGCACCGTCGCCACCGGCACGAACCTCGGCAACTGGTACCAGTACACGAACACCACCGTGCCGCTGGGCGACGTCTGGAGCGGCTTCTCGGGCGGCTGGCTGACGTCGCGCCACAAGCTCGACGGGGCGAAGGGCAAGCCGAACGTGCTGCTGCGCTTCGGCTTCTCGGGCGGAATGTTCTTCACGAACCCCGGCTTCGCCATCGACAACATCAACATCTTCGAGCAAAAACAGAAGGACCTCACCCCCATCAACGGCACCACGCCGGGCGCGGGCCTCTGCGGGCTGGCCAACGACAAGCTGACCATCACCGTCCGCAACGACGGCAGCCAGACCGCCAGCAGCACCGGCGGCGCCATCAAGCTCGGGTACAAGGTCGACAACGAGCCGTCGGTCATCGAGACGGCCTCCGGCTTCAGCATCTCGGCCAACAACGAGAAGCAGTACACCTTCGCCACGCCGTTCAACTCCATCGGCTTCCACACCGTCACCGTCTGGACGGTCTTTACCGGAGACCAGAACACGGCCAACGACACGACCACTTTTATTATCAACAACACCGTCCACGACCTGCCGCTGAAAGAAGATTTCCAGACGGCGCAGGCGCAGGCCGACTGGCAGCTCGGCTCGGGCGTCTACGTCACCGACCAGCACAACGCGCCGTCGTGGGTCATCACGAAAAACCTGTTTTTTGCGCCGACGGACTTTTCGGTCGTCATCCCAGCCTACGGGCCGGTGGCGGCGAACGACTCGCTCTCCTTCGACTACCGCATCGTCGACTACAACTTCGACCAGACGCTCAACGGCAACGTCGGCACGGTGCTCGACGCGGACATCTCCTTCTCGGTGCAGGTCTCGGCCGACTGCGGCGGGACGTGGACGACGGTGCGCGACATCAACAAGGCGAACCACGTGACCTCCAAGAACATGAAGAATGTGAAGGTTCCGCTCGCGCAGTTCGCCGGAAAGCCCGTCCAGATCCAGTTCATCGGCGTTTCGAACAGCGCGGACGGCGATTTCTGGTTCGATCTCGACAACATCAACGTGGCGGGCTGCCCCGAGTCGTTCGACGTCGAGGTCACGGTCAACGACTCGGCCAACCAGCAGATGAACCTTGCATCCGTCGTCCTCGAGCCGCACTCAGGCACCGCGCCGTTCACCTATCAATGGAGCAACGGCGGTTCGGGCAACCAGCAGATTGGCCTCGCAAAGGGTTCTTACAAAGTCACCATCACCGACAAGAACGGCTGCTCGGAAATCATCACCGTTTATGTCGACATTACTGGAACGAACACCATCGAAGGGCTGAAAAACTGCGCTCTCTTGCCCAACCCGACGAGCGGACAGGCCATCCTCTCGGCCGATTTCGCCGCGCCGGTCGACGCCGAAATCGAGGTCGTCAACCTGCTCGGCCAGTCGACTTACCGGGCGACGGAGGTCGGCACGAGCCAAATCCGCCATCCGCTCGGGCTGGAAAATGAGACGGGCGGCGTCTACCTTGTTAAATTGAAAGTCGGCGGGCAGGTGAAAATCTCCAAGCTCGTGCTGACGAAATAACCTCGCAGATTCGGTGAGCGTGGCAGCGAAACCGACGCTCACCGCCTCAAATCAAACCGAACCGGGCTTCCCGGAAAAATTACCACATTTGTCCCGGCCTCGCGGCCGAACGTTCACGCAAAAACTTTTTTCTCGAACATGAAAAAACTCTTTCTCGCCGCCGCCGCGCTGTTCTTAATGGCGGCCTCCGTTTTCGCCCAGTCGGCGGTCGCACCGCGCATCAAGTTCGGCTCACTGACCGCCAACGGACAGATGACCACCGCCGACTTGAAGGCCGTCAACGAGATCATGCTCGCCGACGCGCCCGGCCAGTCGGTAGTCTCTTTTGAAATCCAAATCGTGCGGCCCGACGGGCAGCTCGTCTCGCGCGCCCCGGTCAAGGGCAGCCGCATCCCGGGCGAGTTCCAGACGATGATCAGCCGCGAGAAGCTCGGCAGCCGCGTCGTCGTGAAGGACGTCTGGGTGAAAGAGGAAAAGACGGGCAACACCCGCCGCGCCGCGCAAGACGTGACCATCGAAATCATCTAACTCGCTGGCTGTTATTTTTTTTGAAAATGAAAAAGCCCCGGTTCGAGAACGAGCCGGGGCTTTTTGTTTGCGGAAAACCAGAGTTGAAATCAGGCGTCGCCCTCTTTCTTCTCGGTCGAGTCGTCGGTGCCATCGACCATTTCCTTGACGGAGTCGACGGCGTCGCTGAAGAAGCTCTTCACAGAATCGACCATCGGCGCGGCGGCCTCGGCGATGTCCTCCATGACCTCTTCTGCCTTTTCCATGATGGGCGCGGCCTCCTCTTTGATGGAGTCGACGGCGTCGCTGACGGCCTCGGTCGCAGTTTCGATGTGCGGCGCGGCAAATTCTTTAACCGAGTCGACGGCATCGCCCACGGCCTCTTTCGCGGTCTCGACATGCGGCGCGGCGAAGGCGGCGGCGGAATCGACCGCGTCCTCAACCTTGTCCATGAAAGAGGCTTCGACCGGCGCGGGGGCCTCAACGGCCTCCTCGACCACTGGGGCGGCCTCGACGATGGCGGCAGCGGCCGGCGCAGCAACCGAAATCGCGGCGGGCACCTCCTCGGCGGCCGGCGCGGCGGTGGCTGCTTTCGGCGCGTCTTGTGCCATGTGGCCCGCCTGTGCCCGCATGGTCTCCTCCGTGACGACCTCGAACGGCACGCGCACGTCGAGCGACGGGTGGAGGTCGAGACGGGCCTCGTATTCGCCCAGTTGTTTCACCTCGGCGGGCATGATGACGCGACGGCGCTCGACCGGAACGCCGATCTCGGCCAATTTATCGGCCAGCATCGCCTGCGTGATGGAGCCGAAGAGACGGCCGCTGCCCCCGGCCTTCGCCACGAAAGTGACAGACTTGCCCTCGAGCGATTTGGCCCAAGCCTGAAAGGTGGAGAGCTGGGCGTTGTCCTTGGCGGCCTGCTGGCGCTTGATGCCGGAGAGCTTGCCGAGGTTCTGGCGGTTGGCCGTCAGGGCGAGGCCCTGCGGGATGAGGTAGTTGCGGCCGTAGCCCGCCTTCACCGTCACCACCTCGTATTTGAGGCCGACCTTTTCGATATTTTCAAGAAGAATGATGTTCACTTTTCTTTCTTTTTAGAGAGTTTGGAAAGAGAAACACGGCACAAGGCCGTATCACTTCATCAGGTCGGCGACGTAGGGCAGGATGGCCAAGTGCCGGGCGCGCTTGATGGCCGAGGCCACTTTGCGCTGGTACTTGAGCGAGTTGCCCGTGATGCGGCGCGGCAGAAGCTTGCCCTGCTCGTTGATGAACTGGAGGAGGAAGGCTTCGTCCTTGTAGTCGATGTGCCTGATGCCGAACTTGCGGAAGCGGCAGTATTTTTTCTGCTTCAGGCCGACCTTCGGGTTGGAGAGGAACTTGACGTCTTCGCGAGTTGCCATGACTTCTTTTCTTTTTTAATGGTGAAAAAAAACGGGGTCAGGCTTTGTCGAGGTCGACCACTTCCTCCGTTTCGCTCGATTTGGCGGCGGCGGCCATCGCATCGCGGCGGGCCTTGCCGATACGGCCGTTGCGCTTGTCGTCGTTGTACTTGACGCCGTACTTGTCGAGGGCGACGGTCAGGAACCGCAGCAGCCGCTCGTCGCGCTTCATGGCGAGCTCGTACTTGCCGACAAAGTCAGGCTTGTCGGTGGCGAACTCGACGCAGTAGTACTTGCCGCTGGTGCGGCGGTTGATGGGGTACGCCAGCTGGCGCAGGCCCATCTCATCAACGTTCACGATCGTGCAGCCGAAACCGGTCAGCGCATCGATGTGGCGTTGAGCTGTCGCATTTACTTCATCGCCCGACAGCGTGGGATCGACGATGAAGGTTACTTCGTAGTGACGCATGGTCTTTTTTAGAAGAATTGAGAGTGAAAAATGTCGCTTTTTCAAAAGCGGGTGCGAAGGTAGTTTTACTCGCCTGTCGGCCAAGCCTTTTGGCTGTTTTCATTGGAAATCAAAGTTTTTCGAGAGGATAGAACAGTGCTGGGCAGTCTACTTTCAGCCCAAAATTCCCAGCTCGTGAAAAAAACTTCCCTGCTCGTCCTAGTGGCGGTCGGCGTAACGACGGCCTTCCTTTTCCAAAAATGCAAGCCCGACGGCGGTCAGTCCGCAGACAAGTCCACCATCAACGTGCGGCTCGAGACCGATGTCGAGGGCCTCAACCCCTTCCTGACGAACAACGCCAGCGCCATCCAGGTCTACCAGAAAATCTTCCTGACGATGGCCGACTTCGACCCGGCGACCCTCGAGATAAAGCCCGTTCTGATAAAGGCGATGCCGACGGCCACGCCCATCGACACGGGCGCCTTCAAGGGCGGCATCCGCTACGACTTCGAGTTTTTGGAGGAGGCGAAATGGGACAACGGCCAGCCCATCACCGCTGCCGACTACATCTTCACCACGAAGGCCATCATCGCCCCGAAGGTCGCGGCGACCATCTGGAAGGGCTACGAGGAGTTCGTCGGCGACGTCGTGGCCGACCCGGCGAACCCGCGCCGCTTCTCGGTCTTTGCAAAGGAATACTACATGCTCGCCGTCGAGACCCTCACCGGCACGCCCATCCTGCCGGAGGCCGTTTATGACCCGAAAGGGGTTTTGAAAAAATACCCCGTCCGCGATCTGCTCGACCCGAAAAAGTCGGCGGCCCTCGCGGCAAACCCGCCCGCCGATTTGACCGAGTTCGCCGAGGCCTTCCGCTCGCCGCTCCACACGCGGGAACCGGCGGGCGTGAGCGGCTCGGGGCAGTACAAACTGGAAGAAATGGTCGCCGGCCAGCGCGTCGTCGTCTTGAAAAAGCCGAACTGGTGGGGCGAAAAACTGGCGGCCGAGCGGCCGATACTCGCCGCCCACCCGCAGCGCATCGTCTACAAGCCGATGCCCGACAACCTCGCCGCCATCACCATGCTCAAGGACGGCGGCATCGACGTGATGAAGAACATCCCGCCCGCCATGTTCGACGAGCTGAAGAGCGGCCCGGCGGCCGCGAAGCTCCAGTTCGCCACGCCGGAACTGATGGAGTTCAGCCAGGTGGTCATCAACACCCGCAAACCGATGCTCAAGGACAAGCGCACCCGCCGTGCCCTTGCCATGCTGCTCGACCTCGACGCGGGCCTCCAAACCATCATGCGGGGCTATGCAAAAAGGGCGGTCGGGCCGTTCCACCCGTCGAAGCCGTATTTCGACAAGAGCCTCGTGCCCATAAAATACGACCCCGAAGGAGCCGCGAAACTGCTCGCCGACGCCGGCTGGAAAGACTCCGACAAGGACGGCATCCTCGACCAAAACATCGGAGGCAAAAAGACCGACCTCGCCATCACCTTCCGCGCCAGCCCAAAATCGGAGGTGGGGAAGGCCGTCGCGCTGCAGTTGCAGGAGAACGCCCGGAAGGCGGGCATCAAGATCGAGCTCGTCCAGAAAGACATGACCGCCATTATGGAGGACATGAAGGCCCGCGACTTCGACCTCGTGGCGATGCGGGCCACCCAGTTCCCGCTCCTCGACGAGCCTTTCCAGACCTGGCACACGAAGAGCGACACGCCAGACGGCGGCAACCGCAGCGGCTTCGGCTCGGCCGCCAGCGACAAGGTCATCGACGAAATCCGCGAGACGCGCGACCCGGCGCGGCGCAACGAGCTGTACGTCCAGCTCCAAAAGATGATCTACGACGAACAGCCGGTCATCTTCCTATTCGCCCCCATCGAGCGCATCGGCATCGCGGCAAAGTGGAAGCCGGTCATCTCGGTCAACCGGCCGGGGTTTTTCGAGCAGTATTTTCAATAGGCCGGAACACGATTAGGGTTGGGCCTTCTATCCGGAAAATTGGGATCGGGCTGGTTCACGCCTGTCCGCGCCGCAGCCACAGCACCCGCCCGATTCGCTCGCCAGATGCGCCCCAGATGTCCTGCGAGGATGCCTCGAAGCGCTGCTCCTGGCCGTCGGCGAAGACGTTCAGCGAGGCCGTCGCGCCCGGCTCGTTTTTGAGGAGCTCGCGCAACAGGTCGTTGTGCAATGCCACGTCGGGGGCGTGCCTGCCGACGATCTCCTCCGGTTTCAAAGCCAACAGCGCGGCGGCGGCGGGGTTGACGAAGATGATTTTACGCTCCTCGCTCAGCCCGACCACCGCGTCTGGGAAGAGCGCAATGACCGCTTCGACGCGCTGTTTTGCCCGCACGATGGCCGCGAGGCTGCTCTGCTCCCACCCCTCAAGCCGCTCGGCGAGGTTGTTGAAGGCACGGGTCATCTCGCCGAACTCGTCGTTCGAGTGCTCGTGGATGCGGAAGGCGTAGTTCTTCTCGGCAATCTGCCTGATGCCCTCCGTCAGCCGCTCGACCGGCTGGGCGATGTAGTGCGGGAAGTTGAAGATGAACCCGAAGGCGACCAGTGCCGCCACCGTGCCGAGCAGGGCCAGCCACCCGGCGAACCGCTCGGCCATCTGAAACGTCGCGTCGTTTGCCCGCACGATGGCCTCGCGGTTCAACTGGTGGATTTCGGCCAGGTGCTGCACCGCTTCCCGCCGCGCCGCCGTGTCCGAAGGGGAGATTTCCAATTTTGAAAAAGCGGTCCGCAGCGCGGAGGTCGCCTCCGTCTCGCCAACCTCGGTGATGTTGCCCTCCTGTTTTTGCAAGGTCGCCTCAAACCTCTGGAGGTCGGCGGCCTCGAGCGCGTCGCGCATCTTTTCGACGTAGTCGAGGCTCTGGTAGTTGGCCTCGAACACGCCCCTCGTGCGCTCCGTGATTCGAAAGAGCGCGAAATGGGAGGCCGTCACGACCGCCAGCATCAGCCCGAAAAGGAAGATGAGCGCGAGGCGGAGCTTGATCTTGAGCGGGATTCTCATGTCGGGAGGTCAGGAAAGGATGATGAGGTCGAGGTTCGAAGCGGTCAGCTTTTTGAGGAGCTGGTTGAAGATGCCCGTCCGCAGGATGATCTGGAAGAGGCTCATGTGCGGCTTGCCGAGGCAGATGGTGGTGATTTGATGCCGCTCGGCGGCCTCGGCGATGGCCTCGGCGATGTTCGAGTTCTTCATTTGCGGCACCTCCGCCCCCAGCTCGGTGGCCATCTTGAGGTTGTTGATGAGGTGCCGCTGCAGGTCGAGCGGGATGCGCTCGGGGCTCTCGGCGGGCGTCTCGACGAAGAGGACGTACCACTTCGAGTTGTAGTAGCCCGCCAGCCGCGCCGTCTTTCGGATGATGTTCTCGGCCGTCTTCCGGTTCGACGAGACGCAGGCCAGGAAGCGGTCGGGCCGGTACTGCTGCGCGGCGGCGGGCAGCTCGGCGTCGATTTTCCGCTCGACCTGCGACATGACCTCGCGCAGGGCCAGCTCGCGCAGTTGCAGGATTTTCTCGGGCTGGAAGAAGTTGCGCAGCGCGATCTCGACCTTCTCCGGCGCGTAGATCTTGCCCTGCCGCAGCCGCGCGATCAGCTCGTCGGCGGTCAGGTCGATGTTGACCACCTCGTCGGCCATTTTCAGCACCGAGTCGGGCACCCGCTCGGCGACCTCGACGCCGGAGATCTGCTGCACGTCGCGGTTGAGGCTTTCGAGGTGCTGGATGTTGACCGCCGAGACGACCGAGATGCCCGCGTCGAGCAGGTCGACCACGTCCTGCCATCGCTTGGGGTTCTTGCTGCCGGGGGCGTTGGTGTGCGCCAGCTCGTCGACGACGACCAGCTCCGGCGAGAGGGCGAGGATGGCCTCGACGTCCATCTCCTCGATTTTTTTGCCCTTGTAGAAAATCGAGCGGCGCGGCACGACGGGCAGGCCCTCGACCAGCGCCTCCGTCTCCGCCCGCCCGTGCGTCTCGACGAACCCGATTTTGACCTTTACGCCGCTCGCCAGCAGGGCGTGCGCCTCCTGCAGCATCCGGAAGGTCTTCCCCACGCCCGCGCTCATGCCGATGTAGATCTTGAACTTGCCGCGCCGCTGGCGGCGGATCAGTTCGAGGAAGTGTTCGGGCGAGTTGTCCATCGGCGTCACTCCTTTTTAAGGTCAAAAACGGGCGTTTCGCCGATCATCAGCGGGAATCTCTCCACGTCGACGTGGTTGTAGTCCAGTCCGAACGCCTTCTCGTCGGGCAGGCTCATCGCGTCGAGCAAGTAGTGCGCCCGCATCACGAGGTTGTCGAGGATGGACAGGTCGTTCTCCACCGAGAGGAAGCTTTTGAAGAGTACGAACCTGAAATCACCCGTCAGCCGGTGCCTGCCCATGTGGCAGTAGGGCGTCTCCACCGCAATCTTGCCGTCGTTGACGAGGTCTTCCACCGCCCGGCGGAAGAAGAGGTTCATGCGCGGAACCACCCGGAAGCCGAGCCGGAAGCGCACGAAGATCAGGTCGTCCGGCGCGATCACCTCTGCGTGGTAGGCCATCGTGTAGGGCGAGTCGGTCACCTCCACGTGCACCAGCCAGTACACGTCGGCGCGCTTGGGCTGCTGGAAGAGGATGCTGTCCATGATGCGCTCCTCGACCACGCCGGGCTTGCCCGACTTGGTGAAGAACACGGCGTGGGTGGCGTACTTGGCCACCTCCCGGTCCTCGCTCAGCCGTTTGAGCAACGGGACGTAGGGCGCGAGCGGGACGGTCTTTCTGAACCGGTCCTTCAACTTCTTCCCCTCGTGCCAGACGAACATGGTCGCCACGACCGACAGGCCGATGAGCAGGGTAATCCAGCCGCCATGCGCAAATTTTTTCAGGTTGGCGACCAGAAACACGGTCTCAATGGTCATGAAGGCAGCCACGACGGCGGCCACCGTCATCGCGCCCGCCTTGCGCGAGTAGAGCCAGCAGCCGAGCAGGATGGTCGTCGTCAGCATCGTCAGCGTGACCGAGAGGCCGAACGCGGCCTCCATCCGCGACGACTCGCGGAAGTACAGCACCATGCCGATGCAGCCGAACATCATCACCCAGTTGACGGTCGGCAGGTAGATCTGCCCGCGCAGCTCGGTCGGGAACTCGACACGCAGCTTCGGCCACAGGTTGAGCCGGACGGCCTCGTTGAACAGGGTGTATGTCCCGCTGATGAGCGCTTGGCTGGCGATGACGGTTGCCGCCGTGGAGACCGCCACCGCCGGGATGAGGAACCAGCGCGGGGCCAGTCCAAAGAACGGGTTCACCCCCTCCGCACCGGCCACCGTCTCGCCGACGTGGCGCAGGAGGAAGGCGGCCTCCCCGAAATAGCAGAGAAGCAGGCTGATTTTGATGAAAATCCACGCGGTCTGGATGTTGCGCCGCCCGACATGGCCCATGTCGGCATACAAAGCCTCGGCACCGGTCGTGCAGAGGAAGACGCCGCCCAGCACCCAAAAACCGCCGGGATGGCGGGCCAGCAGGTCCCATGCACAGGCCGGGTTGACGGCCCGCAGAACCGAGAAATCGGTTATCAGGTTGCCGAGGCCCAGCACGGCGATCATCCCGAACCAGACGACCATCGCCGGGCCGAAGAACCTGCCGATTAGCTGCGTCCCGCCCTGTTGCAGCACGAACAGGGCCACGAGGATGCCGATGGTGATGCCCACGACGGGCAGGTTGGGCTTCAAGACCAGCAGCCCCTCAACGGCCGATGTGACCGAAATGGGTGGCGTGATGAGGCTGTCGGCGAACATGAAGCTCCCGCCGACAATGGCCACCCAAACCGCCCACGGCGAGTACCGCCGAATGAGCGTGAAGAGCGAGAAGATGCCGCCCTCGCCTCTATTGTCCGCCCGCATGGTAAGCAGGACGTACTTGACCGTGGTCTGCAAGAACAAGGTCCAGAAAATGGCAGACACGCCGCCGAGAACGAGTGCCGGGTCTATCGGCCGCTCGCCGATGATGGCCTTGAAGGTGTACAGCGGCGAGGTGCCCAGGTCGCCGAACACGATGCCGATTGCGATGAGCGCACCGCCCCACGTGAAGCGGTCGTGCGGGTGCGGGTTGTCCTGTTTGCGTTCCAAGTTCAAAGGTTGGTTTTGCCGGTGGTTGGTTTTGGCCGTCGCTCATCCGCAGTTACTGCCCTGTTTTTGGGCGCGGCGGCCAAATTTAAGCCCGTCCCCGCTCAAATCCGAAACAGGGCGCAGAGGACGACCCTGTTCTCCGACTTGACCAGGTCCGGTCGCCAGTCCGCCGGGAGCGGCGTCCAGGCGTAGCCGGTGGGCGAGGTCACGCCGCCCTTCCCGGCGAAATACGGCACGCTCGCCTCCCTGTGGACAAGCTCGACGCGGAACGTAAGGCTCTGGTTGGGCATCCAGTCCAGGTTGGTCGAGGCGTCCCAGCCCGAAAACTTGTCGCCCGGGCTGGCGCTGAACGGGTAGGCC
>JBGAWE010000119.1:0-13586 GCA_044227705.1 Saprospiraceae bacterium
GCGAGGCCATCTCCTCGGGGAAGCACTTTCTCAAAACATCGAGCATGGCCGAAAAAGAGGTCGACGCGCCCGGCGACGCGCCGAGCAGCGCGGCGAGGCTCCCGTCGGCGGCTGCGACCAGCTCGGTGCCGAACTCGAGGACGCCGATTTTTGCGTCGTCCTTTTTGATGACCTGAACGCGTTGCCCGGCGATGGCCAGATCCCAGTCTTCCATAGTGGCGTTTGGGAAATACTCTCGGAGCGCGGCGAAGCGGTCTTCGGGCGATTGGGCGACCTGCTCGATGAGGTATTTTGTCAAAGACAGGTTGTGCCAACCGGCGGCGAGCATGGGTAGGATGTTGTCCAGTTCGATGCTTTCGGGAAGATCCCAAAAGGAGCCGTTCTTCAAAAATTTGGTGGAAAAACCGGCGAACGGGCCAAAAAGCAGAGCCTTTTGCCCTCCGATGATGCGCGTGTCGAGGTGCGGCACCGACATCGGCGGCGCACCGACGGTGGCTTTTCCGTAAACCTTCGCCGAGTGCCGAACGACGACCGCCGGGTTTTTGCAGACGAGCCATTGGCCCGAAATCGGGAAACCGCCGTAACCCTCCGCCTCCTTGATATCGGAGTTTTGGAGGAGCGGGAGCGCGCCGCCGCCCGCGCCGATGAAGGTGAAATCGGCCAGCAGTTCGAGTTTTTTTTCTGTTGAAAGTTCGGTCGCCTCGATGCGCCAGCGGCCGTCAGAGGCGCGGTCGATTTCGCGAACCTCGTGGCCGAGGAGGATTTCCACTCTGTCCATTTTTTCCAGAAAGGAGAACATGGCGCGGGCCAGCGAGCCGAAATCGACGTCGGTCCCGATTTCCATGCGCGTCGCGGCGGCGGGCTGCGACGGGTCGCGGCCTTCCATGACGAGGGGCATCCAGTCGGCCAGTTCGGCGGGTTTTTCCGAAAATATCATGTCCTCAAAAAGGGGAGAAGCGAGCAGGGCGCGGTGCCTTTTTTTCAAAAAATCGACGTTCTCCGAGCCCCAGACAAAGCTCAAGTGCGGCACCCGTCGGATGAACGAGCGCGGGTCGCCGATGGCCTTTTCCTCGACGAGGCCCGCCCAGAATTCTTTCGAGAACTCGAACGACGAAGCGATTTTGATGGCCTTCGAGCAGTCGACGGTGCCGCCTTTTTTCTCGGGCGTGTAGTTGAGTTCGCAGAAGGCGGAGTGGCCGGTGCCCGCGTTGTTGAGCGCTTCGGAGCTTTCGGTGGCCAGCCGGTCAAGGCGTTCGAGGATGGTGATGCGGAGGCTCGGGTCGAGTTTTTTCAACAGGACGCCGAGCGTGGCGGACATGATTCCGCCGCCGATGAGGACGACGTGGGAGCGGTTTGGCATTCTGAAAGCAGGCTGAAAACGACGGGGCAAAAATGAAACGGCGCGGACAAATCCCGGATTAGCCCAGGCCGCCAGACGACACCCGGCTGACGATTTTCAACAATGAGAAAACGACCGCCGACGTTTGGCGCAAAAATTGACCTTCCACCTGACGACAAACTTACACTGCGGCAGACCGGCCGATCGACCGGCCGACCGAGCCGATTTAGGTTGATTTTTATGCCAAAACTGATTCTCGCCCCCCTTGTGGCCGGGCTGTTGCTGATCAGGAGCGCAGCCGCCCAAGACTTCCCCGACCTCGACAGCTACGTCGAAAAGAACCTTCCCTACGCCCTCGCCCATGCGCAGCCGAGGGGCATCCCCGTTTCCATTTGCCTCGGGCAGGCCATCGTTGAGAGTGCCTATGGCCAGTCGAAACTGGCGGTCGAGGGCAACAACCATTTCGGAATGAAGCGCGGTGGCTCATGGCGGGCAAGCGTCGTGATGATGGTCGACGACGAAGTCGACTCAACAGGGCGGCTGCGGCCCTCGCGCTTCCGCGCCTACCGTTCGGTGGATGACTCCTTCCTCGACTACGCGGAGAACCTCGCCACCTTCCCCGTCTATCGCAAGCTCTTTTCGATACCGAAGAACGACTACCGCCGCTGGGCTTTCGGCCTTCAAAAATGCGGCTACGCAAGCAGCCCGAAGTACGCCCAGCTCCTCATCTCCGTCATCGAACTGGGCGGCCTCGACCGCTTCGATCTTCCTCAAAAACACCGGGGCTGGCACCACGAGCCGATGGCCGCTTGGTGGCTCGACTTCCCAGTCGACGAGCCTGAAAAGCCGGGGCAAAACCCCGAGTCGCCCGACCCCGCGCCCGACGAACGGGCCGCGATGGTCGCCTGTTTTTTCAATGAAAGAGAGGGCGCGGCGGCACTTTGAAAGAGGGCTTATTTGCTTTTTTGAATCTGCCGTTTCAGCACCGCAATCGCGCCGTTGTTCCGCGCCGCGAGCGCGATTTCCCCGCCGCCGGAGGTTTTCACCCAAGCCAAGTCGCGGAACTGCCCGCGCAGCCGCAGCCCTGTTTCCGCCATCGGCAGGCTGGTTAAATGGCCCTTCCCGTCGTTCAAAACGACCGAGCCATAGTTGCCGTCGAGCCGCCCGATTTCGGGGTTCGCGTCGAAGAAATTGCCGACCATCAGCAAGTCAGGCGAGCCGTTTCCGTCGAAATCCTTTATCGAAATGGCCTCGATGGACGAAAATTGGATGTCCCTCGGCAGTTCGTGCACGGAGAATTTCCCGCCCCCGAGGTTCTCCACCCAGACCGAAGCGAGCTGCTCGACCTTCCACTTTTGCGCTGCGTCGAGTGCCGCCTGCCCGAAGAAATCGGCCGCCTTCGCTTTTGAATAGTCCGAATAGTGCAGGTACTTTTTCTTGATGCTCGGAATCTGCTGCGCCATCTCGTCGCGGCTGGCGAACATGAGTTCCGTCCCCTTGTAGTCGTAGGTAAGGAGTTGGTCCATCTGCCCGTTCTTGTCGAAGTCGGCGGCGTAGAGGCGCACTGGCTTGTCGGGCGAGGCGGCGATCTTCGAGTTCAGACCATAGTTCCCTGCCACGAAATCCAGGTCGCCGTCGCCGTCGAGGTCGGCTGCGGAGAGGCAGTTCCACCAGCCGCTCATCTGTTCGAGGCCGGTGTTTTTGGCCGGTTCGAGCCGACCTTTTTTGTTGAAAAAAATGGAGAGCGGCATCCAGTCGCCCGCCACCGCGAGGTCTTGCCAGCCGTCGCCGTCGAGGTCGGCCCAGATGGCGGATTTGACAAAACCGGTCGTTTGCAAGCCCGCTGCCCGGTCGGCAATTGTGTTTTTGAAAACCCCGCGCCCGTCGTTCTCCATCAAATAACTGGCGGGCGGCTTCCCATAATTCCACGCGACAGAGCGGCCGCCGAGGAACAGGTCAACGTCTCCGTCGTGGTCAAAATCGCAGGGCGCGGCGCAGGAACCGTTGAAAGAAATGCCCGCAAACGCGCTGTTTTCCCTTAAAAAACCTCCCTTTCCATCGTTTTTGTAAAGCCGGGGCTGCAAGGCCGGGTCGCCGTCGCGGAACTCGTTGCCCCCGCTGACGACCATCAAATCGAGGTCTTTGTCGCCGTCCGCATCGAAAAGGGCCGCGCCGACGTCCTCGTTCAAACTGTCCTTTTCGAGCGCGGCGGTTTTGACGGCCGTGAATTTTCCAGCTTTGTTTTGAATGAAAACCTGCCCCGCCTGCCGCTTCGCCCCACCGACGAAGAAATCCTCCAGCCCGTCGCCGTTGACATCGCCGACGGCGAGCTTCGGCCCCTCCGTCGAGTTCATGTTCGGGATGAGCCGCTCGCGGTTGAACTCGACAAACTTCGGGTCGGTGTGCTTCCAGTTCAGTCCAAAACTTTCCGATACGTCGGCAAAAAGCGGCTGCCGCGAGACCGGCGGGATGAGTTTTTTGAAATCAAACCGGCCCTTTGCCGCCGATTCTTTCACGGTCAAAACCTGGTCGGCCGCGACGTTGGTCAGCACCTCAAAATCCCCCTTCGGCCAGACGACGGTCAACGAATCGAGCATCGCTTTTTCGCCGAGGCCGATGATCATCCTGTTCGGCTCGACAGAGGATTCAAACCCGCGCGTCGGGAAGTTCTCCTGAAAAACCTGCTTCCTGTTCGCCGCCCGGTAGACGACGCGGGCGCCGATGCCGGAGGTGTTTTTGCCCGCGCCCTCGAATTTGATTTTCAAAAAGTGCCTTCCCTGCTCGGCAATCTTCCCGGCATCGACGGTCTTGTTTTGATAGACAAAAGCTTCCTCGTTGATGTTGTTGATGGCGAGGTCGAGGTCGCCGTCGTTGTCGAGGTCGGCGTAGACGGAGCCGTTCGAGAAGCTCTTGTCATCCAATCCCCAAGCCCGCGACTGGTCTGCGAAACTGGTCCCGCCCCGGTTCTGGTAGGCGAAGTTCGGCACCTTGATGCTCGGCATCATCTTGATCATCTTGAGGTCGTTGTCGTCGATGCCCTCCTCTTTCAGCTTGAACTGGATACTGTCGACCTCCACGAACTTCGCGTAGTCGAGGTCGTTCGAGCGGCGCATGATGCCGTTGGAGATGTGGATGTCGCGCCAGCCGTCGAGGTCGAGGTCGGCCACGAGGGCCGACCAGCTCCAGTCGGTGTTGTAGATGCCCGCCGAGCAGGCGATTTCGCTGAAAAACGGCAGGTTTTTCCCTCCTTTTTGGGGAATCACGCCGCAACCGAGCTGTAGGTTGTTTCGGGTGTACTGATAGTTGTACCCAAAGGAGAGCTTGTACTCATAGATGTCGAACGGCTCCTCCGCTGCGCTCGATTTGAGGATTTGCGGGTCCTCCGGCAGCATATCGAGGGTGAGGATGTCGGGCAGGCCGTCGTTGTTCAGGTCGCCGATGTCGGTGCCCATTGTGTAGCGCGAGGTGTGGCCGATGCAGTCGTTGAGGGATTCCCGAAACGTCCCGTTTCCGTTGTTCAAATAGAGAAAATCGTCCTCGTGGAAGTCGTTGCCCACATAGATGTCGGGCCAGCCGTCGAGGTTCACGTCGCCGACCGTCACCCCTAGGCCGTAGCCAGTGACGGGCGAGAGGATGCCCGCCTGCTGCGTTACGTCGGTGAAATGGTCGCCGTCGTTGCGCATCAATTTGTCTCCGGCGGTCGGGTGGGGCTTGTTGCGCAGGTCTTTGACCGTCCCGAAAGTCCCGTTCGCGTGAACGCTGTGACGCAGGATGTAGACGTCGAGGTCGCCGTCGAGGTCGTAGTCGAGGAAGGCGGCCTGCGTCGAGTATCCCTCGAAGGCGAGGCCCCAGCGGTAGGCGTCCTCCTCGAAGGTCGGCTGGCCCGCTGCGTTGTTTCCCCTGTTCAAAAAGAGGAGGTTGTGGCCCTCAATGCCCGGGTGCTTCCCGACGCGGCTCACATAGATGTCGAGCCGCCCGTCGCCGTCAACGTCGACGATGGTCGCGCCGGTCGTCCAGCCCTTTTCGACGGAGATGCCGGAGGCCTCCGTCACGTCGTCGAACTTGAAGCCGCCCCGGTTGAGGTAGAGCTTCGGCTGGCCCATGTTGGAGGTGAAGAACAGGTCGCAAAGCCCGTCGCTGTTCACGTCGCCCGCCGCGACGCCGCCCCCGTTGTAGAAATAGAGGTAGTTGAGGACGTTCAGCTCCGGTTTTTCAACCAAATCATTGGAAAAATGAACGCCCGTCGCCGCTGAGGGCATCCGCTCGAAGCGGGTGGGGCCGGTGGGCCGGTCGGTGGGTTCGTCGGTTTTGGGGTTCTTGCAGCAGGTGAAAACAGTCAGGGCGAGAATGAGAGCGACCGTTCTGGACATAGTGAGATTTTGGAAAAAGAAGGGCGAAAGTAGAAATTCCTCTTGCCCGACTTTTTCCAAAATCCGCCAACCTGCGCTTTTGAATTCATCAAAAGAACACGGTCGCCCCTGCCTTCAAAAAGAACGGCGTGCCCGGCGTGAAGCATATTTCCGTCACCGGCGATGCCTCGTTTTGCAGGCGCGTCTCGGTCTCGAACTGCGCCTCCTTCCATTTTGTGTTGAGCAAATTCTGGGCGGTCAGCCCGATTTCCCACCTTTTTTGGCTGAAACGAATGGAGCCGTCGACCACAAAATAGCCCTCGGCTATGAGGCTGTTGTCCTCGTTCGCGGGCCGGTCGCCGACCCAGCGGGCATCGAGCGACGCGCCGAAACCGCTTTTACCCCTGAAATCAAGACCGCCCTGCCCGACGTGGGTGGGCGCGAGCGGGATGCGGTCCTCGCCCTTCGGCGCGTCGATGGCGCGGCCGTGCGAATAGGCGTAGTCGGCGTCGAAAAAGAGGGTCGGCGAGAGCTGCCAGCGAACCGAGAGGTCGGCGCCGAGCCGCTGAGTCTTTCCGCCCGCCTCGACGACGGCCGCGTCGCCGACGTAAACGAACTCCTGTGCCAGCCCCATCTGCCAAAACGCGCCGCCCACGACCAGCTTCGGCAGCGGCTTGGCGAAGAAGCCGAGGTCGAGGCCGGTCGCGCGGGGCAGCCCGTCGCGCCCATCGGTCGGGACGACGGAGCGCGCGTCGTTCGAGTGGAAGCCGGTCCCGGCGGAGCAATAGAGTTCGAGGTTTTTCGAGATGGCATATCTCAAAGAGAGCTTCGGCGAGGCGATGCCCTTCGACTCGCTGGCCGGCCGCCCGGCGGTCGAGTCGAGGAGGTCTTCATAGGAAAAGCGGAACTCGTCGAGCCGCAGCCCGGCCGTCAGCGACCAGTTTTTGGCAAAGTCCCAGTTGGCGGAGCCGAAAAGGGCGGCGTTCGCCTCGTCGATGTTGCCGAGCTTGAGGCGGCGGTTGAGCGTCGTGCGCTTCGTGACGAAGCTCAGCTCACTGTTCTCGGTCTGGTCGAGGCGCAGGTCGAGGCCGGTCGAGAGGGCGAGGTTTTTCCCAAAAAGCCGCGTCTGCGACTGCCATGAGCCGCGATAGCCATAAATGTCTCGGTTCTCTTTTTGGCGGATTTCGTCGCCCGCAACGGGGTTTTCGAGGAAGAAGGTGAAGTTTGAAAACAGCTCGAAGCGGTACCTCGAGACGTAAAACTGGTTCTTGAAAAAGCTGTGGTCGTTGACGGCGGTGAGCAGTTCCGCGCTCAAATTGGTGCGGCCGGTGCTCCCGCCCTCCGAGTTGTCGACGGAGCCGAAGCGGCTCAACTGGCCCGACTCAACAAGCCGGTCTGGAATCTGCCCCGAGGCGTTCCATTCGCTCGAAAAGGTTGAAAACGAGAGGGTTAGGTATTTCTTTTCGTCAAAATCGGCCCGGTATTTCCCCATCAAATTGGAACGGCGGAAGCCCTGCGGGTCGTCGAAATAGCTGTTGGAAAACAGGTGCTCGCCCGCCAAGTAGGCCGATTGGCCGCGCTGCCTCGCCCGGTCGCCGAGCAGGTCGACGGCGGCAACGGCCCGCGCCGTCTCGAACTGGCCCGCCTCTAATTTCACGAAGGAGCGGTCGAGCGCGTCCTTCGTCCGAAACCGCACGGCACCTGCCGTGGCGAAGTCTCCGACCGAGGCATCGTAGCAGCCCTTCTGAAAATCGACGCCGCCAATCATTTCGGGGATGACCCAGTGGAGGTCGGCGTAGCCCTGCCCGTGCGCGTGGGAGACCATGTTGACCGGCAGGCCGTCGACGGAGAGGGCGACGTCGGTGCCGTGGTCGATGTCGAAGCCGCGCAGGAAGATTTGTTCGGCCTTACCGCCGCCCGCGTGCTGCGCGATGACCACGCCGGGGACGAAGCGCAGCACATCCTGCGAGGATTGGATGGGCTTCATCTCAAAATCGAGCGCGGAGAGCGTCGAAAGCGGCCGCGCCGCCCCCGCCGAGACCTCGACCGAGGCGAGGTCGAGTGCCGTCGGTTTAAGCATGAATTTGACGGAGGCCGTCTCGTGGTCGGCCACGCGGACGGTCTGAATGGCCGTCTCGAAGCCGATGAAGGTGACCGTCAGCACATAGTCGCCCGCCGCGAGGTCGGCAAAAGCGAACACGCCCAGTTCGTTGGAGGCCGTCGAGAGGCTGCCCGGCTCAAGGCGGACGACGGCCCCGGCGACCTCCGCGTTTGACTCGGCATCGGCAACGAGGCCCCGGATGGTGCCGTTGTGTGCGGCGATGTTTTTCAGGAAAAAGAGGGAGAAGGCGAGGATGGTGAGGACTTGCTTCATACAGGAATTGTTTTGGCCAAAGCTACGAACGGCGGGCGCGGACGGATTTTTCAGCAAGGTTTTTGGCCGCCAAATTCATGGCGAAAAGCCCGCCCCCAATCGCTCGGGGACGGGCCTGTTTTCAAAAATTCGGTCTTTGCCAGAAAGTCATTTCACCAGCAGCTTCTTGGCGGCAACCGAGCCGCCCGCCGTGATTTCCACGAAGTAAAGTCCGGCCTTCGCCCCTCCGAGGTCTCGGGGCCGCCAGACGGCTTCGTGCTGTCCCGCTTCGAGGCGGCCGAGGTTTTGCTCGAAGACGACTCGGCCCGTTTCCTCGCGGACGCGCATGACGGCCGGGCCGCTGTTTTTCATTGAAAATGAGACAGTTGCGAAATCGGCAGCCGGGTTCGGCCAAACGGAGACTTGTTCGATGGCCGCCGTCGGCTGGCTGGAGGAGGTGAGCACGCCGTCCATTTTCAGTAGGGTGCCTGCGGCAAATTCAGTCACCCACAAAGCCCCTTTGTTGTCGAAAGTGAAGCAGGAAGAGAGGCCGAAATTCTCCACGACCGTCTCCTGCACACCGGTCGGGCGGATGCGGGTGATTTTGGAGGAGGCCGAGTCGAAATTGAAGATGCCGATGTTGAACGCGCCGATTTGCAAGGCGTAGAGGTCGCCCGTCGGCTTGTCGAGGTAGAGGTCGGTGATGCAGGTGAGGCCGCTGGCGTAGATCGAGACGGCACCCGTAGCCGAGCCGGGGAGGAAGGGGAAGCCGTCAGTTGGCTCATAAAACCCGCCGCCCGGCTTTAGATGTTCGGGAAGGGCCGAGCCGGTGAGGAAGCTGGCCGTCAGTTGGCAGGCTCACATAAAACCCGCCGCCCGGCTTTGCCACGATGCGCGTCGGCACCGCGTCGATGACTGGCGGGAAGGGCGGCGACGGCAGCGGGTTGGCCGAGGGCGGGAAAAAGGCGAACGTCGTCCGCTCGCCCGTCACCGCGTCGACTTTGACGATGCCGTTGTAGGCCGCGTCGCAGACGTAGAGGTTGCCCGCCGCGTCGAAAGCCGCCGAGTAGGGGTCGCTGTCGGGCAGGGTGTCCGGCTCGTTCATGTAGACGAAATCGGCGACGATGGTCGTGTCGCAGTCGGCCCCGGCCAGCGGCAGCGTCGCGCCCGCAATTTTGAATTTGAGGACACCGCCCGCCAGCGGTTGCATGGCGTAGAGGTTCGTCGCGTCGCCCGGCTTGGAGAATGTCCGCCACGGGCCGATGATGTCCATCTCAACCGGGTTGACGATGGAGGCGAGGCCCGCGACGATGGGCTGCAGCGAGCCGTCGGGTTTGACGAGGGAGATGGCCCCGTCGTTGCTGCCCGTGCCGGTCTCGGTCAGGATGAGGCCGGGCAAGAACGGCCGGCTGGCGTCGAAGTCGAGGCCGAAGGGGGTTCGGAGGCCGGTTGCGACCGTCGTGAAGGTCTGCGCCGAGGCAAGGCCGACCACGAAGAGGAGGATGCTGGTAGCGATTGACTTCATGCTGATATAATTTTTGGTTGGTGAGAAGATTGCCCCAGATACGCCGGGGCGCGGCGA
Source organism: Saprospiraceae bacterium (assembly GCA_044227705.1). GTDB lineage: Bacteria > Bacteroidota > Bacteroidia > Chitinophagales > Saprospiraceae > JANOQP01. The sequence continues at coordinate 9,624 of JBGAWE010000119.1, forward strand.
CCGGATTTTGCCCCATGAAAAAACCGCCCGCCACCGAGCGTTCGGCGGCGGGCGGGGTCTTCGATTGGCTTTTCCCTTTTCGGAAAATCACTTCTGCCCGGTCATCCCCGGCGGCGGCGGCAGGACGGGCGTCTGGCCATCGTAGGCGATGAGCCAGCGGTCGCCCGATTTTTTCAAGATGGCGACGAACTTGGTCTTGCCGCCGATCTGCTGGCCGCCCATGCGGATGTCGGAGGTCACTTCGCTGATGAGCAAGGCCACGTTCGGGTCGAGGAACTTGACGGTCGGCCGCGTGTACTTCCACGAGGGCTTCGCATCGAGCATCTTGCCGAACTCGGCGAAGCCCGCTTTGATGGCCGCCAGCCCGCAGGCCGAGCTGCCGTCGGGGTAGACCTCGCAGGCGTCGTCGGCATAGGCGGCCCACATCGTGGCCTCGTCGCCTTTTTCATAGGCGGCCCAGACGGCGTCGAAACCCTTAATGAGCGCGGCCTCGTCGCCAGCGGCGGGGGCGGCGTTTTGGGCCTGGCAGTTGGAGAGGAGGAAGGCGGCCAAGAAGGCGGCCGCGAGGTTGAAACACTTGTTCATTTGAAAAGAAGAATTGAAAATTTGAAAAAATTGGTTGCTGAAAAAGGTGGTCTGTCGGGACTGGTCTGGCCGAGGTTTTATCGGGAGAAATCGGCGCGGTGCGGCTGCGGCATCATGCCGACGAACTGATTCTCGAAGGCCTCCCACTGCTCTTTCACCTCGATGAAAAAGGAGGAGTGGGAGGGCACTACCGTCTGCGGCGCGAACGAAAAGCTCATTAGGACGAGCGCCCCGGCCGTGCCGAGGGCCGCGAGGACGCGGGAGGTGGTGGATGGATTGACTGCCTTCATTTTCGTGCGAAAGATTTTTGTGTGAAATGATGCCACAAAAGTCCGGGCGGGCCGAGGGGCGGTGTTTTCAGAAATGTCGCAGGGGTTTTCAAATTCGTCGCACGGTGCGGTTTTCGAGGATTTTTTGGAAAAAACGCAGGGTTTCCGGCCATACGGCCGGTCAAGCGGTTGGCTGAATTTTTGCCACCTTCGCAGTTGAACAGAGTTCTCCCGTTGAATAGAAATCGCCTTTGGGCCTTCCTCCTTTTTTGCTGGGTTTGCCGACCGCTCGTCGGGCAGGAAGACGGCATCGGCACCGCAACCTTCCGCTCGATGTCGGGCGAGGAGCGGCTTCGTTTCGTGGAAAGCATCAACTGGCCGACACTCGACACGGCCACCTTTCTGGGGAAATACCGGCCCATGCTGGCCATCGCCGTCGAGCAAAAGGACGCCAAGACGGAGTGGCTCCTGCGCTTCAAGCACTTCCGCAGCCGCGACGCCTTTGGGCTTTCGGAGGCGCAAAAACAGGCGGAAGCCGGCGACCTCCTCGCTAGGGCGCGGGCGGCCAAGTTGCGCGAGGAGACCGTCGTGGCCGAGCACTACACCTTTTTCCAGCGGTTCAACGACCACAAAGCCAGCGTCGAGCAGACCTACCTCGCCGTCCTCAACGAGGTCGGGCAAATCGAGGAGGTTGGGTTCGAGCGGTTCCGGCGGTTCGACCTGCCGAGGATGCTCTACCACGACGGACGCTTCCTCCTCCAACTCGACGACTTTGACAAGGCCCTCCATGTCCTGCTCGCCGCCGAACAGTGCCTCGTCGATTCGCAGAACGACTTGCAGACGACCGTCTTTGTCCTCAACCACATCCAGTCGGCCTATCAGTCGCAGAAGGATTGGGCAAAGGGCATCGAGTACGCCCGAAAGATTCTCGACAAGGTGAACGGCTCGCAGTCGACCGACGCCAATTCGGACAAGTTCTGCCACCAGTGGCGCGGCATCGCCAGCATCGACATCGCGCAGATGCTCGTCGGGGAGGGCCGCTTCGAGGAGGGCGAGCAATTCGCCGACGAGGGCTACCGACTGTTGCGCGTGGCCGATTGCTCGGATGCGGTGGCAGTGAAAGCCGAGTTCGACATGTTGCAGCCGCTCATCGCCACGAAGCTCGAACTGGGGAAGCTCGCCGAGGCCGGTTCGCTGCTCGGCCGCGCCCGGTTGCTGGCCGACTCGCTGGTGGGGAAATGGGAGCCCGACCATTTCTTGCGGTTGCGGCTGATGGAGCTTTCGAGTCAGTTTTCGGAGAAAAAGGGGGACTTCGCCGCCGCCGTCCGCTGGGCCAGCCTCGCCCGGCCGCTGCGCGACAGCCTCGACCGGCGCAACGACGCTCGGAAATTGGAGAAAATCAAGCAGCGGCTCGACGCTGAAAAATATGCCGAGCAAATCCGCCTCGTCGAGGGCGAGAAGCAGATGCAGACTTGGCTGCGCAACCTCGCGCTGCTCATCCTTGTGCTGACGGTCTGGGTGGCATGGGCCAATTTCAGGCGGGTGCAGGCCAAGCGGCGGCTCGCCCTCGCCGAGCTGGAGGCGGCGCGGCGCGAACTGGCGGATTTCGCCCAAAACTTCAAAGTGAAATCGGAGCTGGCCGAGAACCTGCGGCTCGAAATGGAGAAGCTGTCGGGGAAGGGCGAGCGCAGCCAGTACCTCGAACAGCTCACCAACTCGGTCATCCTGACCGAAGAGGACTGGTCGCGCTTCAAGTCTGTATTTGAAAAAGTCCACCCCGACTTCATCGCCGAGCAGCGAGGCGAGCACCCCGATTTGACGGCGGCCGAGGTTCGTTACCTCGTCCTCGAAAAACTGGGCCTCTCGACCCACGAGATGGCCAACATGCTCGGGGTGAGCGACGGCACCATCCGACAGACTCGTCTGCGGCTTCGACGTAAAATCGGGGGTTGAGCAGTTGGCGGACATTTCTCGCAAAGCGTTGGTTTTCAACAGGTTGCAGGCAGACCGCCCCCTTTGCTCTGTTTTGATAACGGAGCTTTTTCAAAATATCTGCTATCAGTTGTTCTTCTTTGCTCCGTGAAAGGGACCCTCCTGTTCGCGATTTTTCCAACCGATTGATTTTCAGGCACTTGAACCGGCAAAAAGGCGATGTAACGCTTTTGTAACGCCCCCTTTGCCGAGGGAGGCCTGCCGGGCAGCCTTCTTTACGGTATGAAAAAGCACGCAGCGATGGTCGCCCACCCCGAACGAAGGCCCCCGACGAAACTCCCCGCCGAGTGGCGGTATTGGTTGGCCTGGGCCGTTGTTGTCGCGACGATGGCCTACGGTCTGCACCGCTACTTCGAGTACCGCAACGCCGAGCTTGACCGGCGGCTCGAGGAATTGAAGCGGAACTGAATTTTTGTTGAAAACGGCCGAGGCCTGAACCGCTCGGCGACCAATCCAAGACTTATGAACCAAGACAGCTATATCGGCCAAATCAATCTCTGGGCCTCCAACAGCGTGCCGCGCGGCTGGGCAAAATGCGACGGCAGCCTCCTCCCGACGGCGCAGTACATGGCACTCCACAGCCTGCTCGGCCACCACTTCGGCGGTAGCGGCGACCATTTCGCGCTGCCCGACCTCTCCGACAAAGCACCGAGCGGCTATCACTACATCATCGCGCTGGCGGGCATCTACCCGAACGCGGCCAAGTGATTTTTCCAAAAAATGAACAGGGGGGCGGGCTTTCTGACCAGATGGAAGTGCTGCCCCGACCCAATTTCCATCAATCAAGACCTCCTCTTAATAATGCAAGCAGCGCGCACTGCCACAACTTTTTCGACAATGGAAAAACTGAACTCCGAAGCCGCGACCGGCGGTTCCTCGCCTTTCTCCTTTTTTGCAAGGACGGTTTTGCTGGTCACCGCTCTCGTCGGGCTGGCGGCCGGGCGGGCGATGGGCGAGGCGAACTATGTCTACCACGAGGCGACGACCAACAACCCCGGCTGCGGTTCGGACAACTACCGGAGCGTCCTCGTGCCGACGGCAGGGTCGTCGCTCACGGTCGCCTTTAAGGTCGAGTACCAGAATTACACGAACATGACGGGCGTCTATTACACGACCG
>JBGAWE010000120.1:0-13805 GCA_044227705.1 Saprospiraceae bacterium
CGATGCTCACGTCGGCCTGGTAAAACTGCACGTCCACGTCCGTACCGTTGACGCTGATTTTCTGTTTCGGCCCCAGCCGTTCGTCGCCATAGATGACGTCCCGAATCTGGCTCGACCACCTCGTCGAGAGGTCTGCCCCAAAACTGATGGTTGGGAAATAGCCCGAACGCGCCACCTTTTCCCCATAAACCGCGCTCTTTTCCCGGATTTCGCCCGCCCGGATGCGCGGCTGCGTGCCGAGCGCGCCGGTGTAGATTGCTTTCAAAGCAAACACATCGGGGTTGGCCGACTCCGGCACGACGACCGTCGGGCGGGCGATTTTCATCGGCGCGTCGGGCTCCAGTTGGAGGATGTTCTTCAGGTTGAGATAGCTTAGATCGACGGAGTTCTGTGCGCTGACGACGGCCCCCTCGTTCCGAGCAATCTGGGCGACAAGGTTGAGCCGCTCGTTCTGCGCCAGCGTCCCGACGGCGATGAGCTTGTCGGTTCTTTTGAGTTGCTCCTCGCTCTGCGCCTGCTGCTTTTTGGCGATTTCGAGCTGTTCCTCCGAGAGAAGGATTTGCAAGTATGCCTGCGCGACGGTCAACGCGAGGTTGTTCACAGTCTCGTCGGCGTCGGCCTTCGCGGCCATGAGGTCGTAGTTCGACTGTTTGATGCCGTTGGAAATCGCCCCGCCCTGATAGAGCGGCAGCCCGGCCTGCAGCGAGTAGTTGGTGTAGCGGGCGGTCTGGGTGACGACCTGCCCGGTGCTGTTCTCGAAGAAGCGGCCGCTGCTCTGCCCCTGCCCGAGGTTGGCCGAGAGGTTGGGCAGGCGGGCGCGGCGGCTCAATTCCAGCTCGTTCTCGGCCAGTTTGATGCTGGCCTGCGACTGCCGGATGCCGAGGTTGGTCTCCTGCGCGTACCGGATGGCGCGTTCGAGCGTCCAGTTTTCCTGTGCGGAGGCGTTCGTTTTTCCCAGCAAAACCGCCGCGACGAGGAGCGCGGCCCGGGCGAGTTTGATTTCAGACATGATTGAAAATGGCGAGTTTGGATGCGACCTCGGCCGCCGGTTTTTGTGATGCAAGAGTAGCGGGAGCAAAAGTAGACGGCCCTTTCTTTTGATAAAACCGGCCGCAGATTGGATGAAAGGAGGCGATTTTGGGATGAAAGCTACATTCGCCCCCACCCCGCGCGCCTCGATTCCTCACTTCCTCCATTCCACGATTACTCGCTCAAAAATGGCCGAACTCAAAAAGAACCTCTCCCTATTCGGCCTCACGATGGTCGCCGTCGGAGGCGCCATCGGAAGCGGCATCTTCCGCACGCCGGGCCTCATCGTCCATGAAGTCCACCGGCCCGAGCTGGTGATGGCCGTCTGGTGCCTCGGCGGCCTCGTCGCGCTGACCGGCGCGCTGACCTTCGCGGAGCTTGGCGGGATGTTTCCCGGCGCAGGCGGGCTTTACGTCTACCTGAAAAAGGCCTTCGGCGAGCGGGCGGGCTTCCTGTTCGGCTGGTACATTTTGCTCTGCGCCAACACCGGGGCGATTGCGGGCCTGTCGCTCGTCTGCGCGGAGCACGTCGACAAGCTCTGGCCGCTCGGCGGGGAGACTGGGAAGCTCGTCTTCGCCCTCTCCATCATGCTTTTCGTGACCGTTCTCAATGTATTCGGGGCCAAACTGGGCGAATGGTTCGGCTCCCTCACCAGTCTGGCGAAGTTGGCGGGCATCGCCTTTTTGGTGGTCGTCGGCTTCCTTTTCGCCGCGCCGCCGGAAAGGATGGCCGTCATCGACACCGCTTATTTGGACCGACCGGCCAGCCTGGTTTCAGCCTTCGCCGCCGCCTTCATGGGCGTGATGTGGAGCTTCGGTGGCTGGCACCACGCCAGTTTCCTCTCGGGCGAGACGCAGAACCCTCAGCGCAACGTCCCCCGGGCGATGGTCTTCGGCGCCCTCATCATCACGGTCGCCTACCTGCTTTGCAACGCCGCCTACCTGCGCCTGCTGCCCGTCGACCGGCTCGGCGAGTCGCAGACCGTCGCGGCCGACGCCATCGGCGGGGCCTTCCCGTGGGGCGGCAGGCTGGTGGCCGCGCTCATCGCCGTGTCGACCTTTGGCTCGATGGGGATTTATTTCCTCTCCGCGCCGCGCATCTACCACGCGATGGCGGTCGATGGGCTGTTCTTCAAAGGCATCGCCCGCGTCCACCCCCGCTGGCGGACTCCCGTCAACGCCATCCTCATCCAGTTCGTCTGGGCGGCCTTCCTCCTCTTTTTTTGGGGGAAGTTCAGCGATTTGATGGGCTATGTCACCTTCATCGACTTCGTCGGGACGTGGTTCGTCGCCCTCTCCATCTTTGTTTTCCGCAAAAAAATGCCCGACGCGACGCGCCCCTATCGGACAAACCTCTACCCGCTCACGCCGCTGGTGTTCCTCGTTTTGGTGGGCTGGTTTTTGGCCTACACGCTCGTCGGGCAGCCGAAACAGGCGTGGGCCGGGCTGATTGTGGTCGGGGTCGGGGCGGTGGTGTACGAGTTGGTTTTCAAGAAAAAGGTCTGACCGAACATGTTCGCTCGCGAGGCAGGCCGCTACCGTTCGCTGTGGCATTCCTGTTGTTGAGGCCCACCGCCTGCCTTCTTGGTCAGATTTTCCAGAAACAGCCCTGCATTGACGCGTTTTTGGTGGAATTCTTCACCAAAATGTTCTCGACATGAAAAGACTTGCACTTGCGCTCGTCCCCCTTTTTTCCATCCTCCTCTCCCAAAAAGCAGCCGCCCAGCGCCTCACGCTCCCGCCTGACGGCGGCAACAAGAAATGCTCCGTCAGCCAGCAAATCGGCATCACCGATGTGACCATCACCTACGACGCGCCCGGCGTGAAGGGCCGCGAGGGCAAAATCTGGGGCACGAACGTCGCCCACTACGGCTTCATAGACCTCGGCTTCGGCACCACGAAGGCCGCCCCGTGGCGGGCCGGGGCCAACGAGGCGACTGTTATTTCCTTTTCGACCGACGTGAAAATCGAGGGCAAGCCGCTGGCCGCCGGGAAGTACAACTTCTTCATCGCCCTCGAAGCCGACGAATGCACCATCATCTTCTCCAAGAACAGTTCGGCGTGGGGCAGTTTTTTCTATAAACAAGAAGAAGACGCGCTCCGGGCCACCGTCCGCCAGCAGAAAAACCTGCCCGAGAGCCGCGAGTGGCTCGCCTACCAAATCCTGCCGACGGGCGAGAACTCAGCCACCGTCACCCTCGAATGGGAGCGGTGGCGCATCCCCTTCCGCGTGGAGGTCGACCTCAACGAGACGGTCGTCGCCTCGCTGCGTCACGAGATGACGGGCGCGGCTGGCTTCGACCCGACCTCCATGAAACAGGCTGCCAAGTGGTGCCTCGACCACGACGCCAACCTCCAACAGGGCTTCGACTGGGCTATGGGCGCCAGCGACCCGGCGGTCGGCGGCAGGCCCGACTTCCCGCTTTATTCCATGAAATCGAAGATGCTCACGAAAATGGGCCGCGACAAAGAGGCCGCCGACATGATGGCAAAGGCTTACGACCTCGCCACCATCTTCGAGCTGCACGGCTACGGCCGCCAGCTCATCGCCGAGAAGAAACCTGCCGAGGCACTGGCCATTTTCCAGAAAAACTTCGAGAAGAACGGCGACAAGTGGCCCACCCACGTCGGCCTCGCCCGAGGATATTCCGCCACCGGCGACCTCAAAAAGGCGCTCGAACACGCCCGCCTCGCCCTCGCGCAGGCGCCCGACGACCAGAACCGGACAAGCCTTCAGGGAATGGTGAAAGACCTCGAAGCGGGGAAGGCGGTCATGCAGTAAAGATTCGATGGCGCACGGATTCACACGGATTGGACACGGATGAACACAGAAATCCGCATCCAATCCGTGTTTAACCGTGCGCCTTTCAATCCTCGACTTTAATCTGGATACCGCCCGCGTCCTTCTCAAACCCCGAAATCGCGTACCCAAAACTCAACAAGAAGTACCTCCCGACCGTGTTCACCCGCTCCTGCCGCACGGCGTTCAGCTCGCTCGAGCGGCGGATGCCGAGGTCGCGGTTGAGCAGGTTGACGGCGGAGAGGCGGAGGCGGCCCTTTTTGTTTTTGAGAAAATACCGCGTGACGCCCGCCTGCCAGAGCGGCACGATGGCCCTTTCTCCGAAGGTCGCCGCCGAGTAAAACGCGCAGTCGAATTTTGAGTCGAGGAGCCAGTCGTCGCTCGGGGTGATGGCCAGCTCCGAGTAAATTCCCGTGTCGGTGTAGTCGCGGTTGAGGTTGCCGGAGCTTGACCAGCGGGCGGTGTTGTGGGCGAGGCGGCCGCCGAGGAGTGCGTCAATTTTTTGTTTTCGCCTGTTTTCGATGGAAAAATCAACCGCGTCGCGGCGGCGCACGACCTGGTTTTTTTCGGAGTTGACGAAGAGCTGCCCGCTCGTCAATGTGCTGTTCAACTTGATTTTAGTGGAAATCCGCAGCGGCCGGATGGGCGTGCCGAACTGGAAATTGCCCCGAACCCGCCACTCGCCCGGCGTGTTTACCGGCGAGGTCGAGCGGCGCAGCAGGTCGTCGACGGTCGTCGAGTTCTGGATTTTGTCTTTCACAAAGCTCCCGTTCAGGCTGGCGAAGATGGTCGTGAACGTGAACTGGTCGTACTTGAACCAGCCCAGCCGTGCCTCGTGGACGTACTCGGGTTTCAAATTCGGATTGCCGGTGAACACGTCGAGCGGGTCGGAGTTGTCGGCCACCGGCTGCAGTCGCTGGAGGGCCGGTTCGCGCAGGTCGGTCGTGTAGTTGAGCGTCAGGCGGCTTTGCTGGCGGAGTTCTTTTTCCAAAAAGAGGCTCGGCAGCAGCCGCGACCAGTTTGCGCGGATGCCCTCGGGCAGCTTGTCCGTCGAGCCGACCAGGCGCGAGTTTTGGAAGTCGGCGGCGGCCGTCAAGTTCAGCCCGCGCCGGTTGAGGAGGTAGGCCGCGCCCGCCCGGTCGGCGATGAGGTTCCGGCGGAAGTCGTTGGAAATCAACGGGTTGAACACCTCGCCGCTCGCCGCGAGGTCGAAAAAGTCTTTCCTGTTTTGATTGGACGAATACTGTCGGCTCGCCTCGAACTTGAGGTATTGCCGACGGCCGAGCGGCTCCGTCCATGCGAGGTTCAGGCCGAGTTCACGGTTCGTCTCGTCGGCTTCCTGCCGCTGGCTGATGGTGTCGGGCGCGGCCGAGCTGGTCGGGATGCTGAATTCCGAAAAGAGCCGACCGGCCTGCCCCCTGTCCGAGATTTTGCCGGAAAGCGAAGCCACGACCGACCGACCCGGCTGCCGAAACCGCCGCCGATAGGTGAGCGACGAGCGAGCATGCCAGTTCGAGCCGTCGGCTGAATAGCGGCGGTCGTTCGTGTTTTCGAGGAAGCCGTCGGTGCCGAAGGTCTCGGCTGCCGAGCGGCTTCGGAGGAAGTTGTCGGAAAGCCCCGCGTCGGCCCGCAGCGTGAGCCGCTGAAAGCTGTCAATGCTGTTCTTGAACGAGAAATTGAGCCGGTGCGAGCCGTTTCGACTGTCGCGGCTGCCAGAATCCGTGTTCGAAAAGAGGCCGCCGGGCAGGAAGTTGTCGGTCCGGCTGTCGGTGCGCAGGTTGTTTTCGAGGCGGTTGAAGAAGTAGCTGGCGGCCAGTTCCTTGCCTTTTGAAAAATCGTGGGTGAGGTTCAGTCCGGCGGCGGCCGTCGTCTGGATGCCAGCGATGCCGCTGCCGTCGCCGATGGGAAGGCCGCCCGCCTCGTCGTCGGAAATCTCTACGCGCCCGCCGCCCGACATGAACGCGCCGATGCCGCCCATGAAATCGAGGTACTCGTCGAAGGAGAAGCCCTGCTCGTTGACGTTGTTGCCCAGCCCGATGCCCGAAATCCGGGTGCGCGGCGAGAACCGGTTGAGGTTGGCGCGGCCCGAAAAGCGCTCGTCGGTGCCGCCGCCCGCGTCGGCTTTTCCGAAATGTCCGGCGTGCTTTCCAGGTTTGAGCTTAAGGTTGATGGTCCGCTCGTCCTGCCCGTCGGCGATGCCGGTGAACTCGGCCATGTCCGATTTTTTGTCGAAGACCTGGACACGGTCGACGGCGTCGGCGGGCAAATTCTTCGTGGCGAGGCGGGTGTCCTTGCCGAAGAACTCCTTGCCGTCGACCAGCACGTTTTGCACCTTCTCGCCGCCGGCCTTGACGGTCCCGTCGCGCTCGACCTCGATGCCGGGCAGCTTTTTCAACAGGTCTTCGACGGCATCGGCCGGGCGTGTTTTATAGGCGGCGGCGTTGTACTCGACGGTGTCGCGGTTGAGCCGCATCGGGTCGCGTTCGCCCATGATCTCGACGGATTTGAGCGTCGCGGCATTGGCCGAGAGGGTGGTTTTGCCCAAATCCAGCTCGGCGAGGCCGGGCTGGACATCGACCTTTTTCCAGTCTGCCTCGAAGCCGAGATAGGTTGTTTGCAAAATAAAACTGCCGGGCGCGGCGGCTTTCAGCGTGAATTTCCCAGCCGCGTCGGTCAGCGCGAAGGCGACCATGACCGAGTCTTTTTCGGACATCAGGACGACCGTCGCGCCGGGCAGGCTCGCGCCGCTGGCATCGGCGACGGAGCCGCGAAGGGCGGCTTTTTGAGCGAAAATTGCCGAGGGCAATAGGAAAACGGCCAGCGGCCAGAGGAGCCTGGCGAACGGCATGGTTGAATTTTTCATGAGAAAAGAGTTTTGAACCGGGTCCTTCACGTTCAGGTCAGTTCCGCTCGGTCTTGATGATCATCCGCATCTGCCCCGGCTTTCCGCCGGTCTCTGCGCCCATCTCCTTCATCTTCTCGTCGCGGATTTTTTCAAACTCGGCCTCGCTGACCTTCTTCCCTTTCGACGGCTTCGGCAGGTCGGCATCGGCGACGGGCCGCAGATCGACCTTCGTGGCCTTGATGGTGCGGTCGCCGCCGTCCATCTCCAGTTCGAGGATGAGGCCGGGCAGCCCGGCGAACTTGCCCGGCCCCGCGCCGACCGCGATTTGCGGCGTGAACCACGCGACGACGTTTTGGGCGGTGTCTTTCAAAACAGCTTTTTGGCAGACGTAGTCGCCCAGTTTTTTCTGTTCGCCGGTCAGTTTCCAGGACGGTTTTTTCTCGCCCCCGGTGATGAGGAAGTCGCGGCCGAAGAACTCCTCCGCCCGCAGCCAGCGGCCCGTTTCGAGGTCGGTGAACTGCGTGACCTCGGGCACCTTGATGACGATGTTGACGTCGTTGCCCTCGTCCTCGTGGCGGAGGTTGAGGTCGCCGTTGTCCCCCTTTCCGGCGTTGCGGTAGAGGGCGGCCTTTTCGTTGAAAAGGAGGGTCTTCTGCGATTTCTGCTCCGTCGGGAGCATTTTTTTCATCGCCTCGTCGCCCTCGGGAAGGTCGATGTGGAGCTTGACGGCCTCGGTGTAGCTGACCTCGCCGGAGGTCGATTGGCCCAAAGGAGGAGCGGCAGCATGGCCGCCGCGAGCGTGGTTGCGAACTTCATCTGTTGAAAGATTGATTGGTGAAACATGGCGGCAAACCTATGCGGAGGGGCCGTGAAGGGCGGGTTAAACAAGCTTTGAGCAAGGTTAAACAAGGTTAACCGCCGTCTGCCGCACCGCCCGGCCTCCTAGTTTTGTGGCGATGAAACCGCGCCGCGACAGTTTGCCGAACATATTGATGGTTGCCAGCCTCGTGCTGCTCGCCGCCTTTCTCGGGCTGTTTTTAAAGATGACCTACGACGGCGAGCGCGACGCACTGGCAAAGGAGGCGGGCTACCTGTTCATCGGCGCCGTCCGCGAAATAGAGGGCGACGCGCTCGAAAAACTCGTCAAGCGGCGGGCCTTTTTGCCAGATTCGATGCCCACGGCGCCGCCCGTTTTGCCGATGGGAAACGACTCCGTCGCGGTCGTCGCCTTCTTCGACGACCGGTGCGTGGCCGCCCGCGACACGCACCGACGGGTCGAAATCCGCGTCGACCGGCACGGCCCGAAGAAAGGCCCAGCCGAGATGAGCGGCTCCCTCGCGATGGTCGTCAAAATGGACGGGAAGGCGGACTCGACCAGCATCGTGCTGAAAAAAGAGGGCTTCCTCCCGCAGCTCACCGCCAATTTTGACAGCGCGCTCGGCTCGGCCGGGCTGACCGTCGCGCACTGGGTCGCGCGCTCAGGTGACACGCTCGAAATCCGCTCAAACCTGACCGCTGGCAGCTACACCGACCTCGCCTCGGGCGAGCGATTCACGGCACAAGTCGGTGATTATCAATGGTTTTTGCTGAAAAAAATGTGGGCGAGCATCCTGTTCTCGCTCGTCGTGTTCGGCCTCGTGACGGCGGCTTTTTGGTCGATTTCGCGCAGCCTGGCAGCGCAGAAAAAGCTGCTCGCGCTCAAAAACGACCTCCTGCAAAACATCAGCCACGAACTGAAGACGCCGGTCGCGACCGTCAGCGTCGCGCTCGAGGCGCTCGGCGGTTTCGACGCGATGGCCGACCCCGGCCGAACCCGCGAATACCTCGACATCTCGCGCTCGGAACTGAACCGGCTCTCCCTGCTCGTCGACAAGGTGCTGGGCGTGGCGCAGTTCGAGCGGGGGGCGGTGCCGGTCAGGATGGCCGCTTTTGATTTCAAAAAAATGGTCGAGGAGGTGCTGGCCGCCATGCGGCTACAGATTGAAAAGAGCGGCGCGACCGTCGATTTTCAAACCTTTGGCGACGGCTTCGAGTCGGTGGGCGACTCGCTCCACCTGTCCGGCGTGGTGTTCAATTTGCTCGACAACGCATTAAAATACAGCGGCTTACTGCCAAAAATCTTGATAAAACTGACCCAAACCAGCCTCGGCAGCCTCCTCCTCGAAGTCGCCGACAACGGACCCGGCGTGCCGCCCGAATTCCGGGAAAGGGTCTTTGAGAAGTTCTTCCGTGTCCCGACCGGTGCCCGGCATGACGTGAAAGGGCATGGACTCGGGCTGGCCTACGCGGCGGAGGTCGTCCGGTTGCACGGCGGGCAGATTTGGGCGGAGGGCAGTTCTTTTTTTGTGGAAATCAATGGGTAAAATCAAACTTCTCTACCTCGAAGACGAACCGTTTCTCGGCAAAATCGTCCGCGAGTCGCTCGAAACGCGGCAATTTGAGGTGCATTGGCTGACGGACGGAGAGCGGGCAGCAGCAGCTTATGATGAATTTCATCCCGATCTCTGTGTGCTCGACGTGATGCTCCCGAAGCTCGACGGCTTCTCGGTCGGGCGGCAAATCCGGGCGAAAGACCCGTCGGTTCCCATCATCTTTTTGACGGCGAAGACGCAAACGGAGGACGTTTTGGAAGGCTTCTCGTCGGGCGGCAACGACTACGTCCGCAAGCCGTTCAGCTTGGAGGAACTGATTGTCCGCATCCACAACTTGTTGAAAATCAACCCTAAAGGGAACACCTCTCCCGCCATCGACCTTCCGATTGGCGGCTTCTCCTTCTCCTCGATCCGGCAGGAGTTGACCCTTGACGGGCAAACCCGGCGTCTCTCGCACCGCGAGTCCGAAATCCTGTTGATGCTGGCCGAGCGGCCCGGTCAGGCGGTCGGGCGGAAGGAAATCCTCGACCGGGTTTGGGGGAACGACTCCTTTTTCAACTCGCGTACCCTCGACGTCTACGTCACCAAGCTGCGCGAGCACCTGCGGGCCGACCCGCGCGTCGAGATTTTGACGCTGAAAGGGGTGGGATACCGGCTTTTGAGCGGCGACCGGTGAACGATGGGCCGTCAACTGTTGGGCCTTTCGCATTGGCAAAAAAGTAGCTTTGCCTCCACTACCCCACCCTCCTCCACTTTTTCAAACGCAACCGTCATGGCCTCTCGCCGCACCTTCATCAAGAACACCGCCCTCGCGGCGGTCGCCACCAACCTCTCCGCCCGACTCGACGCCGCCGATCGGCGCATGGACAGCTTCTCGAAGAAAAAAATCCGCCACTCGGTCTGCCGCTGGTGTTATCAGGACATGCCCATCGAAGACCTCTGCCGCGTTGGCAAGGAGATCGGGCTGGAGGCCATCGACCTCGTCGGGCCGAGCGAGTTCGACACCTTGAAAAAGATGGGGATGCACGGCTCGATGGTCTCGCCCGAGGGGCTGAAGGACTACCTGCGCGTCGGCTGGAACAACCCCGACAACCATGCGAACCTCGTCGAGTTCTACCAAAGGCTCATCCCGCAGGCGGCGGCATCTGGGTTCACCAACGTCATCTGCTTCAGCGGCAACCGCAACGGCATCGACGACGACCGCGGCCTGCAGATGTGCGCAGAGGGTCTTGGGAAAATCATCCAACTCGCTGAAAGAGAAGGGGTTACGCTGATGATGGAGCTGCTCAACTCAAAGGTCGACCACCACGACTACCAGTGCGACCGGACGGCCTGGGGCGTGAAGCTCTGCCAGTTGCTCGGCTCGAACAACTTTCGGCTCCTCTACGACATCTACCACATGCAGATCATGGAGGGCGACGTCATCCGAACCATCCGCGAGCAGGGCCAGTACCTCGGCCACTTCCACACGGCGGGTGTCCCCGGCCGCCACGAAATCGACGACTCGCAGGAACTGAACTACCCCGCCATCATGCGCGCCATCGCCGAGAGCGACTTCTCGTACTTCGTGGCGCAGGAGTTCATCCCGGTCAAAGAGGACAAGATCGCCTCGCTGCGGGAGGCCGTGAAAATCTGCACGGTTTGAGCGCGGCCGGCGGCAAACGAAAAAGGCCGCACCCGAAACCGGGTGCGGCCTTTTTCGTTTGCCATTCGCCGTTCAATCCATGAGGAAGGGATACTCCTCCGAGTAGTTGTCGGTGAAAAGCTCGCTCGCGTCGGGCAGCGGCGAGGAGAGCGCGAACTCCACGGCGTCCTCGATTTCGGCCGCGATGCGCTCTTTGACGGCCTCGATGTCGGCCTCGGTGGCCAGTTTCTCGTCGAGCATCTTCTTTTCGAGCTTCTTTATCGGGTCGATTTCCTGGTACATCCGCAGCTCCTCCTTCGTGCGGTAGAGGGCCGCGTCGGAGGTCGAGTGGCCCCGGAAGCGGTAGGTTTTTATCTCCAACAAGATGGGGCCGTTGCCCGCGCGGACATGCGCGGCCGCCTCCGTGAGCGCCTCGTGGACGGCCACCGGGTCCATGCCGTTGACCGGCTTGCCCGGCATGTCGAACGACTCGCCGAGGGTGTAGATGTCGATGACGTTCGACGTTCGCTCGACGCTCGTGCCCATCGCGTAGCCGTTGTTCTCGCAGATGTAGATGACGGGCAACTTCCACGTCATGGCGATGTTGAACGACTCGAGCAGGATGCCCTGCCGCGCCGCGCCGTCGCCGAACATGGCAACGCAGAGGTTGTCGGTGCCCTTGTATTTTTCGGCGAAGCCGATGCCGGTGCCGACCCCGATCTGCGCCCCGACTATGCCGTTGCCGCCGAAATAGTTGAGCGGGCGGCTGAAGAAGTGCATCGAGCCGCCCTTCCCTTTTTGCGAACCGGTGATTTTGCCGAAAAGCTCGGCCATCAGCTCGCGGCTCGTCATGCCGCGCATGAGCGCGATGCCGTGCTGGCGGTAGGCGGTGACGATGCAGTCCTCCGGCCGCAGGGCCGACCAGAGGCCGCAGGCGATGGCCTCCTGCCCGTTGTAGGCGTGGTAAAAGCCGTTGACGTTGCCGTTGAGCTTCTCCTCGTAGCCCCTGTCCTCGAACTCGCGGATCCGGTGCATCATCTCCAGCCAGTGGAGGTGGGTCTCGCGCGGCATCTTCGTCTTCGGCGCTTTTTGGCTGAAAATCCAGTGGTGGTGCGGGTCGTGCGTCATGCCATTGGAGTCGGCCGCGGGAGCTTTTTTGGTCGCCATGTCTTTCCGTTCGTTGAAAATTAGAGTGGCGAAGGTATTTTTTGGTTGAAGAATGGCGAACGCGAATTGGCCGTTGTTGGCGTCTCGCCTTCAACGGCCGCTTAGCTCGCTTCGAGAATTGACCGGTGAGTTGCCCAAACCTGCTGGACGAGGCTCTCCTCCCCGTCGTTTTTGACAACAAAATCGGCCAGCCGAACCTTCTCCTCCTCCGGCAACTGCCGGGCGATCCGAGCTTCGACGGCTCCGCGCGAAACCCCGTCGCGCTCCATCACCCGGGCGATTCTCAATTCCAAAGGCGCGGTCACGACGATGAGCTTGTCCAAAAACCGGTGCGTCCCCGTTTCGACCAAAAGCGCGGCCTCGCGCAGCGTGTAAGCCGCGCCTTTTTGCTCGTTTTCCCAGGCCTCCCAATCGCGAAAGACGGCCGGGTGGACGGCCGCGTTCAGCGCGTCGAGCTTCTCCTTTTTTGAAAAAACGATGGACGAAATCAGCCCCCGGTCGAGCGAGCCGTCGGGCAGGTAGGCTTTGTCGCCGAACAGGTCTTTGATGGAAGAAACCAGCCGCAAGTCGTTGACCATCAACCACTTGGCCCGCTCGTCGGCATAGTAGACGGGGATGCCGAGGCTTTCAAAAATGCGGCAGACGGTCGTCTTCCCCGCCCCGATGCCGCCTGTGATGCCGACTTTCATCTGTCTCAAATCGCGTTGTGTAGAGACGCAAAATTTTGCGTCTACGGCGTGACGATGACCTCCGATTTCCCGGCGAGGCCAAACAGCCCGAGACCGCCCTCCACGTTCGTGTGCACTCGCACCGGGCTGGCGAACGGGTTGTAGCTCGACTCCTCGTTCGCCCGCGCGGTCTGGCCGAACTTGTACCAATCGTAAGTCACCGAGCGCACCGTCACCGCCCATTCGTCCTCGCCGTAGAAGTCCTTCGAGACGCGGATGGTGTGCTTCTTTCCGTTGAAAAGCTCGTCGTCGACGATGATGCGGTCGTCGCGGATGCCGTATCGAGCGTTCGGGTCGTCGGTCGAGAGGTAGGCCGGGTACTGCGTGTTGACATCGCGCAGTTGGATTTCGTAATAGTTCTTCTCCGTCCCCGGGTCGTCGATGGTGATGGAAAAAGTGGCGATGCTGTTCTGGCTTCCCCCTGTCGTCGAGTCGATTTTGACCGTGACTCCGTCGATTTTGGGCGGGAAGGGCGCCACCTGCACGGCGGAAACGCTCGGGAAATCGGGGTGCGAGACGCGGATTTCATAGGTCTTGCCCGGTGTTAGGAGCGGCGCACTCGCGTTCACGCCATAGTAGCGCCAAAAGCGGTAGTCCTGTTGGCCGGGCGGGGGCGCGTTGAAGTCGTCGGTGGTCATCGTGTGGACGACGGTGCCGCTCTCGAGCCATTCGACTTTCGCCCCTCGCACACTGTAGGCAGAGTCGGGCAGGTTTTCCAGCACGCCGATGTTGCGCTGGACGGCGACGCGGATGGACGAATCGGCATCGTCCTGAAAGCAGTCGACGACGAGTTTCCTTTCATATTCCGGCGGGTCGACGGTGATGACCTGCTCGCAGGAGGCGAGGAGCGCGAGGCCGAGGACGGCGGCGGCAGTTGTTTTTGGAAAGCTCATTTTCTTAAAGGTTGGGACTGGTCAAAACTTGAACCCGTAGGACACATACGGGATGATGGGGAAGAGGCTCACCTGCTTGAAGGTCTTCTGGTCCTCGTACTGGTTCGGCGCGACCTGTGTCACCTTCGAGTCGAGGTAGATGAAGAACGGGTTGCGGCGGCTGTAGGAGTTGTAGGCACCGAACGACCATGTCCGCTCCCAATGCCTCTTCTTTCTGACGAAGTCGAAGCCCCAGTCAAGGCGGTGGTAGGGGCGGAGGCGGTAGTTGTTGTAGTCGGTTATCTCCGTCTGGTTGACGTGCGAGTTGTAGTCCGTCGGGTCGACGGGCGAGTTGTAGGTCGAGCCGCC
>JBGAWE010000121.1:0-13178 GCA_044227705.1 Saprospiraceae bacterium
GGTTCTCGCCCCCATCCCACCGACCGTAGGGGCGGTGACGATGGCCTCTGGCTGCGGAAACCCGACCGGCTCGGCCACTTTGACCATCTCGGGCGGGACATCGCCTTTTTCGATAGATTGGGGAAGTGCCCCCGGTTCCGGTTCAAATCCCCGTCAAAACCTGCCCTCCGGGCCGTATTCCGCGACGGTGACGGACGCGGCGGGCTGCACCGTTGTCTCGAACATGACCGTCGGCCAGTCGCCGAACCCGAACGTCACGGCGACGGCGACCGCCGCGAGCTGCGGGCAGAACAACGGGCAGATTTCACTCAACATCACAAGCGGCACTGGGCCGTATGCCATCAACTGGGGCAGCCAGCTCGGCGCGGGCAGCAACCCCCGTTTGGCCCTCCCGGCCGGCAGCTACACCGCGACCGTCAGTGACGCGAACGGCTGTTCGGCGACGGCCTCCGCGACGGTCGACTCGCCGGGCGGGCCGAGCCTGCTTTTTTCAAATCTGACGACGGCGAAGTGTGGTTTGCCGAACGGCGAGGCCTCTCTCGGCATCGGCGGCGGCACGACTCCCTACTCGATAAATTGGGGCGCAGCCCCCGGCACCGGCACCAACCCGCGCACCGGCATCGCCTCCGGCAACTGGCCCGTGACCGTGACCGACGCGGCCGGTTGCACGACGGATTTCAACGTCTTGATAGGCGACACACCCGCTCTCTCCGACGTGGCGGCCGACCCGCAGGACGCGAGCTGCGGCCAGCAGAACGGCCGAATAACCGTCGCCCCGACCGGCGGAGCAGCCCCGTATTCGTACAACTGGGGCGGCCAACCGGGCAACGGCCCGAACCCGCGCTACGGCCTCCCCGCCGGCAGCTACGTCGTGACCGTGACCGACGCGAACGGCTGCACGATGGCCAGCCAGCCGACCGAAATCAAGGCCGACCCGTTCGTGACCGGCGCGACCTTCTCGCTGACCGCCGCGACCTGCGGGCTGGCGGACGGGCAGGCGTTCGTCCAGCCGATTTCGGGGGTCGATGTTTTCCAATTTCAATGGGGCAGCCAGCCGGGAACGGGCCAAAACCCGCGCACGAAACTGCCCGTCGGCAACTATCAAGTGACCGTCGTCGACGGGAATGGGTGCGAGGCGACGGCCTTTTTCACCATCCTCCCGACGGGCGAGCCTGCCATCAACTCGACCATCACGAACGCCGGTTGCGGCGCGTCGGACGGGCAGGTTTCGATGACCGTCGCGGGCGGGAAGCCGCCGTTCCTGTTCGATTGGGGCGGCCAGCCGGGCAGCGGCACGAACCCGCGCACCGCCCTCCCGCCCGGCACCTTTGTGGCGACGGTGACGGACGCGAACGGCTGCACCGTCATCAAAGCGGCAGAAATCGAGCAGGATTCCCTCCTTTTGACCGCCTCGGCGACGGCGACGACTTGCGGAAAATCGAACGGCGAAATCGCCATCCAGCCGACCGGCGGAGGGGCGGGGCCGCTGGTTTACAATTGGGGCGCGGCCCCCGGCCTCGGCTCGAACCCGCGCACCGGCTTGCCGGCGGGGACTTTCTCCGTGACCGTTTCGGCAAATGCCAACTGTTCGGCGACGGCCTCGGCGACCGTGAACCCATCGCCCGCCGGGCCGACCGCGACGGCGACCGGAACCCCGACGACCTGCGGCGGGAACACGGGGCAGATTTCAGTCGTCCCGACCGGCGGCTCTTTGCCGCTCAATTTCGATTGGGGAAGCCAGCCCGGATTCGGCGGAAACCCGCGCACCTCGCTGCCCGCCGGGACTTTTTCAGTGACCATAACCGACGCGGCGGGCTGCTCGACGGAAGCCTCCGCGACGGTCAACGCGCCGGGGGCGCCGACGGTCACGGCAACGGAAACCGCCGCGACCTGTGGCAATGCCAACGGCTCGGCCAGCCTGACCATCGGCGGGGGCACGACGCCCTATGCCATCGACTGGGGCACCGCGCCCGGCCTCGGCTCGAACCCCCGCACCGGCCTCCCGGCGGGCAACTACCTCGTGACGGTGACGGGCGGGAACGGCTGTTCGACCTCCATCTCTGTTCAAATTTCGGGAAATCCCGCCCTCGCGGCGACGGCGACGGCCACCGCGACGACCTGCGGGCTGGCGAACGGGCAGGTCTCGATTCAAAGCCAAAACGGCTCGGGCGGCCTCACTTTCAATTGGGGCACCGCCCCCGGAACCGGCCAAAACCCGCGCACCGGCCTGCCCGCCGGGACTTATTCAACAACGATAACCGACGCGGCGGGCTGCACCGCGACGGCCTCCGCGACGGTTGATGCCTCGGCGGCGGTCGCCGTTCAAATCTCGACGCAACCGGCGGGCTGCGGCTCGGCGAACGGCTCGGTCAGTTTCACGGCAACGAGCGGAACCGGGCCTTTCACCGCCAACTGGGGCGCGGCCCCCGGCACCGGGCAGAACCCGCGCACCGGCCTTCTGGCGGGCAGCTACTTCCTCACCGTGACCGACGCGGCGGGCTGCACCATCGTCGAATCAGCGACCGTCGGCAGCACGAACGCGCCAACCGTCCAGGTTTTGTCCGTGAAACCGGACGACTGCGGCCAGTCGAACGGCTCCGCGACCGTCGCCGCGACGGGCGGCACGGGGGCCGTCACCTTCAGTTGGGGAACCCAACCGGGCACGGGCGGCGCGACGCGCACGGGCCTCCCGGCCGGAACCTATTTCGTCACGGCGACCGACGCGGCGGGCTGCTCGTCGTCGGCGACGGTCGGCATCCCGGCGGGCGCGGCGGCGGCGAAGACCTTTTTGACCAAAAAATCCTGCGACCCGTCGGCCGTCGGCGTGGACACGGTTTTACTGCAAACCGTAAAACTTTGCGATTCGCTCGTCATCACGACGACGACGCTCGCGCCGTCCTTCCTCCAAAAATTCAGCAAGAAAAGCTGCGACCCGTCGGCCGTCGGGGTCGACACGGTCTTTTTGAAAACGCTGTTCGGCTGCGACAGCCTGCTCGTGACGACGACCACGTTCGACGCGGCGGCGATTGACACGACACAGCTTTCGGTGAAAACCTGCGACCCGTCGGCCGTCGGCTCGGTCCAAAAACTTTTGAAGAACGCGGCGGGCTGCGACTCGCTCGTCATCACGACGACGACGCTGGCCCCGAGTTTCACCCAGAATTTCACGAAGAAAAGCTGCAACCCGGCGGCTGTCGGCGTGGACACGGTGTTCCTCAAAACCGTCTTTGGCTGCGACAGCCTGCTGGTGACGACGACCACCTTCGACGCGAGCGCGGCCGACACGACGAAGCTCTCGAAAAAAAGCTGCGACCCGCTGGCCGTCGGGATTTCCCAAAAACTGTTGAAGAACGCGGCGGGCTGCGACTCGCTGGTCATCACGACGACGACGCTGGCTCCGAGTTTCACCCAAAATTTCACGAAGAAAAGCTGCAACCCGTCGGCCGTCGGGGTCGACACGGTCTTCCTGAAAACCGCCCTCGGCTGCGACAGCCTGCTGGTGACGACGACAATTTTCGACCAAAACGCGGTTGACACGACGCTGCTTTCGGCCAAGAGCTGCGACCCGCTGGCTGTGGGGATTTCACAGAAACTGTTGAAGAACGCGGCGGGCTGCGACTCGCTCGTCATCACGACGACGACGCTTTCGCCTTCCAAAACCCAGTTTTTGACCGCAAAAAGCTGCAACCCGGCGGCGGTCGGGGTGGACACGGTCTTTTTGAAAACCACGCTCGGCTGCGACAGCCTCGTGGTGACGACGACAACTTTCGACCAAAACGCGGTTGACACGACGCTGATTTCTGCTTTGACTTGCGACCCAGCAGCGGTCGGTGTTTCCCAAAAACTGTTGAAGAACGCGGCGGGCTGCGACTCGCTCGTCATCACCACGACGACGCTCGATTTGACGGGCTGTGCCCCGAGCTTTTTGGCGACCGCCAGCCCCGTCGGCTGCAACGGCGGCTCCGATGGAAAACTCACCCTGACGGCGACGGCGGGCGGCCTGCCGATGACCTATTCGTGGAAGGAAACCGCGACCGGCGCGACCGGCAGCGGCCCAATCCCGGCCCTCGGGCAGGCGGTCGTTTTGACCGGCCTGCCGCCCGGAAACTACTCGCTGACGGTCACGACGGCGGGCGGCGCAACGGCGGTTCAGGCCAGTCTCGTCGTCGACGAACCGGCGGCTATTTCATTGAAAATCAACGTGTTGAGCGATTTTGGCGGCTTCGCTGTGCGCTGCGCGGGCGGCTTGGACGGGAAGGCCGAGGCCGTTTTCCAAAACGGGAAACCGCCCGTGAATTTCGCGTGGAGTGGGGGAGGGGCCGGTCAAATCGCGAACGACCTGCCCGCCGGGCCGCTCTCCGTCACGCTGACGGACGCGAACGGCTGCACGGCCTCTGCCAGCGGGTTTTTGGGCGAGCCGCAGCCGCTGGCCAGCCAGTTTTCGGTGGTCGATGTGCGCTGTGCGGGCGAGGCGAACGGGGCTGTTTCGCTCGGACCGGTCGGCGGCGGGGTTGTGCCGTATCTGTTCAACTTCGACGGCCGGGGCTTCGGTTTTCAAAGCAAGTTCACCGGGCTGAAGGCGGGCGACTACCCTGTTGAAATCGAGGACGCGAACGGCTGCCGCGACAGCCTTGTGGCGACCGTCGGGCCGGGCGGCGACCCCGCTTTCGCGCTGCCCATCGACTCGGCGACCATCTGGTCGGGCGACACTTTGCGGCTAGTGCTGGGCGGGCCGGTGGCCTCGATTTCATGGCAGCCGCCGGTTCAGGTTTGGCAAAACGGGCCTTCGGAGGTCGTTTTCGCGCCGCTGACGAGCCTGCTCTACATCGCCACGCTGACCGACTCGGCGGGCTGTTCGGGGAAGGACGCGATTTACGTCCACGTCAAAAACGGGCGCGATTTCTACGCGCCGAACGCCATCCGGCCGGGCGCGGGGCTTTCGCCGAACGACTTTTTCACCCTCTACACGGGCGGCGGCGTGGCGGAAATCGAGGAGCTTTTGGTCTTCGACAGATGGGGCGAGCTGGTTTTCTCGAACAAGAAATTCCCGCCGAACGACCCGTCGTTTGGCTGGGACGGCCGCTGGCAGGGCGACGAGGCGCAACCGGCGGTCTTCGTCTGGCGGGCGCGGCTGCGGTTGACGGACGGGCGGTTTGTCGAGAAGAAGGGCGGGCTGACGGTGGTCAGGTGAACTCATCCTTTCTTCTTTTCGCCCACGAACCTGAACAAAGACCTGTCCTTGTTAGCCGGGTCGAATTGCAGAATGGTGAGCCTCCCATCAATGAGAAGGCCGGTGTAGTAGATGGACTTGGTCGTCTTTTTGGCATCCTCGGAAACGAAAGACTGGGTGAAGCCGAAGGACACCACACCATCCACGAAGTCGATATGGCCGTTCTCGATGGGGGTGTCGTAAATGGAGCCGTCGAACTTGAAGTGCTGGCTTTTCCACCTTTCTTCGTACACACGCACGGATTTCACTTCAAAAAAATAGTCGGGCACACCCTCCGGCTTGGTTCCCGGCTTGACACCGGCATAGTCGATTGCCCATTTGCCGACGAATGCTGTTTGGACTTTTGCCAACTGGTCTTGTTGAGCATTGACAGGCTGCGTGAGGAGAAAGGCGAACGCTAGGAAAGCGAGAGAATGGAGTTTCATGATAATCGACAGTAAAAGTTTGAACTGACACAAATGTATCATGGCGGAGCCGCGCTCGTCTCCGGCCTCGTTCTTTCTCGGGAAATCGAAAAGCCGTCATGCCAGCTCTGACAAAAAGAAAATGGCGACCGCGAAA
This sequence comes from Saprospiraceae bacterium, assembly GCA_044227705.1. Lineage (GTDB taxonomy): Bacteria > Bacteroidota > Bacteroidia > Chitinophagales > Saprospiraceae > JANOQP01. Next base: position 5,792 of record JBGAWE010000121.1, read on the forward strand.
GGGCGGCATCGATTGCGAAACCTGCCCATTTTTGCCCAAAAAGAAGAAGATGAAAGGAGCATTGACATTCGCCCTGATGGCCGCGACGGCCGTTTTCGCCCAAGCGCAAGAGGACAACTACACGGCCGTCGCGGTCGGCTACAGCGTGGCGAACGTGATGCAGCCGAAGCTCGCCGACCTGCTGGTGTCCATCAACGGGGCCAACGCGGGGCTGACGAAGACCTTCGAGGAGGACGGCCTCTCGCAGGGCTTCAACATCTTCGGCGCGCTGCACAGCGGGAAGACGCGCATCGGCCTGTCCTACGCCAAGGTCGGACACCGCTACAGGGCGGAGGGCGTCGTTCCGGTCATCAGCTCGAACGCGGCCAAATACAAGGTCACGTCGCGGCTGGTGCAAGTCTTGGGGCAAATCGAATACTACCCGGCGCGGGTTTTGGGCATCGGCATCGACGGCGGCTATGCCTACTCGACGCTGCGCGACAAGCACGAAGACCTCTTTTTCGGCCAGTCCAACTCGGTGGTTGACAAGAAGGGCGGCCTCTGCGCGGGCTTGCACCTTTCGCTGCAAATCCCGCTCGGAAAGGGGGCCTTTCTAATGCTGCAGCCCTATTACCTGCGAGCACTCTACCACAACGACCAGGACAATGTGGCCGCCATCTACCTTGGGCAGGGCAATTCTGCGCCGCGCACGACTCCGCTCTCGGCCGTCGGGGCGCACATCAGCTTCGGCATCAAGATTCGCTGACTCCTCCCTCGTTTTTCTTCGGGAAATTGAACAGCCACGACGTCAGCACCGGCAAAAAGAAGATGGCTACCGTGAAAAAGGACAGCACCTCGTCCGCCTCGTGGCTCTCGAGGGCGCGGGCCAGCGCGCTTTCGGCGTGGAAGTGCGACCAGACGGAAGCCGTCAGTTTCACGCCCAAAATGCCGATGACGACGAACGCCGAGACCTCCAGAAAGGGAAACCGCTCCATCAGTTTCACAAAACCCTGCGCGACGAACCGCATGGCGAGGATGCCGATGAACACCCCAATCCACACCAAATAGATGTTGTCGGTGTACGCCACGACGGCCAGCACGTTGTCGATGGAGAAGGCCAGGTCCATGATCTCCACCAAAATGACGGTCGCCCAGAAGGGGCCGAGTTTCTTTAAAAAAGTCTGGTAGATGGTCGACTCGGCCTTGTTGAGGGTGTCGTCGTCGGCCTTCGGGGTGTTGCGCGAGCGGAAATAGTCGATGGCCAGCCACAGAAGGTAGAGGCCGCCGAGCGGCTTTAGCCACCAGATTTTTATGATTTTTTCCGCGAGGACGAGGCAGATGCCCCGGAAGACATAGGCGCCGAGGATGCCGTACTTGAGGGCCTTTTTGCGCTGGTCCTTCGGCAGGTCGAGCACCATCGTGGCGAGCACGGCGGCGTTGTCGACCGACAGGAGGCTCTCAATGATGATGAGGTTGAAAATGATCAGCCCGGCGGCTTGCAGGTCTTGGCCGAGGTATTGTTGCAGGAATTCGGTCATTCAGTATGAGTTGAAAGTCGGTCGTTTCGGGGTCGCCATACGACGGCAAACGGGGCTGATGGTTTCCGGTTTTCGGTGAAAGCCGGGTTTTCGCGGGTCGGAGGGGACGGTTTTTTCGATGAAGGCCGTGCGTCAGGCCTCGTCGTATATGCTCGCCAGCGGCAGCGAGAGGCCAAGTTCGGGCAGCGCGACGCTGTCTTCCGGGCGGGTGAAAACCGTCGACGTCCAGCCTTTTTTCCCGTCGCGGGCGAACAGCTCGACGACCATTTGCTCCGGCTCGACCATCAGGTAATATTGGAGGGAAGGGATTTTTTGGTAGTCGGCCCATTTCTCGTTGCGGTCGGCGTAGCGTGTCGAGTCGCTGTGCACTTCGGCGATGAGGACTGGGTGGCGCATGATGTACTTGCTATTGAGGTCGTCCGGGTGGTTGACGACCATGATGTCGGGGTAGTAGTAGGTCTCTTGGCCGGGAATCTGGACTTTGAGATTTTCCATGAAGGCCTTGAAGTGCTTTTTGGGGAGGCCTTGCATGAAAAAGAAGGCGATCCGCAGGCAAATTAGGTTGTGGAAGGAGGTCGTTCCAGCCATTTCAACAAGCTTTCCATAGTGATACTCATGCCGCAGCTCCGAGGCCTCCTCGAACTCGATGTACTCCTCGACAGTCATCTTTTGGCGGCCCGTCTTTTTCGGCGGCTGCGCGGCGGTGGCGGTTGTCATGTCGAAACCCCTTTTTTTGTGGCAAAAATAGTCGAAATAGATGCCCAACCGCGCCGACCAGCTTGCCCGCCTCCGTGCCGATTCGTTCGACGTCCTCGTCGTCGGGGGCGGCGCGTCGGGCGCGGGCTGTGCGCTTGACGCGGCCGGGCGCGGGCTGCGCGTCGGCCTCGTCGAGGCGGGCGACTGGGCCTCGGCCACCTCCTCCAAAAGCACGAAGCTCATCCACGGCGGCGTCCGATACCTCGAACAGGCCGTCAAAAAGGGCGACCTCGCGCAGCTCAAACAAGTTCGCCACGGCCTGCGCGAGCGGCGCGCGATGCTCGACAGCGCGCCCTTCCTGGCTCGCCCGCTCGAGCTGGTTACGCCGTGCGCGACGTGGGTGGAGGCCGCCTATTTTTTCGCCGGGCTGAAAATCTACGACTGGCTCGCCGGGCTGCGCAACCGGCTGCCGTCGGCCAAGTTCCTTTCCAAAAAGAAGACCCTGGAAAAACTGCCCGGCTTGCGCAGCCGCTCGCTGCACTCGGCGGTGGCTTATTTCGACGGGCAGTTCGACGATGCTCGGTACGCGCTGTTGCTCGTGCTTTCTGCGGTTGAAAAAGGAGCCGCCGCCGCCAACTACCTGAAAATCAACGGTTTCGAGAAAGGCCCGACCGGCAAAATCACCGCCGCCCTCGCCGAGGACGCGCTGACGGGCGAGCGATTTTCCATAAATGCGAAACAGGTCTTGAACTGCACCGGCCCCGCCAGCGACGCCCTCCGCCTGATGGCAAACCCTTCGGCCGCGCCGCGCCTCCGCCCGTCGCGTGGGGCGCACATCGTCCTGCCCGTCTCGGTTTTGGGGAATGAAAAATCGGCCCTTTTGATTCCAAAGACGCGCGACGGGCGGCTCGTCTTCGCCATCCCTTCGGGCGGCGACTTGCTCGTCGGGACGACGGACACGCAGCCCGAACCGGGCGAAACGGCTGGCATCGAGCCTTTTTTGGAAAAGAAGGAAGCCGATTTCCTCCTCGACACCCTCAACCGCTTCCTGCAAAAACCGGCAACGGTCGGGCAGGTGAAGGCCGGTTTCGCAGGCCTCCGCCCGCTCGTCTCTGGTGAGAAATCCCGCTCGACGGCCGCGCTCTTGCGCGACCACGAGGTCGAGTTCGACGAAAAATCGGGCCTCGTCAGCCTGCTCGGCGGCAAGTGGACGACGTGGCGGCTGATGGCCTCCGATGCCGTCGATTTTGTGTGTAAAAGACTGGAAGTCAACGCTTTGTGTTCGACGCGCGGGCTGCGATTGCCGGGAGCGGAGGTTGTTGGCGAGGACGCCAACAACGGCCAGCCATCGCTCAACGGGCTGCCCGACGAAGTGACCACCCACCTTTTCCAAACCTATGGGAGCCGTGCCTCGGCCCTTGCCGAACTGGCAACCGCCGAGCCTTCTCTTTCAAAAAGGATTCTGGAGAACCGCCCTTTCATCAGCGCCGAGGTCGTTTTCCACGCCCGCGAGGAGATGGCGGTGACCGTGCGCGACGTGCTCGCCCGGAGGCTTCGCATAGAGCAGCACGACTGGGCCGCCGCCCGAGCCGCCGCGCCCGTCGTGGCCGAGGTTTTGGCCGATGAACTGGGCTGGGATTCCGCCAAAAGGGAACGAGAGTTGAAAAGCTACGTCGAGCTTTTGAGCAAGATGGGAGCCGCTGCCCACTCCTCAACCGACTGAAAACCAACCGTTTATGATTCCGCAGAACGACCGAGCCGCCCGCCTTGCCTACACCATCCTCTCCAACCTGATGCTCTGCTACGGCATCCAGTTTTTGGGCTGGAAGTTCTTCCCCGTGCTCTATCTCTTTTGGTGGGAGGAGCTGGTCACGACCTTTTTCGCCTCGAAAAAACTGCGGCGGCTGCGCCCCCTTCTGCTCGAAAAAGAGACGGAGACCGATGTGCTGGCCCGCGAGGGCGGGGTGATGGTGCGCTATTTTTTCCTCTTTGTCTGGCTGGTCTTCGTCGTCGCGCTCGGCGCGTTCGCGATGGCCCCGAGCGGTGACTGGCTGGCCAACCTGCGCATTCTTTTGCTGCAAGATCGGCTATTCGACCTCAATTTGCTCGGCTTCGTCGGGCTGCAAATCCTCTCCTTTTGGCCCCGGTTTTTAAAGAAAAACAACCCGACGGCCAGCCCCGAGGAGGTCGCCGCGCTCGGCGAGTCGATGGGCCGGCGCGGCCTCGTCATCCACGTCGGCATCCTCGCCGGGGCCTTCGCCGGGATGTTCTGGCACCGCGACTGGTTCAAGTGGGGCTTCCTCGCGGTCAAAGTGGCGGCCGACGCGGGGGCGATTTTTTGGGGAAAACCGGCACGGAAACCGGTTGGCTGAACGCGCCGCCTGCTGGGCTTTCACCGCTGGACAACCAGTTTTCCAATCAATTCTCCTTTTCTCCCAATCGCTCGTACGGTGTAAGCCCCCACCGCCAGCCGCTCAACCGGAACCGCGATTGATGCCGAAAGCTCCGCCGCGAGCAGCCGAAGGCAGGCCTGTCCGGCCGTGTTCTCCACCAAAATCTCACCCGCCCCGTCGAGACCGTCGGCTGGCGGATGCCGGAAAGGACGGTGTTCGTCACGACGGCCTCGTTGAAGTCGAAGTAAATCCTCGCCGAGTTCGGCACGGGCTGCGTGGGGTTGAACGCCTTTTTGCGCCGCACGGCGAACACCGCGAAGCCGTGGCTGCCCGGCTCGTCGGAGAGGCTGTCGGGCAGGTTGATGTTTTCAAAGTCGATTTCGAGTAGGCCGCCGGGCAGCAGTTGGAAGCCGCTCGCCGCGTGGCTGGCGGCGGCGTGGCGGACGGTCGGCCAGTCGAGTGCCGTGTCGAGCTGGTCGGTGATGCGGACGCGGTCGGCGGAGGTGAGGTTGAAATCAATCCAAAATCGGGGTCAGGGCGCAGGCCGACGGTCGCGTCGAGGGGCAGCGTCCCGATGTTTTCACAAAAAAGTCGGACGCGCGCGGCGAACCCCGGTCGCGGCCGGTCGGCCCAGCCGGTTAGGCTTCCGTCGGTGACGTTCGGCGTGTAATGGACGCCAAAATCGAGGCCAGGCCCGCCGCCGGTTATCCCAAAACTAAAAAGAGGCGACGGAGGGAATCCCCCATCGCCTCTCCATTTCGAGAAAGTGCCCCGGTCAGGCCGCGACGGCTGCCTGCTTGACGAACTGCACCTCGCCCGAAATCTTCACCTCGTCGCTGACGAGCACGCCGCCCGCCTCGAGCGCGGCGTTCCAGTTGAGGCCGAAGTCACTGCGGCTGATTTGCCCGGTGAACGAAAAGCCCGCCTTTTCCTGCCCCCACGGGTCGCGGCCGGTGCCGCCGAACTCCACGTCGAGCGAGATTTCCCGGCTCGTGCCGCGAATCGTCAGGAGGCCGGTGAGGCGCCAGTTCTCGTCGTCGATTTTCGAGAAGGAGGTTCCCTCGAAGGTCAGTGTCGGGTGGTTTTCCGCGTCGAAGAAGTCGGCCCCGCGCAGGTGCGCGTCGCGGTCGGCTTGGTTGGTCGAGATGCTGGCCGCATCGACGGTGGACGTGATGGAGGCGAGGCGGAAGTCGTCGCCGTTGCTCTCGATGCGCGCGTCGAACTTTTGGAAACTGCCCTTAACGCTCGAAATCATGAGGTGCTTGACCTTGAAGGTCAGTTCGCTGTGGGCCGCGTCGAGGGTCCAGATGGTCTTGTTTGACATGAATTTTTGACTTTTTACAGGTGAAAACTGGCGTTGTCAATCTTCTTCCGATTGACAGGGCAAAGGTGGCGGCACGGGCGGCGGACGGGGGTTCACATAGGTTAAGTTCGGGCTTTGGGCTGCGATTTTTGCCCAACTTCGCCCGAAAAACCGGCCTTTTCATGAGCACATATCAAGCCACCGTCGCCTGGCGCAAGCAGCCGGAGGAGCCTTTCACCGACCGCCGCTACAGCCGCGCCCACCGCTGGCGGTTCGACGGCGGGGCGGACTGGGCAGCCTCGTCGTCGCCGCACGTCGTTCCGCTGCCCTTTTCGGACGCCTCGGCCGTCGACCCGGAGGAGGCGGTCGTGGCGGCGGCGGCGAGCTGCCACATGCTCGTCTTCCTGTCCATCGCGGCGGCTAAAAAGTACGTCGTCTCCTCCTACGAGGACACGGCCGAGGCTGTGATGGGCAAGAACGAAGAGGGCCGCGTGGCCCTGCTCGAAATCGTGCTGCGGCCGCGCATCGTGTTCGAGGGCGAGAGAACTCCCGACCGCGAGGCGCTGGAGCGGATGCACCACCTCTCGCACGAAGAATGCTTCATCGCAAACTCGTTGAAGACGGCGATTCGGACGGAAATCCTGCCTTGATTCAATGTGAAATCATCGTGTTCGAGGGCGAGAGAACTCCCGACCGCGAGGCGCTGGAGCGGATGCACCACCTCTCGCACGAAGAATGCTTCATCGCAAACTCGTTGAAGACGGCGATTCGGACGGAAATCCTGCCTTGATTCAATGTGAAATGCCCGGAAATGCGGCCTATCTCTTCTCAAAAATCTGCCGCCGGATGCGGCTCAACGACTGCGGCCGCACCCCCAAAAAAGAGGCCACGAGGAACTGCGGCACTCGCTGCACGATGTCCGGGTGTCGCTCGACGAGTTCTCGATATCGGTCCTCCGCGCTCGCGCTGAATGCCCGGGCGATGCGCCACTGCGAGCTGGCGTAGGCGTTCTGCGCCAGTAGCCGGAAGAACCGCTCGAACTTCGGCATCTCGTCGCAAGCCGCCTGAAAACCCTCGCGGCTCAGTGCCAGCAGTTGGCACTCCTCCAAAGCTTCGACCGTGAAAAGGGCTGGTTTTCCATGCCAAAAGCTGTTCGGGTCGCTTATCCAATAGGTCTCGAGGGCAAACTGGACGACGTGCGCATCGCCCGTCGCGCCGGTCAGGAAGGCGCAGAGGGCGCCCTTTTCCACGAAGTGCAGGTCGGCGCAGCGGGCGCCTTCGCGGATGAGCATCTCCTTTTTGGCCACCCGTTTCGGGCGGAGGAGCTGGCTGAACCGCTCGAACTCGCCGTCGGTGAGCGGCTGGCCGAGCTTCTGTTCGATGTGCTGGCGAATCATGTTTTCCCCGGTTTTCAGGCGGTCTTCGCCGCTCGGATGACCCAGAAGAGTTCTTCCGCGAAAGCCGCCGCGCGCTTTTCG
>JBGAWE010000122.1:0-13212 GCA_044227705.1 Saprospiraceae bacterium
CCGTTCGAGGCCGGAGAAGGCCGCGTGGCCCTCGTTCAGATGGAAGACATCTGGCTTGATGCCCATCGCGGCGAGCGCGCGAACCCCGCCGATTCCGAGCAGGATTTCCTGTTTGAGGCGATGCTCGAGCGGGTCGCCGCCGCCGGTTCCGGTTCCATAAAGTTGATGGGTGAGCGACCGGTCCTCCCAGCGGTTGTCGTCGATGTCGGCGTCAAGGAGGTAAAGGCTGATGCGGCCGACCTTCAATTCCCAAATCTTCGCCCAAACGGTGCGGCCGGGGAGGTTGACGAAAATCTTGAGCCAGTTGCCCGCCTTGTCGCGGACGGGTTCGAGCGGGAGCTGCGTGAACTTGGCCGCATCAAGGTCGTGTATCTGCTCGCCGTGCAGCGAGATGGCCTGCTGGAAATAGCCGTACCGGTAGAGAAGGCCCACGGCAGCGAAGTTGGTGTTCGTGTCGCTGACCTCTTTCAGGTAGTCGCCAGCCAGCACGCCGAGGCCGCCCGAGTAGAGCCGCATCGACTGGTGCAGACCGTACTCCATGCAGAAATAGCCGATTTTGTGGCCAGCCGGGGCGGGCGCGCCGTCTATATAGGCGCAGAACTCGGCGTGGACGGCCTTCATTCTTTTCAAAAAATCCTTGTCGCCAGTCAGCTTCGACGCCTGCTCGACGGAAAGGTCGTCCAGAAGGGCGACGGGGTTGAAGTTGAGTTCCTCGAACCGCTCGGGGCTGATGCTCCTGAAAAGCTCGATGGCCTCGTGGTTCCACGACCACCAAAGGTTTCTGGACAGCTCGGCGAGCGGGAAAAGGGCTTCGGGCAGGCGCGGCTCGATGAAAATCCGTTTGAGCTTGGCACCGGTCTGGGTCAAGTTTCCTACCATGTTTTCAGATCAAAAGTCAAAAGGAAAAGTCAAGAGTTCATGGGAAGCGAGTTGGTCGCTTCGTGTAAATCCGACGGCAAAGGTAGACTGGGTGCCTTCTTTGTTCTATATGCCTCTTTGAAATTGGCCGGGAGGTTTTGCCTGTCGCCGCAACTTGTTGATTTCCAGTTGTTTCGAGGGAAAAGTTTCCTCCGGGGCTGACTGAAATCAACCGACCGGTTCTTGCCGAGGAGAGTACCTTCACCCACCAAACGGCGAGTTTGGCCTCGCAGCACAACCTCCTTTTCAATGAAAAAAATCCTCCTTGCCGCCTGTTCCGTCGGACTTTCGATGACCCTTTTTTGCTGCACCGAGTCGCCGAAGCCCGCTTCGCCCGCGCCCAACACTCCGGTGAACGGTGCCGAAGGGCAAAAGGGCATCGCTGCCGCCCCGACCGCCGCCACTTTCAAAGGAATCATCCGCATCGGCGACGAGCAGCGCAAGTTCGTCGACTGCGCCACCGGCAAGACCTACTGGCTCGACGACAAGACCGGCCAGCTCGTCAAAAAAGCCGCCGCTGCCACCGAACCTATCCACTGGGACGGCGAGGCGAGCTTCGGGACGCTCTCTGGAAAATTGATGGGCAAGGCAAAGGGCGGCCACGCAGCCGAGTGCGACGATGTGCTCGCCGTCGAAAAGGTCGATTCGGTCGCCGGCATCTCGGCGGAAAACTTCTGCCTCCCGTTCAATTTCATCTGCCACGGCACGGAGCCTTTTTGGAACCTCATCATCTCCGAAGGCTTGCAGGCGATTGTGTTGGAGGACATCGCAGAAGGGAAAGCACGCGTCTTTCCGTGGACAGAACCCGAAAAGCAAAAGAACGGCAGCTATCTGTGCACCTCCACCGACGCGGCGGGGAACAAAATCCGAATCCTCGTCAAGCCCGAAAAGACGGGCGACGGCATGGCCGACACGGTTTTCGACCATTCGGTGCTGGTCGCCATCGGCAAAAAGACATGGAAGGGCGTGGCGGTGAAGGGTTGAGAAACCTGTCTTTCGGACAAAAAAATTGCCGGGCGAGCGAGTTCGACCCGGCAATTTTTTTGTCCGAAACCGGCCGCCCGTTCAGCGGTAACTGGCGTTGATTTCTTCCAGAACCGACCGGCCTGGAATCAAGTCCTTTTCGGAAAGCGTGTTGAGCGGCGCGGCGACGGTGTTCAAAATCTCGTGCAACTCGGTCGATTCCGGGTCGATGTAAATGAGGCCGGTGAGGATTTCGCCTTTGGCCCGCGCCTCGTGCAGCTTTCTGACGGCCGAGTCCTTGTCCGACGGGTCCCAGCCGCTGGCGAGTTTCGAGAGGTTGAGGTGCGAACCGTCGTGCAGTTCGACCGAACGCGACTCGCCCTCCCCATAGCTGACGGTTATCTCCGTTTTTTCGGGAACAAAGTCGACCATCGAGAGCGCGTCGACGTGCTCGCGGACGAAGTCGTAGCTCTTCGTCGAGCCGGCGTTGTTGTTGAAGGTGACGCATGGCGAGATGACGTCGATGAATGCGAAACCCTTGTGCGACATGGCCGCTTTGATGAGCGGGATGAGCTGTTTTTTGTCGCCAGAGAAGCTGCGGGCCACGAATGCCGCCCCGAGTTCGAGCGCGAGGCCGCAGAGGTCGATGCCGTCGAAGGGGTTTTGCACGCCGCTCTTGTTGACGCTGCCGGCGTCGGCCGTCGCCGAATCTTGGCCTTTGGTGAGGCCGTAGCAGCCGTTGTTCATGACGATGTAGGTCATGTTGAGGTTCCGGCGGACGGCGTGGACGAACTGGCCCATGCCGATGCTGGCCGTGTCGCCATCGCCCGAGATGCCGAGGTAGAGCAAATCGCGGTTCGCCAGGTTGGCCCCGGTCGCCACGCTCGGCATCCGGCCGTGGACGGAGTTGAAACCGTGCGAATTGCTCAAAAAATAGGCAGGTGTCTTTGACGAGCAACCGATGCCCGAGAGCTTGGCGATGCGGTGCGGCTGCACGTCCATCTCGAAACAGGCCTGCACGATGGCCGCGCTGATGCTGTCGTGGCCGCAACCGGCACAGAGGGTCGAGATAACCCCTTCGTAGTCCTTTTTGTAGTAGCCGACGGCGTTCTTTGGAAGCTGTGGGTTGCGGAACTGCGGTTTGATGTAGCTCATGCTCTTTGCCCCGAAGCACTGCTTCGGGCTTGATTGTCTGGTTTTAAATACCCGAAACAAGAGCCTCGGGACACAACTCGGGCGAAGGTAGAAACCCGCTCAATTCGGCACAGCCGCCTTTGCCGCCCGCGCCTCGCAGGTCTTGCAAAGTTCACTGATGCCCTTCTTTTCAAAGACCTCCTTGACCGTCCCGCTCGCCACCCCCGCATGGCCCCGGATGTGCTGGCAGTCCTCGTAGATGTGGTACTTGTTGCCCTCCGGCGCCCAATAGATGACGTCGCCGACGCCGAGGCCTTTGAGCGCGGCGGTCTGCTCGTTTATCTCCTTTGTGTATTTTTCGATGGACGGCGGGTTGAAATCAACGCCCGTGACCCCCGCGATGAGCATGGCGACGACGGCCACCGCGCCCGCGATTCCCTTCGTCTTGCCGCTCAAGTCTTTGTTCAAGAAAATCATCACGACGAGCGGCAGGAAGGCCAGCACGCCGAGGATCGCGCCTAATTGGTTCTGGATGAAAAACCGCGTTGGCTCCTTTTCAGAGGCGGGGTCGAGCCGGTTGGCCTTTTTCCAGAGCCACGAGCCGAGGATGGCCAGCGCCAGAATCACGACGATGGCGACGATGAGCATCGTCAGCGTCTCGTTGTGGATGAGCTTGAGGATGGCGTATGCCTGCCCGCCCATAGCCAGCAGCCAAGCGACGACCGCGATGATTCGAAACTGCGTGGCTTTCGATTTGGCTTCCGGGCTGGCTTGGAAAATCTGTTCTGACATGACCGTTGGTTTTGAAATTTCACCCAAAAGTAGAAAGCCGCCCTTCTTTCAAAAGATTTTCCCGGGGTTGAGGATTCCGTTCGGGTCGAACACCGTTTTTATCGCCCGTCGCAGCCCGATTTCCCTTTCTGAAAAGACAATCGGCAGCCAACGCTTCTGCATCAAACCGATGCCGTGCTCGCCGGAGATGGTGCCGCCGAGGTCGCGCACCTTCTCGAAAATCTCGCCGATGCCGAGCGGCACCTTTTCGAGCCAGTCCTCCTGCGAGATGTCCTCTTTCAAAACATTGACGTGGACGTTGCCGTCGCCCGCGTGGCCGAAGGAGACGGTTTGGAAGCCGTGCTTTTCGCCGGTCTTTTTGATGAACGACATCAATTCCGGCAGTTCCGCTCGAGGCACGACAGTGTCAAGCTCCAAAAACTCCCCGCCCTTTTTGACCGCCGGGCCGACCGAGCGGCGCAACCGCCAGAGGTCAGTTTTCTGTGATTCACCATCGGCAAATAGAATTTCACCGACATTGAATTGGCTCAACACCTCGGCTATCTTTTCACAGTCAACATAGAGCGGCTCCATCTGCGGCCCATCGACTTCTATAATCAATTGAGCTTCCATGCTTCCATCAACTGGAAACGGGCTGTGTCCGAAATAGTCAATAGCCCGATTGACAGCCTCCTTTTCCATGAACTCCAACGCGCTCGGCACAATGCCCGCCCGGAAAACAGCCGAGACCGCCGCGCAAGCATCGCCCAACGAGCGGAACGGGGCGAGCATCAGCAGGTTGAAAACCGGGAACGGAATGAGCTTCAGATAAATCCTCGTGACCACCCCGAGCGTCCCCTCGCTGCCGACGAAAAGCTGCGTGAGGTTGTAGCCGGTCGAGTTTTTCAGGGTCCGCGCACCGGTTCGGATGATGCTGCCGTCGGCCATAACCACCTCTAAATCAATGACATAGTCTTTCACTACGCCGTATTTGACCGCCCTCGGGCCGCCCGCACCGGTCGAGACATTCCCTCCGATGAAACTGGAGCCACGACTGGCCGGGTCGGGCGGGTAGAATAGGTTCTTGGCCTGCAGCGTGTTCTGCAAATGCTCCGTGACCACGCCCGGCTCGACGACGCACTGGAGGTTTCGCTCGTCGATTTCGAGGATCTTGTCGAAGCGTTTCATCGAAAGGACAACACCGCCGTGAACAGGGATTGCGCCGCCTGCCAGTCCAGTTCCCGCGCCGCGAACGGTTATGGCTATTCTTTTTTCATTGCAATGAGAAAGCAATTGGCTTATCTCCATTGCGCTTCGCGGAAATAGAACGACCTCCGCGCGATAGCGCGTCTCACTTGTCCTATCGAGGCTGTTCTCTTTTATTGAATCTGAATCTACGGAGACAAACGGCTCGCCCAATACCTGTTTGAAAAACACGAGATCGGCACCGTCGATTGGCTTGAACATTTTGATCGGATTGTATAGGGCAAGACACAGTATAAATGCTGTGCTACTTAATCGGGAACAAACTTGTAGCCCACCCCTCGAATGGCGTGGAAATAGCGCGGGTTCTTCTGGTCGGCCTCGAAATACTTTCGGAATGAGAGGATGAAATTGTCAATGGTGCGCGTCGACGGGAAGACGTCGTAGCCCCAAACGGCTTGCAGGATCTGGTTTCTCGAAACCACTTCGCCCTTTCTGTCGACCAACAGTTTCAACAGCAAGGCCTCCTTTTTTGTCAGTTTCATCGGCCCGTTGGCCGTCGTCGCCTCGAAGGTGGAGAAGTTGACAAAGTTGCCGCCGAACTCCGCCGTCTCGCTGACTGGCCCGGCCGCCCGCGAGCTTCGCTGCAGGAGTTTCGAGACGCGCAGTAGCAGTTCTTCGAGGTTGAACGGCTTGGTCAGGTAGTCGTCGCCGCCTTTTTTCAGTCCGGCGATTCGGTCGGCGGCTTGGTCTTTTGCCGTCAAAAAGAGAATCGGGACGGTTGGGTTTGTCAGCCTCACTGATTCGGCGAGGCTGAACCCGTCAACTTCGGGCAGCATCACGTCGAACAGCAACAGGTCGAAATGTTGTTCGCCCAAAATCTTCTGGGCAATTCGTCCATTGCCGGTCGTCACGACTTCATAGCCCTCTATTTCGAGGTTGAGGCGGACGGTGTCGCGGATGTTCTCCTCGTCTTCTACTAACAAAATTCTCATGGCCATTGGATGATTTGTTGATTGGATGACTTGACGACAATAACGGCCAATCATCTGTTGGTCCAGATGCTTTTAACGCCGTCAAAGATGCGCTCGATGAGCCGCCGCTTTGCCGTGATGATGTGCGCCGAGCCTTGCATCTTCTGCTCAAAGTTGAGCTTCTTTCCGTAAGACGTGATCATCCCGTTCGGCAGGTTGACCAATATTGGCAAAAGCCCGTTTTTCGGCACCGCCGATTTCGTCTCGACAAACCCCTCAATCTGCCCGTATTCCTGATAGGGGAAGTTGTCGAGCCGGATGAGGACTCGCTGACCTGCTCTGACTTTCCCCGAACCCGTTATCGGCAACTGCGCCCGGCCCATCACTTGCGCCTCCCCGCCGGGGACAATCGCCATCAGTTCATCCCCTAATTTGACGAACTGTTGTTCACTGAAAAAGCTGGAATTGAGGCTGACCCTGCCCGAAACCGGTGCGGTCACGAGATACTTTTGCTGCCATGCGTCGAGGGAGGAGCGCAGTTTGGAAATGCTCTCGCGCAGCGCGACAAACTTCGTCACCGCCCCTTCCTTCGAACCGATTGCGACATCGGAGATGGCCTTGCCGATGTTCGAAATCTCTATCTCTTTGTTGATCTTACCGGAGTTGTAGCTCTCCACGTCACGCTTCAAATCCAGCCGCCGATTGTTGGCTTCTTCTAATTCTCTCTGTGAAATAATCTTCTCGGAATAGAGCTGCTTTTGCCGCTCATAGTTGACCTCCTCGGCGGCGAGCTTTTCCTGCGCCTTTTTCTGCTGTTCGTTCTCTACAGTAATAGAGCGCCGTACCGCATAAATCTGGTTTTGCAGGCTGTTGATTTTCTGCAAATCGGCCGCGCTCTTTTCCGAGTTGGAAAAAGCGAAATCCTCGAACAACTGGACAAAGGTCGAATAGTCCGTCTGCAATTCGCCCAACTCCAAATCCTTTCTGGGCTGAATAGAACCGACGGATTTCATGTCGAAATCCTGCAAGCGGTTGACAAACGAATCGAGCTTTTGAATGTCGGAAAGGCGGCCGGTGCTTTGCAGGATGACCAGCACATCGCCTTCTTTAACCTCTTGCCCTTCTTTAACTGCCAATTTGGCAAGCCGCCCATCAGTCCGAGCGACCACATCGACCGGCGGAATATTGGTTGTCAACACAATCGGAGCCTGTACGATGTCGGGATATTCGACCGCCCAACTCGCCCACAACAAAGCGACGATGGTAAAAGCAATCACCGTCGACCCCCAGCGGACAATCCATTTGGGGGGCGTACCCAAAATCTCCTGCACCTCGTCGCTGCGCAATTGGATTTTCTCGAAATCGTCCATTTCTCGATTGGGGGGTTGGGATCTCAGATTTCGGACGGGGCCATCCCCGAAACCCAAAATCCGAAATCAGTTGGAGGATGGTTCGGCCTTTCGCTCCCAGCTTCTGTCGATGCTGGTCTGTTCGAAAATCTTCGAGAAGATGGCCCGGTCGAGTTCTGTGAAGACGATGCCGCGCCGGTTCATGACGTTCTGGGCCGTCTCGAAGATGTCCTCCAACCGCCAAGTCTGGTAGCCGAGGATGCCGCCCCAACTGAACGATGGGATGAAGTTGCGCGGGTAGCCCGCGCCGAAGACGTTGCAGCCGACGCCGACGACGGTGCCGGTGTTGAACATGGTGTTGATGCCCGCCTTCGAGTGGTCACCCATAACGAGGCCGCAGAACTGCAGGCCCGTCGGCTCGAAGCGGTGCGTCGAGTGGTCCCAAAGCTTGACCTCGGAGTAGTTGTTCTTTAGGTTCGAGTTGTTGGTGTCGGCACCGAGGTTGACCCATTCGCCGAGGACGGCGTCGCCGAGGAAGCCGTCGTGGCCCTTGTTCGAGTTGGCGAACATGACGGAGCGGGCAATCTCGCCGCCCGCCCTGCAGCCGGGGCCGATGGTCGTGGGGCCGTAGATTTTCGCGCCCGCTTTCACGATGGCGCCCGCGCCGATGGAGATGGGGCCGCGCAGGATGCAGCCCTCCATGATTTCGGCGTTTTTTCCGATGTAAATCGGCCCGGCGGTCGCGTTGAGGATGCAGCATTCCATCTGCACGCCTTCTTCGAGGAAGATGTTCTCGGCCCCGAAAATCCGGTTCGTCGGCGAGACGGCGCGCGAGTGGCGGTTTCGGGTGAGCAGGTCGAAGTCGAGGCGGAGTGCCTTGTCGTTCTTCGTGAAGAAGTCCCAGAGCTTTTCGATGCAGAAAAACGGGGCCTCGCTCGGGTCGATGGAGCTGCCTTCGAGGTCCTCGATTTCCTCGTCGTCCATCAGTTGCTCGAACTGCGAGCCGTCGAGCCGGGCGGCGATGAGTTCGTCGCCGAAGAGGAGGGCCTGGTTGATTTTGAGGTCGCGCACCCTGACGGCCAGCTCTGGCGAGGGCACGATGCCGCCGTTGACCACCGTGTTGTCGTCTTCGATCCGGATGGGGAACTTGTCGGCCAGATAGTCCTGCGTGATGTAGGATGCCGAGCCGCCGAGCATCCGCTCCCATTTTTCGCGGATGGTGAGCGAGCCGATGCGCAGCTCGGCCATCGGGCGCGTGAAGGTCAGCGGCAGGAGCCGCTCGCGGTGTTCGTTGTCAAAGAGGATGATGTTGGTCATGGTCGGCGCAGCTTTCTCACGGTCGGTTTCGGCAAAAACCAATCCGGTATGTCCAAATTTTGGCACAAAACAACTAAACCTCCGGCTTTCACATAGCCCAAAATCTCATCCGGCGCAAAAAGAAAGCCCCGGCGCGATTGCTCGGCCGGGGCGTCCTCGGGTAGTTAAAAGGAGGGTCGGTGCCTCATTCTTGCTCTGGAGTGACGGCCGCGAATTTGCCGCCGAACTTCTTGTTGAACTTGTCGATGCGGCCGGCGGTGTCGACAAAGGTCATCTTGCCGGTGAAGAACGGGTGCGAGAAGGCCGAGATTTCCATCTTGACGAGCGGGTACTCCTTGCCGTCCGTCCAAGCGGCGGTGTCGCGGGTGCGGGCGCAGCTCTTGCCGAGGAATGCCTCGTCGGTCGAGATGTCGCGGAAGATGACGGTGCGGTATTCCTTCGGGTGGATGTCCTTTTTCATTGACTGAAAAGCGTTGACTTGTTGATGTGCAAAATTGAGGATGCCTCGAAAAGGCGGGCGAAGGTAGATTTTCAATGAGGAAAAGGCCTCGCAGATGATCGTATTTTTTCCCGTCGTACATTTCGGAGCGGCCGGCCTCACTGAATTGACTTCCCCGAAACCTTCAATACCATCAACCCCGCGAGGCAGTTCTGATACTCCGCGGCGACCTGCGAAAGCTCCGCCTGCTCCGAATTGGCCTGCGCCGTCAGCACGTCGACGTTCGTCGCCACGCCGTTCTTAAAGCGGACGTTGGCCAGCTCGACAGCCTGTTTCGCCTGCGAAATCAGGACCTGCGCCGACTTCAGTTTCGCCGCAGCGGCCCGCCGGTCAGCTTGCGCGGCGGCGAGGTCAGCGTCAGCCGTCCGGGCGGCCGACTCCTCGGCCGAGCGGGCGTTGAGGATGCTCAACTCGCTGATTTTCAAATACTTGCGGTCTTTCCCGCCGACGTAGAGCGGATAGGTGATGCCCGCGCCGACGACCCAGTTGAACCGCCACTCGTGGATGTCGGGGACGTAGCCGTTGCGGTAGCCTAGGCCCGCGTTGTAGTTGAGCGACGGGCGGAGGTACTTTTTCGAGACGGCCAAATCCTGTTCCGCGACGGCCGTCCGGGCCTTCGCCAGCGCGATGTCGAAGTTGCCGGAAGGGGCTTCAGCGGCCATAACTTCCTGAAAATCAAACTGCTTCGATTGGACATCGGCCGCCGCCTCGCCGGTCAGCGAGGCGAGGAGGGCTTGTTGTTTTTCGAGCTGCGCCCGCAAATCGGTCAGCCGGTTCGTCGCGTTTGCGATGGCGACCTCGGCATTGAGCACGTCGAGTTCGAGCGCGTCGCCGTTACGGAGCTTGGCGGCGAGGAGGTCTTGATTGGCCTGCAAACTTTTCATCTGCCCCTCGGAGACGGCCATCGATTTCTTCGTGAAAACGATGCCGTAGAAAAGCTGCGCCACCTGAAAGGCGACGTTCTGCTTCGCCGCTTCGAAGGTGATTTTGCCGACGTTCTCCTCGGCGACCGCCTTTTGGATGGCGGCTTTCGTACGCCCAAAATCAAAGGCGAGGCCCGATGCGCCAACGTTGATGTTGTAGTTGTCGTGCGGCTGGAAGGCCACCTTGCTCGGCCCGAACTGAACCTCGGTGATGGGGTCGAGGTAGTTGAAGCTCGCGTTTCCGGTCGCGTTGGGCAGGAATCCTGCGCGGGCGATGCCGGTCTTTTGCGCGGCGATGCTGGTCGCCAGTTCGGCCTCGCGCAGCCTCGGGTAGTTGGCGAGCGTCTTTTGGATGAGGGCCGAAAGTTCGGCGTTGCCCTGCCCGGCGAGGGTTTTCCCCATGAAAAGGAGGGCGAGGAGGATGGTCGTGTTCTTCATAAAAAAGTTCAATGTGCCTCGGCTGCGGCCTTCGCCACCGCCGGGTCGATTTTCTTTTTTTCAATCAACAAAATCAACGGCAGCGACAGCACGAAAAAGAGCGCGGTCAACTGGAAGGAGTCGAGGTACGAGAGCATAAGCGCCTGTTTCTCAACCACTTGCCGCATCATTCCGAGGGCGGCCTCCGGGGCTTCGAGCGGGTTGAGGCCCCGGCTGGCGAGGCCGCCGGTGACGGCCTGCAGCCTTTCCTCGAAGCCCGTCGAGCCGGGGGCGAAATTGGTCAAAAGGTCGGCACGGTGCTGCGCCGTGCGGTGCGAGATGAACGTGTTCAAAACCGCGATTCCAAGCGCGCCGCCGAGCTGGCGAAACATGTTGGTCATGGCGATGCCCATCGGCAGGTCCTTCGGCGATAGCGTGGCGACTGTCGAGTTGATGAGCGGCAGGTTGGCGAACGAAAGCCCGAAGCCGCGCAGGAACATGATGGCCACGAAAAGCCCCGGCGCCGCGTCGGCGTTGAGCATCGACATCGCCATGACGAAAGCGAAAAAGAGGCAATAGCCGATGAAGACGAAGTTGCGCGGCGGCGCCCCCTTCGTCAGCAGTTTGCCGATGACGGGGAACATGAACAGCGCGATGACCGTCCCCGGGATGATGAGCATACCGGTCGTTTTTGCCGAAAAACCGACGATTCGCTGGGCGAAAAGCGGGTAGAGAAACACCGAGCCGAACAGCCCGAAGCCAATCACGACGGTCAAAAAAATGCCGACCGAAAGGTTCCTGTTCCGAAAGACGCGCAGGTCGATGACCGGGTTTTTTATCCGAAGCTCCCACCAAATAAAGGAGGCGAGCGAGAAAACGAGGAGGATGGTCAGCCGCAGGATGGTCGGGTCGTCGAACCAGTCGTCGGCCGAGCCGCGCTCCAAAACGTATTCGAGCGGGCCGACCCAAAGGGCCAGCAAGACGATGCCGATGCCGTCAATGGAGATTTGGGTGCGGTCGATCTTGACCTCGTCGGGTTTCTTTTCGATGAAGACATAGGCCAGCGCGAGGGCCAGCACGCCGATGGGCAGGTTGATGAAGAACATCCACGACCAGTGGTAGTTGTCGAGGATGATGCCGCCGAGGGTCGGGCCGAACGTCGGCCCCATCACGATGCCGATGCCGAACATCGCCGAGGCCATCGGCCGCTGCTCGACGGTGAAGGTGTCGAAAAGGATGCCCTGCGAGACCGACAGCAGCGCGCCGCCGCCGATGCCCTGCACGAACCGCCAAAAAATCAGGGTGCCGAGGCTCGTCGCCGTGCCGCAGAAATAGGAGGCGATGGTGAAAATCAGGATGGAGGCGAGGTAGTAGTCCTTGCGCCCGAAGTACCGCTGGAGGAAGCCCGTGAGCGGGATGATGACGACGTTGGCGATGGCGTAGGCGGTGATGACCCACGATACGTCCTCGATGGTCGCGCCGAGGTTGCCCGCCATCTGGTTGATGCCGACGTTGACGATGGAGGTGTCGATAAGCTCCATGATGGCCGCCGAGACGACCGTGACGACGGTGATGATTTTGGCGAAAGTCATTGCTCGAATGGTGAGTGGTGAACGATGAATGCTGAACGAGCACTCACCTGACCTTCACCTCAATCTCCGCCGAAAGCCCGGCGCGGAGGATACCCTTCAAGTTTTCCGCGTCGTCGATGGCGATTTTCACCGGCAGCCGCTGCGTCACTTTGATGAAGTTGCCCGAGGCGTTGTCGGGCGGCAGCAGCGAGAACTTCGCGCCCGTCGCCTCGCTCAAGCTCTGGACGTGGCCCGTGATTTTCTTGTCGGGAAAGGCATCGAGCTTGATGTCGACCGGCTGCCCCTCGGCTAGGCGGCCGATTTGGGTCTCCTTGAAATTGGCGACGAGCCAATACTGCCCGTCGTTGACGACCGTGCAGAGCGTCTGGCCCGGCTGGACGTACTGGCCCGGCTCCATGTTCTTCCGCCCGACGCGGCCGCCGATGGGGGCCGGGACGCGGGTCCAAGAAAGCTTCAAATTGGCCTGTTCGAGCTGCGCCTTTCGGACGGCGACGGTCGCCTCCGCCCTTTTCAGTTGCGCGGCGAGGCTGGCGAGTTGGGCCTGAACGCGAGCCAACGCGCCCTCGCCCGAGGCAATCCCGCCTTTCGAGAAATTGGACTGGTCGATGGCCGCCTCGTAGGCTTTCACCTGCTCGTCGTAGCGGGCCTTCGAGTCGTCGAGCTGTTTTTGGGTGATGGCTTTTTCGGCTAGGAGCTTGGTGTCGCGCTGCCAGTCGGAGAATGCCTTGTCGCGGCGGACGGCCACCACCTCGGCGTTCGAGGCGACGGCTTTGAGGTTGAGACCGGCATTGTCGATGCCGATTCTCGCATTTTTCAGGTCAGTTTGAGCCGTGGAAAGGGCGGCACGGGCGTTTTCGCGGTCGGCGGTGGCGGTTGCAAGGTCGGCCTCCGCCTGCTGGACGGCGATGCGCTGCTCCGCGTCGTCGAAGATGGCGATGGTGTCGCCCGCCTTCACGTCGGCGTAGTCGGCGGCGCGGACTTCTTTCAAATAACCGGCCATCCGGGCCAGCACGGGCGAGGTGTGCGTCTCGACCTGCGCGTTGTCCGTCGACTCATAGTGCTGCCCGTGGTCGTACCACCGCCAGCCGAAAAAGAGCGCGACGGCGAGGATGGCAATCGGGATAGCGAGGCGAAGGGGGCTTCGTTTTTTAG
>JBGAWE010000123.1:0-13110 GCA_044227705.1 Saprospiraceae bacterium
TCCAAGACCTCGAATTCGACCTCCTCAAGGAAATCATCCTGCTCTGCGGCGGAAACCCCGCCATATTGGACGATTTCCCCCTTCGACGCTAGACGCTTAAAACATTCCGTACAGTTGTGGCATCCTCGCCAACAACGGCCGCTTTGACCTTCCCAAAAAAATTTCAGTAGCGGGTCAGGGTGCCGCTGGGGCGGCCGTGTCACAGGTCGGATTTCGGGGGATGCAGCCCCCGGCCAGTCATTTTCTCTCATCAAAATTTTTCAAAAACATGAAAACGCAAGTCAAAACTGCCATGCTCGGCTTCGGAGCCGCCTTGTTCTCCCTGCTGATGACCGCCTGCCTCGGCACGAAGGCAACGGGCGATGCCGTCACGACGACCTTCTCGGAAAAAGACTTTCACGGCCTCGACGTGAGCATCGGCGGGGACGCGGAGGTGCTGACCGGGCCGGATTTCAAGGTCGAAATCACCTGCGAGGAGTCGGTCGCCAAGTACCTCGACGTGCGCGTTGAGAAGGGCATCCTCAAAATCGACTTCGACCACGCGGTCTATGATGTCGATGGTTTGAAAATCAAGGTCACCGCGCCGAACTGGGACGAGTTCAACTTCTCCGGCAGCGCCGATGCCCACGTCGCCGGGCCAATTTCGGGCAACAAGCTGAAAATCGACCTCTCGGGAAGCTCCGATTTCACCCTCGACGACGCGCAATTCGACAAGACCGAAATCGACCTGTCGGGCAGCGGCGGCGTGACCATCGCCGGACAGGGCGACGACCTGGACTGCGAACTCTCGGGCAAGGGCGACGTGCGGGCCTTCGGCTTCCCGGTAAAGACGGCCAAAATCGACATCAGCGGCCTCGGCGACGTCGAGGTCAACGTCAGCGACAAGCTCGACGCGAGCATCAGCGGGGCGGGCGACGTGCGCTACATGGGCAGCCCGCAGGTGACGAGCGACGTGAGCGGCATCGGGAAGGTCAAGAAGATTTGACGGCCCGCAGCAAGTGACGGGGCGGATCAAAATCGCCCCGTCACGCTCCAACCACACCAACTTCTCAACTCAATTTTCATGAAAAAACAACTCCTTCCCGCGCTCGTCGCGGGGCTGGCAATCCTTTGCCAAACAGCGATTTTCGCTCAGACCCAGACCCTGAAAGGCCGCGTCGTCGACAAGGCAATCCGCATGGAACTGCCCGGCGCGACCGTCCAAATCTCCACGCCGACGGGCGAAATCCGGGGCGCGGCGACCGACGAGAACGGCCAGTTCCGGTTCGAGAAGCTGCCGGTCGGCAAGTACGCGCTGGCCGTCTCGTTCATCGGCTACAAACCGGCGGGCGTGCCCAACGTCGCGCTCGACGCGGGCAAGGAGACCGACCTCGTCATCGAGCTGGAAGAACAGGTTTTCACCGGAAATGAGGCCGTCATAAAAGCCACGCTCGAAAAGGAAAAGCCGCTCAACGAGCTGTCCGCCGTCTCGACGCGCACCTTTTCGGTCGACGAGACGAAGCGGTTCGCGGCCGCCTTCAACGACCCGGCGCGGATGGCCTCGTCGTTCGCGGGCGTCGTCACGGCGCTCGACGGCAACAACATCATCTGCATCCGGGGCAACGCGCCCAACGGCCTCCTCTGGCGGATGGAGGGCGTCGACATCCCGAACCCCAACCACTTTTCGGCGCTCGGCACGTCGGGCGGCGGGATTTCCATCCTCTCGGCGCAGGTCTTGGGCAACTCGGATTTTTCGACCGGGGCTTTCGCGGCCGAGTACGGCAACGCGACCTCCGGCGTCTTCGACCTGCGGATGCGGCGCGGCAACGCCGACCGGCGCGAGTTCACGGTCGGGGCGAGCGTCCTCGGCTTTGATTTTGCGGCGGAGGGGCCAATGGCCGGGCGGCGCGGCGGTTCCTATCTCGTCAACTACCGCTACTCGACGCTCTCCCTTTTGACGAAGCTCGGGCTACCCATCGAGGAGGTCGACAAGTTTCAGGACCTCTCCTACAACGTCTTCCTCCCGGCGGGCAGGGCGGGCAATTTCACCGTCTTCGGCATGGGCGGCTTGAGCTCGGCGACCTTCGGCGGCATGGCCGACAGCGCGAAATGGAAGGACGGTTTTTACAAAAGATACCCCTTCGTCTTCAAGGCAAACATGGGCATGAGCGGCATCACCCACTCGAAAACTTGGGGCACGAAGACTTGGCTGAAAAACATCGTCGCCGTCAGCGCGACGGAAAACTCGACCGTCAGCGACCGCTTTTTGCTCCCCGATTACGCGAAGCAGCGCGACTACGAGGTGCGCGGCCTGCAGCCGAAGGTGACTGTTTCGAGCGTGTTGAGCCACCGCTTCAACTCGCGGCACTATTTGCGGACAGGCGGCTACCTCAACTTCCTCGGCTACGATTTCCGCCAATCGGCCCGCGAGGACGTCGAGGGGCCGCTCCTCGAGCGCATCCAGCGCGACGGCTGGACGCAGTCGGCGCAGGCCTTCGCCCAGTGGCAGTACCGGCCGACGGAGCGGGTCACGTTCAACGCGGGGCTGCACTCGGTCTTCCTCTTTTTGAACAAAACCGCGTCGGTCGAGCCTCGGGCCAGCCTGAAATACGCCTTCTCGGAAAAGCAGTCGCTGACCTTCGGCTACGGCCTGCACGGGCAGCTCCAGCCGCTGGGCCTCTATTTTTTGAAAAATGAAAACGGCGAGCTGCTCAACCCCGACCTCGGGATGTCGAAGTCGCACCATTTTGTGGTGGCCGACGACTGGCTTTTGCGGAAGAACCTGCGGGTGAAAACCGAGGCCTATTTCCAGAAGATGTTCAACGTGCCGGTCAGCCGTGGGCGCGAGACCTCGTTTTCGATGCTCAACAACTTCGCCGACCTGCCCTTCGACACGCTCGAAAACACGGGGCGCGGCCGCAACTACGGCGTCGAAATCACGGTCGAGCAGTTCCTGACGCGCGGTTTCTACTTCCTCGCCACGACCTCGCTTTTCCGCTCCGAGTATCGCGGCAGCGACCTCGTCTGGCGGAACACGCTTTATGACAGCCGCCGCGCCCACACGTTGACCGCCGGGAAAGAGTGGAACTTCAACCGCCGGGGCCGCGACCGGACGCTCGGGCTGAACCTGAAGCTCGTCAGCACGGGCGGGCACGGCTACACGCCGGTCGACCTCGAAAAATCCATCGAGGAAGGGAAAGAGGTTTTGGACGAGAGCCGCGCCTTCTCCGAAAAGGTGCCCGACTATTTCCGCCTCGACGCGGGCATCAAACTGAAGCGGAACTACCGCCGCGTCACCTCGACCGTCTCGCTCGACGTGCAGAACGCGACGAACCGGAAGAACGTCGGCGGCCAGTATTTCGACCCGGAGAAGCTGGAGGTGAAGTTTTTCACGCAGGCACCGCTGATTCCGGTGCTGGCTTACAAGGTCGAGTTTTGACCTGTTGCGAAAAATGTCGGGGTGGCTCAAAGTCATCCCGACATTCCGCTTTCAGCTCAATTTTTTCTTTTCCAACAACATATCGACGCTCTTTTCGACCCGCCGCGCCCGCGTCTCGGGCCGCTTCGCCTCCTCAATCCAGCGGACGTACTCCTTCCGGTGGGTATAGGCGTAGTTGTCGAAAACCGCCCTCGCGGCGGGCGACCGGTCGAGCGCGGCGGCGAGGTCGCCCGGCACGACGATGGCCGGTCGCTCGCTCGTCGGCCGCTTCGGCACCGGCTCACCGGAGGCGACAGAAAAGCTGCGCGTCATCTCCGTTATAAAAAGGACGCGGCGGAAGCGCAGAGCCGTCCAGTCCTCGTCGATGGCGACGGAACGGACAGGCTCGAAGCCGAGCTGGCCGAAGACCGCCCAGCCCGTGTCGCGGTTGAACTCGCAGCGAAGCCGTTTCGAGCTGCCCTTCGGGAAGGCGACCCAGACGGTCGCGTCGCCCTCCGTGTTCGCGGCGGCCGAGGCGGCGAAGGCGGCGACCTCCGCATGACGGGTGGCGAAGGCAAGGGCAAACGCGGGGTTATCGCTTTTTTGAAAGGAGTTTTGGAAGGCGGCCAACCCGGCCATCGCCTCCATTTCGGGGAGGAAGCTGTCGGGCGCGTCGATGACGACGGCAATTTGTCCGTCCTTGAACTGGAGTTTTTTGAAAAGAGGAGTCATGCGAAACTGGTTTTGAGAATATCACTCGACGGCAAACCGCCCGCTCATCACCGCCTCGCGGCCAGCTCGGATTTCGAGGAAATAGCAGCCCGCCGCCAACCCGCCGACATCGAGGCGGAAGCCGCCGTCGACCATTTTGCCCAACGGCCGCCGCAGTCTTTCGATGCCGAGCGCATCGACGACGGCAGCCGTCAATTCCGCTTCCGCCGGGTAGTCGAGTTTGATGAAAAGCTCCCCGTCGCGGCTCGGGTTTGGGAAGATTTGCCCGCCCGTCGCCCGGTTCGCCGGGTAGAAATAGGCGATTTGCACGTCGCTCAACCAGCTCCGCCCGTCGAGGCCGACCAGCCGCAGCCGGTAATAATTGCCGCCGACGAAGGGGTTTTCGTCCGTGAAAAAATAGCCGCTCGCACTCGTCGCCGCAACTGACCCGACCGGCTCCCACGGCCCGAGCCGCTCGTTCATCCTTTCGACGACGAAGCGCGAGATGCCGAACTCGGCCTCCGTCCGCCAGTCGATTTTGATGGAATTCCGGGCGGCCTTTGCATCAAAAACGAGCAGTTCGACGGGCAGGGCCGAGCCGAGGAACTCCGTCCGCGCGACGACGAGCGTGACCCCCTTGTTGAAGTCTCGCGGCGTGCCGAAGGCGTCGAGCTGGTTGGCGTCGTTCGCGAGGCTGGGGTGCTGGACGGACATGAACAGGAACTTGTTGTCCGGCGAAAGGGTGATGCCCGTCGGCTCCGCCCCGAGCGGCGCGTTGCCGAAATATTTCACCTGCGGGCTGCCCTGCGTGTGGCCCGACATCACGACCCAAATCGCGTTGTCCGAGCCGTCCTGCAAGACCCAGAGGTTTCCGAGGTTGTCGAAACAGAGGTTGTCGTTGCCCGTCCCCCAAGCTGCGCTGACGATGCCGCCCGCCGTCTCGATGTCATAGGTCGCGCCCGCGCCGCCGACGTAGGTCTCGAAATCCGTGATGCACGAATCGGTCAGGCAGAGCGGGTCGGTGTCGGTAAATCGGTAGACGCTGCTCTCGTTTTTCACCGCGAAATAGACCTTTCCATCCGGCCCGATTTCCACGTCCTCGATGCCATTGTAGGCCTGTGCGCCGACGGCGACGGCCTGTGAAATGGTCGCGTTGACCTGCGCGGGCGTGGAATTCTGGAGGAGCTTCCATTGGCCGTCGGTGGCCGTGGTTTTTTTCAAAACGTACAGTTTCCCGGCAGAAAGGTCGCCCGGCGAGTCGGTGACGAACTTGAACAGGTGTCCCGCCGGCTCGTCCATTCCGGTGTAGAGAACCCGCGTGTTTCCGGGCCGGACGGCGGCGTTTTCGTGGTTGCAAAAGCCCATTTTCCAAACCTTGTCGCCGCCGGGCAGGCCATCGGGATAGTTGGCGACAGACCGCGAAGCAGGGTTGATTTCGACACAATAGCCGTATCGGAAATAGCCCGCCGCGTTCGGCGTGCCGTCGGACTTGTTCTCCTCGCAGCTCAAAATGGTGCCCCACGGGGTGACGCCGCCCGAGCAGTTGGTGCGCGTCCCCTCGACGGGCGCGAAGTCGACGAGGCCGCTCGCGTCGATGAGCCACTTGTTGAGCGTCGCGTCGAAGTGGATGTTCAGGACGGACACGTTGCCCGTCGGCGCGGCCTCGCTGTTGACCGACAGGTAGCCGAGCGTCGAACTTCCGGCGATGGGGACGAAGCCCGTGAAATCAGGGTTCGTCGGGAAGTTTCCGCCGAGGGAGAGGGCGTCGCCGTCCTCCAAAAGGTATTGGAAAACGTGTGTCCCGCTCGGCAGCCGGAACTGCTGGGTCTGCGCCCCGGGCGGGACGGAGATGAAGTCGGAGATGTGCTGCGCCTCGGTTTTCACCCAAAAAAGGGCAGCTGCGAGGAAAGTGACGAGGCGAGGTTTCACGGAAAAAATGGCTGGTTTGCGGGTCAAAATTAGCCGGATTGGCCGTCCCTGTCATCCGCCGAACCTCACCGCGCCTCCTCCACGAACCGCCCCTTGCACACGGCGCACATCGAGCGGTCGACCTGACGGTGCAGCCATGCGAGCGCGTCGGCCTTCGAATCGAAGAAGTGGTCGCGGCCGATGCGGTCTTTGTAGCCGCCCTCCTCGAGCACACCCTGCGCGATGATTTTCAGGTTGACGAAATAGAGGCCGCCGCCGCGCTCGCGCCACCGCTCGGCCTCGCGGGCGAGCCACTCGGCCCCGGCCAGCCCGATGAAATGGATGCCTTCGGCAAAGACGAGGCAGTTGCGCGGCAGCGGCGAGGCGGCGCGCATCTCCTCGAAGAAATCGCTGATATGCTCGATGGAGCCGTAAAAAAGCGGGCCGTCGATGCGCACCACCTTCGCCTGCGGGCACTCCGTGAGCCAGGGTTTTCTCAAAATATAGGTGAAGCGGAAGTGCTTCTCCGGGTCGGGCGCCATCGTGGCGATGTGCGGGTGCGAGACCTTGTAGAGGAAATAGGCCAGCGACGTGAGCGCCCCGAAGAGGATGGCGATTTCGAGGTTGAGCAAAAGGGTGGAGAAAAACGTCACGCCGAGCACGGTCGCCTCAAGGCCCGAGGCGCGGAGGACCTGCCGGATGCTTGCAAAATCAATCAGGTTCCAGGCGACCAGAAGAATCACCGATCCCATCATGCAGAGCAGCGCGAGCGCGGCGAAGATGGCCGACATCGGGGTGCGGGCACCAGCCTGGAAGTTGATGCCCGAGCGGGTGAACGAACCAGTGCCGACATAGCTCGAAAAGAAGCTGCCGACGATGTTCGACAGGCCCTCGCCCGTAAACTGCCGGTTGATATCGATGCGCTGGCCGCTCTGCGCGGCGATGGTTTTGGCGATGGCGAGGGCTTGAATGAGGCCCAAAATGGCGATGGCAAGGGCGAAGGAGAGGAGCCGCCTCATGTTGTCGAGGTCGAACTTCACGGGCGAGAAGGGCGGCACGGCACTCGGCAGCTCGCCGACGAACTTCACGCCCGCCGCCTCGCCACCGACCAAGAGCGCGAAGCCGCTCCCGACGGCCATCGACAAAAGGAGATAGGGGCCGCGCGGCCAGATTTTGTTGAAAACGAGCGCGGCGGCCATCGTGAAAACGGCCACACAGAGCGTCGGGATCCTGATCTCCCAAAAATATTGGAAGACTTGGCGGCCGGTCGAGAGGACGGAGGCGGCCGTCGAGATGGGCAGGCCGGTGACGTTTTTCACCTGTGAGACCGCGATGAGGATGGCGGCGCCCGCCGTGAACGCGGTGACGACGGTCGGCGAGATGAAGTTGACGAATACACCCATCCGCCCCAGCCCGAAGCCGAGCTGAATCACCCCGACCATGAACGTAAGCAGCAAAACCAGCTCGATGTAGCTGACGCTGCCCGGTTCCGCCAACTGGCTGATGGCGGCGAAGATGGTGAGCGAGACCGGCGTCGTCGGCCCGCTGACCGCGTGGCGCGACGAGCCGAAAATAGCGGCGACAATCGGCGTGACGATGGCTGTGTAAAGCCCGTACTGCGGCGGCAGCCCCGCGATGAGCGCGAACGCGACGGCCTGCGGCAGGACGACGACGGCGTTCGTCAGCCCCGCGTTGAGGTCGGCGCGGAGGGTCTCGCGGCTGACGAGCGCGAACCAGTCGGGCCAGATGAATTTTATCGGGAAAGTCCAGTGCGACATCGGGGGCGAAGGTAAGCGCAGGCTGGCGCGAGGGCGGCGCAATGCGACCGACAGCGGTTTTCATCCACAAAAGGCAAGGGGACGAGCTTCCGGCGGTTCCTCGCGACAACGATGTTGAGAAACCGCGAGGGGCGTTCAGGCATGAAAAACGACCCGGCGGTTGAACCAGTAAATCGCCGCCCAGGCCCCGACCGCCGCCGCCACCCGTCCGGCCATGCGCGGCATCTCGAGCACCTCGCAGAAAAAGCCCGTCGCCGCGCCGTTCAAAACGACGCCCAGCCCGATGCCGACGAGGTAGCGCAGTGCGGTGCGCCGCTTTTTCCCTTTTGCGTGGGAAAAAACCCAGAACTGGTTGAGCGCCCACGAGACGGCCCCGCCGACCGCCGCGCCGAAGAGGGCCGCGTCGGAGGCTGGCCAAACGGTCAGTTCCCCGAGCATGAAATAAAAGGAAAAATCCACGCCTGTCGACACGGCGGAGACGAGGATGTACTTCCAGAGGTGGGCCGGGAGGTGGGCCAGAAGGGCGGTCTTCATTCCTTTTTTCAAAAAAACCACAGGAAAACATTGGCCGCAAGCCCGGCCGCCACGTCGTCGAGCATCACGCCCCAGCCGCGCGGAACTGCTTCGAGCCGACGGATGCCGAGCGGTTTCCAGATGTCGACGATTCTAAACAAAATGAACCCGGCGGCAAGATGTGGCCAGTCGACGGGGTGAAAGAGCATGGCCAGCCACATCCCGACCACCTCGTCGAGGACGAAGGGCTTGGGGTCCTCGCCCCAGGTCGGCGCAAGGTCGTGGGCGGCCTTTGCGCCGAGCCAAGTGAAAAAAAGGCTCGCAGCGGCGAGGCCGGGGAGCATTTCGGCCCCTGTTTTTCCCAAAAAGGGGAGGAGGAGGAGGGCGCCCGCCGCCGCTCCCCAAGTCCCCGGCGCGACGGGAAGGAGGCCCGCGCCGAAGAAGGTGCCGAGGAGGGACTGCCAGTTGCTGATTTTTTTCAAGGTGGAAATTGGCCTGTTCGCGGCCGGTTTTGTCCGGCAAAAATAGAACGGGAAAGGAGGAGCGGCCGTCGCAAAAAAAATTTGCGGCGCGGCGCATCCCTACTTCCGGCAGCCCCCCGTACAGGGAGCAAACCGGCCAAAACCTGCGGAGGATATTTCCGCAGGGCCGCGCCGAAAAACCATATCTCGACCTTATGCTGCCTGTGATACCCCGACCCGGCTGCCGGGCGGTTTTCAAAAATCAATCATTTTTTAGCATGAAAAAAACCATTTTCGGCCTGTTCGTGGCCTTCCTCGCCGTCCAGGCCTGCAAAAAATCGGCGGACACCGCGGCAACAGAGACCGCCGTCGACGCCTCCACGCTCTCCGCGAAGGTCACGGAGTACATCGCCAACAACTACCCGGACGCGGCCATCACCTCCGTTTATGAGTTGAGCGCGGGCGCGACGCGCCACATCGTCGGCCTCGACAACAGCGTCGAGCTGGCCTTCGACCGGGGCGGCAACTGCACCGGCGACGGCTCCGACGACCATCCCGACGGCCACGGCCACCACGGCGGCCCCGGCCAAGACTCCACAGGCCACCACGGCCATCACGGCCCCGACCCCGGCGGCCACCAACACGGCGACGGCGACCATCACCACGGCAGCGAAATCGGCATAGACTCCCTGCCGAAAGCCATCACCGACTACATCGCCGCCAACTACGCGGGCTACACCCCGAAGCACGCCGAGAACGACTCGCTCTGCGCCTTCGGCCCCGTCGTTGAGGTCGCGCTGTTCAAGGACTCGACCGACCGCGTGAAGCTCTATTTCGACGCGGCGGGCAACTTCCTCGCCTCGGGCGCCCGCGTCGACTACGCGACCGACGTTCCGCAAGCCGTGAAAGACCTCGCCACCGGCAGCTACGCCGGCTACACCCCGCGCTCGAAGGCCGTCAAACTGACGCTAGCCGACGGCTCGGTGCAGTACATCGTCTTCCTGAAAGGCTCGGGCGGACCAAAGAAAATCTTCGTGAAGGAAGACGGGACGCTGGTCTGCGAACAGTGACCAGCCCCAAGGTTTTGAGAACTTGAGAGAAGGTGGCCGCGTCCGGAATATCCCCGGGCGCGGCTTTTTTTTGCCCTGGAAATGCGGTCAACCCGGCTTTCGCGAGCCAAAATCCGCCGTGAAAAAATAGCGGAAGGCTGCCCCGAAAACCCCACCGGACAGCCCGGCCGTTGCGCTGAAACCGCGCGAAACGGGCAACTGCGGGCCGCTGCTGTAAACCCTCGACCACTGGAGGGAAAGGCCGCCGAACGTGAAGTCCATCGCCCAGTTTTTTCGAAAAAAGAACTCCAGGCCGAGGGTGGTTGAGAGAAGGGCAACCTCGCGACGGAAGCCGCTCCGGCCGCCGCCGAACTCGAAAATCTCGTATTTGGTGTGCTCGACGCCGAGGCCGGATTGACCGAAGGCGGTGAAACGCTTGGCCAGCGGCCAGTCTTTCCTGAAATACCCCGTCGCCTCGATGCCGGTCGCCCGTGTGCCAAAAGCAGGCCTTCCCACCCAGTTTCCCGAGATGCCGCCGACGACCGCGAAGCCCAGCCAACTGCTCGGGCCGCACCGTCGGGCACAGTCGGCAGACAGTCGCAACAGACCGTTCCCGTTGAAAAACCGGGGGGCTTGCTCGGTGAATCCCGTCGAAAAGTGGTCGATTCCGAAAGAAACCGAGCGGTTTTGTGCAGCCGCGCCTCCACAAAAAAGGGCGGCGAGGAGCAGAGCAAAGCTGTTTTTTTTCATCGTTTCTCGGTGTTTTGGATGAAGCGCACGATGCCGAGGCGAAACCAACCGGGCGTGTTCAACTGTGTGGCGAAGCTCAACGTCTGCTCGACCCGCTCCGCGTTGAAATTGTCGATGGCGTAGCCCAGCCGAGCCAACCCGAACTGCGCCTCCACCCGCCACTGCGGCAGGAACTGGTACAAAACCCCGGCCTTCAGGTCGAGGCGCAGCTCGACGGACGGGTCGAGGTCGGCCGAACCGTTTCCGAGGAATGAGAAAGAACTTCTTTCAAGCGTCGCCGCAACGGGCAGCGCGGCCTCGCCGAACAGGTCACAACGGTCGAACAGCCGCTGCTTCCGCCGCAGGAATGGCCCCGCACCGAGGGTGAATGCCGTCGATTTTCGGGAATAAATGCCCGCCGGAGTCCCTGCCGAGCTGTCTTTCGAGGTGTGGTGGTCGACCTCCATGCGCAATGCCCAGCCCTTTTCGCGGCTTTGCGCGGCTCTGCCGATGGTCGGGTTTAGTTGAAAAAAGGCTTGTGTGGTGTGAAGGTTGTCCCGGTAGGCGTGCGTCTGTCGCTCGAAACCGGTGGCGAAACTGCCCCCAACGTACCTTTGCCCCGTCGCCGAGGCGAGGCAGGCCGATAGGGCCAGGGTGGTGATCCAATTTTTCATGGTCGAGTCCATTTTTTGCGAAAACGACTCGAAACAAGCAAACCGCTGCCCGTTTTCACTGCGTCAAATTTTCAAAAACAGCCGCCGCGCAACCGCCCCACCAGTCGTTGCCTCGACGGCATAGGCCCCGCCCGGCAGCCCCGCCGTCGGCACCACAAGCGGCGCACCGTCGCCCGCTTCCCATGTTTTTTGGAAAAAAACGCGTCCGTCCGAGCCGACCACCCGCACCTCGACCGACCCGCCGACCGGCCCGGCGAGACCGATTTGCACATCGCCGTTAGCCGGGTTGGGGCTGATTTCAAAAGAGAAAGCCGCGCCGCCCACCATCACCTCGGCCACGCCCGACAGCTCGGAGCCGCCGTCCGCACCGACGGTCTTGAGGCGGTAGAAATGCCGACCGGGGCCGATGCCAGCTTGCTCGAAACCGTAGGCGCTCCCCTCCCCTGCCCTTCCGGTGGCGGCGACCTGCCCGGTTTTTTCCCATGAAATGCCGTCGCGGCTGTGCTCTATTTCAAAAAAAAGGATGCCCGCCTCGCTCCCCGTCCGCCACGAAAGCCGGGAGGACTGGCTCGTTTCATCAAAAAAAGCGCGGAAAAACACCAGCTCGACCGGCAGCGCGACGTCGGTGAAATAGGCCACGCGGTCGGCCTCCGGCACGCCGCCCGCGTTGGTGAACACGCCGCCGACGTAGAGGTCGGCACCGATGTTGGCCATCGCCTTCGGGGCGCTGTTGAGCGGCGTGTTGTTGAGCGACCCCCACGTCGTGCCGTTGAAGCGAGCGATGTTGTCGGCGTTCGGGTCGCCGCCCGCGTCGTCGAAGCCGCCGCCCGCATAGAGGGTCCCGTTTCCATAAAAAAGCACATCGATCCACCACGGGAAGACACCCACCGCCTGCCACGCCGAGCCGTCCCAGCGGGCGACGAAGTCGGCAGCCGCGTTGCCGCCCATGTCCTCGAAGCCGCCCCCGGCGTAGATGGATGTCCCGTCGGTCGTCAGCGTCCGCACCATCGAGCCGACCGCCACGCCGGTGCCGAGCGCCGACCAGGCCGAGCCGTTCCAACTGGCAATCTTGTCGGCGTTGGAGACGCCGCCAGCGTCGTTGAAGGCACCGCCGACGTAGAGGTTCGTCCCCAGGTATTCGAGCGCAAAGACGGCCGAATTCAGCCCGCCGGCCAGCCCAACCCAAGCCGAGCCGTTCCAGCGGGCGATTTTGTTGATGCCCCCCAGCCCGTCGAACTGGCCGCCCGCCCAGACCGAGCCGCCGCCGACCTCTACGGCGTAGACCACGTTGTTGAGTCCCGAGCCGAGCGCAAGCCAGGCCGAACCGTTCCAGCGGGCGATGTTGTCGGCCGATGGGTTGCCGCCCATGTTGGTTATCTCGCCCCCGGCGTACACGTCCGAACCGCTGACGACGATGCTGTATACGTTGTCGCCCGGCCCGTTGGCCCCCGTGCCGAGGGCCGACCACGCCGAGCCGTTCCACTTGGCAATCATGTCGGCCCCGGAAAGGCCGCCCGCGTCGGAAAAGGAGCCTCCGACGTACACGTCCGTCCCGCTGACGGCCACCGCCCATACCACCTGGTCGACGCCGTTGCCGAGGGCCGTCCAGCCGCCGGGCGGGAGGGGGCTGAACATCGGCCCCCGGTCGGCGTCGAGCGTGACGCGCCAGCCCGCGAGGTTGAGCTTTCCGCAATAACCGGCACCGAGGTCGAGCGACCCGTCGGGCAGTAGGAGCCGCTCGGCGGCCATTGTTTCCGCTTTGGGGGCAGACAGGGCGAGCAAAAAGAGGCTGGCGAGGAGGCAAACTGTTCTCATTTTTTTGAAAAACTGGGTGGACCGGAATTCGCCCACAAACCTCGCGTCGGCCGTTTTTGAGAACCCGGCCCGTTC
>JBGAWE010000124.1:0-13479 GCA_044227705.1 Saprospiraceae bacterium
GGTCGAGGACGGAGTAGTATGGCCCGCCGGTCGAGCCGGAAAGCGTGGCCTCTTGCAGGGTCGAGCCGTCGGAGAAGACGTTGTCGTTGGCCGGGGCGATGGGGTCGGCGCCCCAAGTGGAGTAGGGGGCGTTGGAGGTCAAAAGGGCGTTCTTCTCCGCCGTCGGGAAGCAGAGCTGCGTGATTTTTTTCGACACCCAGCCCGAGCAGGAGCCGGCTGTTCCACCTGTGAAAATCTCGAAATGGATATGGCAGGTGCGCCCCGAGTACCAGCCGGGGAACTTGGTCTCGAAGGTGACGTTGCCCGCCGAGTCGGTGATGCCGATGCCCCGGAACCAGCGGGCCGAGCTGTTGTTCTGCGAGCCGTTGTGGCCGGTGGTGGTGTAGCCCGAGTAGTAGCCCTCGGCACTGCAGTGCCAGATGTCGACGCGGGCACCGGCGAGGGCGGCGCAGTTGGTCGAGCCGGTGATGTTCAGGGTGACAAAGTGCGTCACCCCCGGCTTGTCCTCGTGGATGACGGTGCGCCAGTAGGTCGAGGTGCCGCAGAGCGAGAGCGGGTACGGCCCCGAGGTCTCCGTCGGGATGACGGTGCAGATGGGCGGCGCGGCGGGTGCGGCCTTCCCAAAGGGCCTCGCCTCCGAGCGGCGCGCGACGAGCGAGGCGGCCCCCGCGAGGCCGATGGACTTGAGGAAATCTTTCCGTTTCATAGAAAAAACCAGGTTGGTGAACGAAAGGCGTCTCTTTCAGGCAGGTTCACCGGGCGAAACGGAAGGAGGGCGAAATGGGGTTGCGTGAAAGCTTTAGCGCAGGGCAGAGCCGTCAGCGCAGCCCCTTGATTTTCCCAAACAAGGCCCACATCTCGGGATTCTCTTTCAAAAACAGCTTCAGATTGGACTTCGACGGCCGAAAGCTGATGCGCCGCCCGAACACGCCCGGCTCGTGCAGCCAGATGTCGACGACATCCACCCAGAGCCTCCGCCCCGGCTCGACGCGCTCGACAGAGGCCCACGTGTAGCGGGCGTTCTTCCAAAAGTCGGTGACGAAAAAGCTCTCCGTGTCCGCCTCGACGCGCCGCATCTGCCAGCCCGTTTTTGCGATGAAGAACATGACCGCCGACCAGACGGCGAGGAAGAAAAAATTCTTCGGCATGCCGATGAACCCGGCGATGCTCACGTCCTCGTTGAGGATTGCGGCGAAGACGAGCAGCGTCGTCGCCGTACCGAGGAAAAAGGGGAGGAAGATGCGCCAGAAGAGCGTCGAGTTGGAGGATAGCTGGGTCACGGGAGGCAGGTTCAGTTTTTGAAGTCGCAGAAATCTCCCACGTTCAGCTCACCTTTAGAGGCGAGGTAGGAGCTGTGCTGCCCAATCATGGTGGAAGTAAGGACCGCGTTTTTCACTCGCGCCTTTTGCTGGACGATGCTGTCGGAAATCACGCAGTTATCGACCGTCGCACCCTCGCCGATGCTGGCGTGCGGGCCGACGACGGAGTTCCTGATCTTAGCCCCCTCGCCCACGAAGCTCGGCTCGATGACGACGGAGTTTTCGAGTGTCGAGTTTTTGGAAATCAGATTTTCGCCCGCCGCGTTGCGCAGGGCTAGCATCCGGGCGTTGGAGTGGAGGACGGCCTCTTTGTTGCCACAGTCGAGCCATTCCTCGACCGAGGCTGTTTTGAATTTTAGACCGTCGGCGCGGAGCTTTTCGAGGCAGGTGGTCAGTTGGAACTCGCCCTTTTCGCGCAGGTTGTTCGTGATGACGTGGTCGATGGCGGCGCGGAGCTTCTCCGCTTCGCGGAAATAGTAGATGCCGACGATGGCGAGGTCGGAGACGAACTGCGCGGGTTTTTCCACAAAATCCGTGATGAAACCGGCCGCATCGAGCTTCACCACGCCAAATGACGACGGGTTATCGACGCGGTTGACCCAGATGATGCCGTCCTCTTTTTGGTCAAATTGAAATTCAGCTTTGAACAGCGTGTCGGCAAACGCGACGATGCACTTCCCATCGAGGCAGTCGGCCGCCTGCTGAATGGCGTGGGCGATTCCGAGGGCCTGTTTTTGGTGGAAGATGCGGCCGGTCGCGCCCTTTTTGGCGGCGATGCCGAGCAAATCTTGTTCGACCTCTTCCCCAAAATCGCCGGTGATAAAGGCGATTTCGTCGATTCGGCCGCCGTAGCTCTTGGCCAACAAGTCGACGAGGTGCTCAATGATGGGCTTGCCCGCGACGGGCACGAGCGGCTTCGGGACGGTCAGGGTGTGGGGCCGAAGCCGGGTGCCGCGCCCGGCCATCGGGATGACGATTTTCATGTGTGAGCTGTGGTGGTGAGTTTAGCGGGGGCGGGGTTTCCTGTAAAACCGCCACAAAAGAAGGCAGCCCGGCCGTTTTGGCGTCCTCGTCAACAACTTCGACATCAAAAAAAGTTGTTCCGACGATGCCAACAACGGCCGCCCGCCCCCTGCAACTCACCGCAGCACCCGCGTTTTTTCCGACACGGCCACCGCGCTGAAATGCCCCAGCGCTCCGCCAGACCAGTTGGAGGTCGGGTTGGTCGGGGCCGCCGAGCCGCCGCCCTGGTCGCTGACGATGAGCAGCAGGGTGTTGAAATAGTCGTACCCCGCCCGGTCCATCGAGATGAGTTCGACGCGCACGGAGTCGTTCGCCTCGAAGCTGTCCACCCACAGCGGGATTTGGATTTGGTTGCCGTCCACGAGGCGGTCGTCGATGAGTTCGAGCTTGTCGCCCTCGAGGTGTGGCACGCCGTTGACGGTCGAGCGGAAGCGGTAGTAGTTGCCCACGCCGACCGGGTCTTTGAAATGGAGGTAAACGTCGAGCGAATCGGCGGGCAGGCTGCCGAAGGGCGGCTGGTCTTTCACCTTAAAAGTGAGCGAGTCGAGCGGCACGGCGACGGGCATCTGGCTGACGGCGGTGTACGTCTCGCCGCCGGTTTCGACGGTCAGCGTGTAGCTCGTCCCCTCCTTGCCGGTGTAGCTGTCGAGGGTGTACCGCCCGCCGCCCGCGTTGGCGAGGGCGAACGACGAGCCGCCGGTCTCCGTCAGGGTGACGGTCGCGTCGGTCACGGGCGTGGGCTGTGAGGTGCCGAAATAGTCGCCCGTGCGGCTGATTTTCACCTCGAAACTGGTGCGGCCGCCGACCAGTTCGGCCTCGATTACGAGGCGCGGATCGGCAGAGTTGAGGTCGGGGTTGATGACCTTGGTGCAGGCGGCGAGCGCCACGAAGGGGATGGCAAAAAGGAGTTTCTTTCTCATTTGAACTTGAAATTGTAGGTGACCGATGGGATGATTTTGAACAGCGCCGTTTGCACTGCTTCTGTCTTCGAGGGGTCGTCCTCGTTCTGCTGGAAGGTGATGGTGTAGGCGTTCTCGCGCCCGTAGGTGTTGAAGACGGAGAAGTTCCAGCTCGATTCGTAGTGCTTGCGCTGTTTGGCCAGCAGGGTCACGCCGAGGTCGAGGCGGTGGTAGTTGGGGTAGCGGTAGCCGTTGCGCTCGGTGTAGAGCGGCACCTGCTGGCCCTCGATTTCATATTTCCCGGAGGGGAAGGTGGCCGCGTCGCCGGTGTAGAAAATCCAGTTGGCCGAGACGGTCACCTTCTTCGAGAGCTTGTAAATCCCGACCACCGAGAGGTCGTGGATGCGGTCCTGCTTGGCTGGATACTGGTCGCCGCCGTCGATGGCCGGGAACTTGCGCAGCGACCGCGAAAGGGTGTAGCTCACCCAGCCCGTCAGTCGGCCCCGGTTCTTTTTCAGGTAAAATTCCGCGCCGTAGGCCTCGCCCTTTCCGTAGGTCAGCGCGCCCTCGTACTCGGCGTTGAAGACGAGGTCGGCCCCGTTTCGGTAGTCGATTTGGTTGCGCAGCGTCTTGTAGTAGGTCTCGAAGCTGGCCTCGTAGGCGTTCTCCGCGAAGTTGCGGAAATACCCGACCGAGGCCTGGTCGATTATCTGCGGCTTCACGTTGTTCGAGCTTGGCACCCAGAGGTCGGTCGGGTTGCTGGTCGTCGAGTTCGACAGGAGGTGCATGTACTGGATGTTCCGCCCGAAACCGCCCTTTAGAGAGCTGGTCTCGTCGAGCTGATATTTCAGGCCAAGCCTTGGCTCGAGGCCGCCGTAATACTTGATGCGCTCGCCTCTTTTATAGGTCTTCTCGCCCGTTTTGTCCCCTTTTTCGTCGAAGGTGTAGGCCGTTCCTTTCCCGACATAGTCGAAAAAGGAGTAGCGGATGCCGTAGTTGACGCCGAGTTTCGGGGTGGCCTTCCAGTCGTTCTGGGCGTATATGCCGCCCTCGCGGGCATATTTCCGGGCCGTTTTCGAGTCGGAGAAGGAGCTTTCCTCGCCCGCCTCGAGCGTCGTCGGGAGGAAGGTGTGGTTGATGAAGTTGCCGCCGAACTTGACGGTGTTCCTCGAATTCGGGAAGAAGCTGAAGTCCTGCTTGATGTTCACGTCCTGAATCGAGGCCTTCACGTTGATGTCCGCGCCCGTCGCGCCGAAGCCGAACTGGTAGTCGAAGTTCGAGAAGATGGCCGAAGTGTTCGAGAACAGTTTCTCGTTGAAAAGGTGGTTCCAGCGGAGGGTGCCGGTGGCGTTGCCCCAGTCGAGGGTGAAGACGCTCGCGCCCAGCACGTCGCGGCCGAAATAGCCGGAGAGGAAGAGTCGGTCGCGCTTCGAGAGGCGGTAGTTGGCCTTCGCGTTGAGGTCGTAGAAGTAGAGGCGCGTGTTGCGGGTGCTCTCTTTTTTGGAGAATTTGAGGAAGACGTCGGCATAGGTGCGCCGGGCGGAGACGATGAACGAGCCTTCGTCCTTTTGCAGCGGCCCCTCCAAAGTCAGCCGCGATGAGATGGCCCCGAGGCCGCCGCTGGCCGCGAAGTGCTTGTTGTTGCCGTCCTTCATCTTGATGTCGAGGACGCTGGAGCCGCGCCCGCCATATTCAGCGGGCATGTTGCCTTTGTAAAGCGTCACGTCCTTCAAGGCGTCGGAGTTGAAGACGGAGAAGAAGCCCAGCAGGTGCGAGGCGTTGTAGACCGGCGCCTCGTCCAGCAGGATGAGGTTCTGGTCGACGGCGCCGCCGCGCACATAGAAACCGGCGTTCCCGTCGCCCGCCTGCTTCACGCCGGGGGTCATCTGGAGGGTCTTGATGATGTCCTTTTCGCCGAAAATCACGGGCACGCTCTCCACATCCTTCGGGTCGAGCTTGACGACGGACATCTCGTTTTTCGAGACGTTCTTGTCCTCCTTCTCGGCTTTGACGACGACCTCTTTGATGACCGTCGCCGTCTCGGGCTGCAGCTCGCGGTCGATTTTGAGGTTGCGGTCGAGGGTGATTTTCTCCTCGACGGCAGTCAGCCCGATGAACTGGAAGCGGAGGGTGTAAGTCCCCTTCGGCAGGGTGAGGGAGTAGAAGCCGTAGGTGTTCGAGGCCGTCCCGACGCCCGGCCGCTCCTTGACTAGGACGGTCGCGCCGATGAGGTCCTCGCCGTTGGAGGCGTCCTTCAGGGTGCCGTTGATGGTGAAGTTCTGGCCCCGCGCGGCCGTCGCGGCGAGCATGGCGAGGGCCAGAAAGGCGGTGTTGGCTTTTTTCAATAGCATAAAAACTGGGTTGAGTTTGCGGTTTGGCGGCGCGAAGCTGGCCCGGCCGCCGCCGGATTTTCGGAAATTACGGACGAAAGACGGGCCTTCTTTGACAAACGGTTGGGCCGCGATTGACCGAGCGGGCGAAACCCCGGCCACCCCAAAACGCCCGACATTTTGAGAGACGGGCGGGGCGGGGATTTGCTTTGTTGGCCGTCCGGTTTTTTCAAAAAAATCTCGGCTGGGCAGAGGGTCTCGATGCCGAATTTGATTGGCGGGCAAAAATTGGGAGGCGATTTTTTCCCATTTGAAAAGAGCGGCTACCTTCATGGCCGCATTCTCCCGCCGTCCCGTGTCTTTGAAAAACGAGAGCGGGGCCTTCCCCTCGATGTTCCCCGAAGCCGCCAATCGTCCATCAGCCCATTCTCAAATCCAGAAAGATGGCTTCTCTCAACCCAGTCTCCGGCAACCTCGGCCAAAAAAGGGCCGCCCACCTGCTCCGCCGGACGAGCTTCAACTTCAACAAAACAAAGGTCGACAGCCTCGCCGCCATGACCGGCCCGAACGCAGTCGCGCAGATGCTCGTCCAAAAACCGCTCTGGGACGCGCAGCCCTGGTGGGTCGACACGGCCACGCCGACCAACCCGGCCGTGACCTTCTGCCTGCCGTACACGACCGCGCTGCCGCTGCCGTCGCAGGACTTTGTCTTCATCCCATACGTCCTTGGCTGGTGGGGCCACGAGGCGGTGCGCGACGCGGGCATCGGCCACAAAATGGAGCTGTTCCTCCACCAGAACGGGGTCGTGAACGCGCAGGTCTTCGGCTCGCAGTACCTGTTCGACTACATGCAGTTGTTGCGCTTCTATGCTTTGGGGAGCTATAAAAAATTCATCACGAAGCTCGTCGTCGACAACACGATGCTCGTCTACCTGAACAACAACTCCAACTCGGCAGCTAACCCCAACGAGAACTTCGCCCGTGAGTTTTTGGAGCTTTTCACCATCGGAAAGGGGCCGACCATCGCGCCGGGCAACTACACGAACTACACCGAGGACGACGTCATCGCTGCCGCCAAGCTGCTGACCGGCTTCCGCGTCGTTTACCGCTCGAACTACACCGGCAA
Organism: Saprospiraceae bacterium; assembly: GCA_044227705.1. Taxonomy (GTDB): domain Bacteria; phylum Bacteroidota; class Bacteroidia; order Chitinophagales; family Saprospiraceae; genus JANOQP01. The sequence continues at coordinate 6,698 of JBGAWE010000124.1, forward strand.
CCTCGACCCGGACACAGGCATCTTGCGCGGCTATGCCAAGATTTCGAGCCACGACAAGACGGCCAAGACTTTTAGTTCGGCCTTTCAAAACACGACGATTCAGGGCGCGACGACGGCGGCCGCGATGTGGACGGAGCTGCAGCAGTTCATCGACATGGTCTTCAACCAAATCGAGACGGCGCGGAACATCGTGAGGAAGCTCTACCACCAGTTCGTCCACAAGACCATCACGCCGGAAATCGAGACGGACATCATCCAGCCGCTGGCCGACCTGCTGAAATCGGGCGACTATGAAATGAAACCCGTTCTCAAAAAACTCTTTGAGAGCGAGCATTTCTACGCCGCCGACGACCCGACGAACACGCACCGCATCGGCGGCCTCATCAAGTCGCCGCTGGAAACCAGCTTCCACGCGCTCAATTTCTTCGGCGTGACCCTGCCCGACCCGGTGACGGCGAACGTGGCCCATTACCAGCAGTTTTTCAACCAGGCAGTCTACACCCGGATGCTCGGGATGGCGGGGATGGCGCTGTTCAACCCGAGCGACGTGTCGGGCTACTCGGGCTATTACCAGTCGCCGGAGTACACGCGGGCTTGGTTCAACTCGAGCACCATCATCTCGCGCTACCGCCTGCCGGACATGCTGTTGAACGGGAAGCGGACCATCGGCTCCTCGCCGAACACGACCATCGCCATCAAGCTGGACTTCGTCGCGTGGGTGAAAACGAGCGGCATTGTGCCCGACCCGTCGGACGCGGACGCGCTCGTGCGGGCCTTGATCAAATACCTTTTCCCCGACGATGTGCAGGACGAGCGGGTGGCCTATTTCCGCGACACCGTCTTCTTGAACAACCTCCCCGCCTCCGAGTGGGCCTACGAGTGGAACAAGTACAAGTCGACCGGCTCGGCGACAGAGGTGACGCTGTGGCTGACGCGGCTGTTCAAGGCGTTGCTTTACTCGCAGGAGTATCAATTGATGTGATGGCCTTTGTTGGCGTCCCTGTCGACAACCTGCACGAGAGTTGTTGGCGGGGACGCCAACAACGGCCGGCCCCTCTCGATTTCATTTCAAAAAAAATCACAGGCAACATGAAACGTCGCCACTTCCTGAAAATGACCGGCCCGATGGCCATCACGCCGTTCGTCGTCAACGGCTACTCGATGACGCCCTTCGCCAACTTGCAGCTCGCCAACATGGTGGCCTGCGACGGGGTAAACGACCGGACGCTCGTCCTCATCCGCCTCAACGGCGGCAACGACGGGCTGAACACCGTCATCCCCATCGCCCAGTACGACACTTACGCCAAGCTGCGGCCGACCATCAAAATCCCGAACACAGGGACTGGCGCGTTCATCGAACTCGACGCGACGACGAAGCAGGCCTACCGCTGCGGCCTCCACCCGGCGATGCCGGAGATAAAAACCATGTACGACGCGGGCATGGTCAACCTCGTGCAGGGCGTCGGCTATGTGAGCCAGAACGGGTCGCACTTCAAGTCGACCGACCTGTGGTTCAGCGGCGGCGACGGGACGACTGCCAATTTCAACATCCCGACGGGCTGGATGGGCCGCGCCCTGCAAGCCTTCTACCCGCAGGTGAAAGGCCTGCCGACGACCGACATGCTCGACCCGCTGGGCATCCAACTGGGCGACCCGAACCCGAACCTCGGATTCCACACAGAGACCGAGCACCAGAACTACCTCAACCTCTCGGGGCAGGACATCAGCGGCTTCTACTCGCTCGTGCAGACCATCGGCGGGCTGCCCCCGGCCGACATCGCGGACTCGGACATGGGCCATGAAATCGACTACATCCGCTCGGTCGAAGGCTCTGTTTCGGCCTATGCGCAGCGGGTGTCGGCCTGTTTCAACGCGGGCACGAACCAAATTACCTACCCCAGCTACGACCTCGCCAACCAGTTGAAAACCGTCGCGCGTCTCGTGCGGGGCGGCTGCAAGACGAAGATTTTCCTCGTCAACCTCGGCGGCTTCGACACGCACGACGGGCAGGTCGACCCGGCGAACACGTCCATCGGGGCGCACGCCGACCTGATGACGCGGCTCTCGAAGTCGGTGAAGGCCTTTTTCGACGACCTCGGGGCGATGGGGATTTCGGACAAGGTGATGGCCATCACCTTCTCGGAGTTCGGCCGCTGCGCGAAGGAGAACGGCAGCTACGGCACCGACCACGGGACGCAGGCCCCGATGTTCGTCTTCGGCAAGGGCGTGAAGCCCGGCCTGACCGGCCAGAACGTCAACCTCTCCGACCTGACCAGCGACAACCAACTGAAAACCGTGATGACCGACTACCGGCAGGTCTTCGGTGCCGCGATTCAGGACTGGCTCGGCGGCAACGACTATGTGATGGAAAAGACCCTGTTCGACAAGTACGCAAAGGCCAACGTGGTCGGCGCGGCCTACCGGGTCGACAAACTCTGCCAATGGGGCGGCACGCAGGTCGTCATCGACAATCAGTTGAAGGTGGCGGCGCAGGAGCTGACCGTCTTCCCCAACCCCTGCCGCGACGTGGCAGAGGTCTGGTACCCGTCGGAGCGCGGGTTCGAGGGGCGGATTTCGCTGTTTGATTTTCAGGGGCGGATGGTCTCGGGGAAGGACATCGTGGTGGAGCCGGGGGACAACCTTTATTACCTCGAAGTCTTCGGGCTGCCGCCGGGGCCGTATGCCATCCGGCTGGATGGGAAGATGGGAGAGCGGGCGGTTGCGAAATTGATGGTGGCTCGCTGACACAGGAGTTTGAGTCAAAAAGGAAAGGGCAAAAACCGGGCAGCCGGGGTTTGCCCTTTTCTTTTGGGGCAAGGCCCGCCAAACTTTTTTCCAAAAAAATCCCTGCCCGGCGGCGCACGGTTCTCGGCAACCTGTCTACGTTTAGTCCGCCCAATCGACCGCCCGTTTCGCCGCTGTTTTTTGGAAAGGGTATGATTGTCAGAACCTCCTTCGGGTCCATCGAGAAGCACTCGCTCCGCGCCCCTGCGCCGGTCGGGTGCTTTTTAATTTGAGCCAAAACCGGGGCGCGGCGGGCCGCACGAACACTTCTTTTCACTTCTAAACCATCCGCCACATCATGGGAGCCTACGAAACAAAGCAAATCCGCAACGTCGTCCTGCTCGGCCACTCGGGGTCGGGCAAGACCACACTCACCGAGTCCATGCTCTTCGAGGCGAAGGCCATCAGCCGACGCGGCACCGTGCAGGACAAGACGACCACCTCCGACTACACCGCCCTCGAACAGCAGCGCGGCTCCTCCATTTTTTCAACTTTGGAACACGTCGCGTGGAAGGACACCAAGCTCAACATCATCGACGCGCCCGGTGCCGACGACTTCGCCGGCGAGGTGGTCTGCGCGATGAAGGTCGCCGACACGGCGATCGTCGTCCTCAACGCCCGCGCCGGGGTCGAGGTCGGGACGGAGCTGGTCTGGGAGTACATCGAGAAGTTCAAGTCGCCCGCCATGTTCGTCGTCAACCACTGCGACCATGAAAAGGCCGACTTCGACCGGACGCTCGAACAGGCGAAGGCCCGCTTCGGGGCGCGGGTGCTGCCGCTCCAGTTCCCGTTGAATCAAGGCACCGGTTTCAACAAAATCATCGATGCGCTGCGGATGGTCATGTACACCTTCTCGCCCGACGGCGGCAAGCCGAAAAAGGAACCCATCCCTGCAAGCGAGATGGAGCGGGCGCAGGCGATGCACGACGCGCTCGTCGAGGCGGCGGCGGAGAACGACGAGAGCCTCATGGAAAAGTTCTTCGCCGAGGGCAACTTGAGCGAAGAGGAACTGGCCAAGGGCCTTTCCATCGGGTTGGCGCACCAGCAGTTTTTCCCCGTTTTCTGCGCCTCGGCATTGAAAAACATGGGGTCTGGCCGCATCATGGGCTTCGTCCACGACATATGTCCCAGCCCCGCCGACCGGCCCGCCGCCGAACTCGAGGGCGGCGGCACCAAGCCCTGCGACTCGGGCGCAAAGGCGTCCGTTTTCATCTGGAAGACGGTCAACGAGCCGCGCGTCGGCATCCTTTCCTATTTCAAAATCTACTCCGGCGTGGTGAAGGCGGGCGACGAGCTTTTCAACGCCTCCAACGGCCACAGCGAGCGGCTCGCACAGCTCTACGTCACCGAGGGCCGCAACCGCGAGCAGGTCGACGAGATGCGCGCGGGCGACATTGGCTGCACCGGCAAACTCAAAAGCTCGCACACCAACCAGACGCTCGGGCAAAAGGGGAGCGAGGTTCAGATAAAGAAAATCGAGTTCCCGTCGTCGCGCATCCGCGTAGCGGTCAACCCGCCGTCGAAGAACGACACGGAGAAGCTGGCCCGCGCCCTCCATTCCATCCAAGAAGAAGACCCGACCGTCCACCTCGAGCACTCGGCCGAGCTTCGGCAGATGATCCTCCACGCGCAGGGCGAGCTTCACCTCGACGTCGTCAAGCAGAAGGCGAAGGAGCAGTTCGACGTCGACATGACCTTTGACAAGCCGCGCATCCCCTACCGCGAGACGATCACGCGCAGCGCCAACAAAGACTACCGCCACAAGAAGCAGTCGGGCGGCGCGGGCCAGTTCGCCGAGGTCCACATGCGGCTCGAACCCTGGTACGAGGGGATGCCCGCGCCCGCTGAATTGACCGTCCGCTCGACCGAGGAGGAGGACTTGCCGTGGGGCGGGAAGTTCGTTTTCAACTGGGCCATCGTCGGCGGCTCGATCGACGCGAAGTTCATCTCCGCCATCAAAAAGGGGATCCACCAAAAACTGGAGCACGGCCCGGTGACCGGCTCCGCCTGCCGCGACGTGCGCGTCTCCGTCTACGATGGGAAGATGCACCCCGTCGACTCGAACGACATGGCCTTCCAAATTGCGGGGATGCAGGCCTTCCGCGAGGCCTTCCACCTCTCGGCGCCGCAGGTGATGGAGCCGATCTACAACCTCGAAGTGAAGTGTGCGGGCGACGTCATGGGCGACGTCATGGGCGACCTGCAGACGCGCCGGGCCACCATCATGGGCGCTGGACTCCCGACGGGCACTATCCGATCGTCCGCGCCCGGGTGCCGCTGGCCGAGCTTTACAAATACTCCTCCGCGCTGCGCTCGCTGACACAGGGGAAGGCCAAATTCTCCATGGATTTTGCCGAGTACAGCCCCGTCTCGCCCGACATCCAGAAGAAGCTCGCGGACAGGCTTGCAGAGAGCGGGCGGGCCACCACCATTGATTTCGGGTTTCGGATTTGTGGTTTCGGAATGAAAAAGGCCCGGCTTCGTCCGTTCGCGAAACCGGTGGCTACATCAGAACCCAATTTTTCAAACCGTCGCGTTTGAAAAGCGCGGCCTCGTGCGCCTCGCAGGCCCTCCCCGACGGTCACTGTTGCTACATTTCCCGGAATCCAGCGGGCGACGGTCCGCGCCGCGCAGTCTTTCGAAGTATTCGCCGGTGAGAGATGCCGCCGGGAAAAAGGCCTCCTTCGTCTCCGGCGTGTTGTGCGGGAATCGGTCGGCGGCGGTGGCCATTTCTTCATCCGAGACCTGCGACTCGCAAAATGCTTTGAACCCGTCGATCCACGAATAGCCCACGCCGTCGCTGAACTGCTCCTTTTGCCGCCAGAGAATCGAGTTGGGCAGGAAAGGCTCGGACGCGTCGTCGAACGCCGCTCGCAAGGCCCATTTTTCGATGCGCTGCGGGCGACCGAACAAATTGCCCGCCCGCAGCGGGATTTTCAGCGACGGCGAGAGGCTCATCGCCTCTTCCAAAAACGCCTTGTCGAGCATCGGGACGCGGGCCTCGAGGCCCCACGCCATCGTGCTCTTGTCGGCGCGGAGGAGGTCGGCCGTGTGCAAGAGGCGGACGCGGCGCATGGTCTCGCGGTGGAAAGATTCCTCGTCGGGCGCGTTGAAAAAGTAGAGGTAGCCGCCGAAGACCTCGTCCGCGCCCTCGCCGGAGAGCACCATTTTGAAGCCGTTCTCGGTGATGTATTTCGAGAGGAGGCACATCGGCGTGCTGGCCCGGATGGTGGTCACGTCGTAGCTTTCGAGGTGCCAGACGAGCTTTTTGACCAGTTCAATCCCTTCCTCGATGGTGAAATGAACCTCGTGGTGCCGCGTGCCGAGGAAGGCGGCGACCTCGCGGGCGGCTTTCAAATCCGGCGCGTCTGGCGTCAGGCCGATGGAAAAAGAGTGGAGCGGCCCGGCCCCCCTCCTTTTCAAAATCCGCGATGTGATGCTGGCAATCAGGCTCGAATCGAGGCCGCCAGAAAGCAACACGCCGAACGGAACGTCGCTCATCAGCCGCTTCTCGACGGCCGCTTCGAGGGCCGGGCGGAGGGCCGAAATGTCCTCGCTTTCCGGCTCCGCGCCCTGCCATTTTGGGTGGTAATACTTGAAGAAACCGGTTTCGGGCGTGTAGAAATGGCCGGGCGGAAAACTCTCCACATCGTCGCAGGCCGCGAGGAGCGACTTCATCTCGCTCGAAAACCAGAGGTTCCCATCGGCATCGTGGCCGAAATAGAGCGGCTTCACCCCAATCGGGTCGCGCCCGGCGATGAAGGTCTTCTTGTCCTCGTCGACGACGACGAACGAGAACATCCCGTCGAGGAGGTGGCAGAAGTCGCGCCCGAATTTTTCATAGAGATGGACGATGACCTCGCTGTCCGAGCGCGTCCGCTGCGGGCAAGTGCCGCCGAGCGCGGTCTGGTAGAGGTCGCGGTGGTTGTAGATTTCTCCGTTGTGGATGACCCAAGTCCGCCGCGAACCCTGAATCGGCTGGCGGCCGGTTTTCGTGT
>JBGAWE010000125.1:0-13779 GCA_044227705.1 Saprospiraceae bacterium
GACGTTTTCCTCCTCTCGCCCGGTGCCGCGTTTTCAAAAATCATCGCAGCGTCGAACCTAGAAACCTCCTTCCCGAGGGTTTTTTACGGCGTCGGCTGCTCGCTCCTCCTCAACACGCAAGAGGACACACTGACAAACTGCATCCGCACCCCCAACCGGGGCCTCGCCTGTGGCGTCTATTCCGCGCCCCAGTCGCCGACCGAGACGCTGCTCGGGGCGAGTAATCTCATCTCGCCCGAGCCGATTGATTTTGGAAGAATCACGAGCGTCTACACGCTCCTCAAATCGGCGATGGAGCAGATAAACACGGCCCTTTTCCGTCGCGAAATCATCAAAATAAACGTCGGCTGGCGGCCCACCTCCGAGGACACGCTGCCGCTCATCGGCAATACATCCTACCCGAACCTCTTCGTGGCGACGGGCACCAAGCGCGACGGCCTGCACTGCTCTCCGGTCATCTCTCGCTACCTCTCCGACCTGATTTTGACGGGCGGCTGCGCCGATTTCAACCTCGACCTGTTCAAGCCCGAGCGACGGCCCATCCGGTTTTTGACCCGCGAGGAGGCCATCGAGACCGCCGTTCGCCACACGATGAACGCGCACTATCAGCACGACTTCGTCCCCGCCAAGAACCGAATGACCGAGGACCTGGAGGCCCATTGCCGCGCCGACCTCAAAAAGCTGCACGACCAGGTCGGGGCGCACGATTGGGGGATTCCGGCCGAGATGGTTCCGATGTTTCGTTACGGGCATTGCCAGATCTAAACCTTCATCGACTTGATCTCCCTCGTCACCTCGCTCTACCGCTCCGCCCCTTACATCGAGGAGTTCCACCGGCAGCACGTCGCCGTGCTGAAAGACTTGGGCATCGACGACTATGAGTTCGTCTTCGTCGACGACGGCTCGCCCGACAACTCGGCAGCGGTGGCCACTGCCCTTGCCAGGCGCGATGCGCGAGTGCGCGTCGTCCTTCTTTCAAAGAATTTCGGCCAGTACCCTGCCATGTTCGCCGGCCTCGCCCATGCACGCGGCGACATTGTTTACACAATGGACTGCGACCTCGAGGAAGACCCGCGCAACCTTGCCGCATTCCTCACACTGCGGGAAGAAAGCCCCGACCTCGACTTCATATTCGGCGAGGTGGACACGCGCAGCGGCGGCGCGGTGCGCGGCTGGCTGGGCGGCCTTTTTTTCAAATTGATGAATGCGATGTCCGACGTTCGGCTGCACGAGAACATCTCGTGGCAAATCCTGATGAGCCGCCGCTATGTCGACAACCTGTTGAGATTCAACGAGTTGGAGACCCTGCCCGGCGGCCTGATGGTGCTGACGGGGTTCGCGCAGCGGGCCGTGCCCATCCAAAAAACGTTCAAGGGGACGACTACCTACCCGCTCTCGAAACGGGTGAAACTGGCGGTCAACTCAATCACCGCATTCTCTTCCAAGCCGCTCGTTTTCATCGGCCTGCTCGGCATCGGCATCACGGGCGCGGCGTTCCTCGGGCTGCTGCTCATTGTCGTGCTGCGACTGTTCTTCTTCAATTTTCAGACGGGGTGGATATCGCTCATTGCCTCCATCTGGCTGGTCGGCGGGCTGATTCTTTCCTCCATCGGCGTGGTCGGCATCTACCTCGCCAAAGTGTTCAACCAGGTGAAAGGCAGGCCTTTGTACATTGTGAAAGAAGTCATCCAAGCCGACACCTGCGCATGACCCAGCCCATCGACCTCGCCCCTTTCGCCACCGGCCTTGAATTTCGCGACGGCATCCATATCGCAAAAACCGCCGCCCCCATCTCCTATCCGGCGCAAGGCAACGATGAGTGTTTCCAACTCGAAGAGGGCAGCTTCTGGTTCGCCCATCGCAACGACTGCATCCTCGCTGCTGTCCGCCGGTGGGGCGCGGGCGGCGGCCCTTTCTTCGATGTCGGCGGAGGCAACGACTTCGTCGCCCGGCATCTTTCAGTGAACGGAATCCCCGCCGTCCTCGTCGAGCCTGGCGCAGAGGGCTGCCGCAACGCCCGCTCGCGCGGCCTGTCGACCATCGTCTGCGCGACGCTCGAAGGAGCGGGTTTCCGGCCCGGCTCGCTGCCATCGGTCGGCCTGTTCGACGTAGTGGAACACGTCGATGACGACCTCTCTTTTTTGAAAACAGTGCACGCTTCGCTCCGACCCGGCGGGCTGACCTACCTGACCGTCCCGGCCTACCGATGGCTTTGGTCGGACGAGGATGTGGCTGCGGGCCACTTCCGCCGCCACACGACACGGAGCATCCGGTCTGTCCTCGGTCGGGCCGGTTTTTCAATTGAGTGGACGAGCCACTTGTTCACATTTCTTCCGCTGCCCATTTTTTTCGCCCGGACGCTGCCGAGCCTTGTCGGGGCGAAAAGGGAGATGGCCGACCTCTCGAAATTCCAGCGGGAGCACGCCCGACCGGCCCCCGGGCAGGGCTTGCTATTGAAAAAAACACTGGCCGCCGAACTTGCGGCCGTCGCCTCCGGTCTGCGGCTGCCGGTTGGGAGCAGCATCTTGGCCGTGGCCCGACGGCCCGAAAATTGAAACGCATGACGACCGTCAACACGCCTATCATCGCCTTCAACCGCCCGTACCTCACCGGCAAGGAGGCCCACTACCTCTACCAGGCCGTCCTCTCGCAGAAGCTCTCGGGCAACGGCGAGTTCACCCGCCGCTGCCACGATTTTTTTGAAAAACGGTACGGCTTCGGCAAGTGCCTGCTGACGACGAGCTGCACCGACGCGCTCGAGATGTGCGCCCTTTTGGCGGGCATCGGGCCGGGCGACGAGGTCATCGTGCCGTCGTTCACGTTCGTCTCGACGGCCAACGCCTTCCTGTTGCGGGGCGCCAACATCGTCTTCGCCGACAGCCGCCCCGACCAGCCGAACATCGACGAGACGGCGGTCGAGGCCCTCGTCACGCCGCGCACGCGGGCCATCGTCTGCGTCCACTACGCGGGCGTCGCCTGCCAGATGGACGCGCTCTCGGACATCGCCCGGCGGCACAACCTGCTCTTGATAGAGGACGCGGCGCAGGCTGTCGACTCTTATTTCAACGGAAAGCCGCTCGGCGGCATCGGGCAACTGGCCGCCTTCTCCTTCCATGAAACCAAAAACATCCACTCGGGCGAGGGCGGGATGCTGGCGGTGAACGACCCGAGTTTTTTCTCAAAATCGGAGATCATCTGGGAGAAGGGCACCAACCGATCGGCCTTCTTCCGGGGCGAGGTCGACAAGTACAACTGGGTGGAGATGGGCAGCAGTTTTCTCCCTTCGGAAATCACGGCCGCCTTCCTCTGGGCGCAGCTCGAAAACCTCGACCTGATTCAAAAAAGAAGGCTCCAGATCTGGGAAAACTACCGTGCCGGGCTGGCCGACCTCGAAACGTCGGGCGACCTGCGGCTGCCGGCCATCCCGGGCTTTGCGACGAACAACGCGCACCTTTTCTACGTCCTGACGCACGGGGCGGCGGTGCGCGAGCGGCTGCTGACCCGGCTGAAAGCGGCGGGCATCAATGCCGTTTTCCACTACCTCTCCCTGCACGCTTCGCCTTTTTTTAGGAAAAAACACGACGGGCGCTCGCTGCCCTGGTCGGATTTCTACACAGAGAACCTCGTCAGGCTGCCCTTTTTTTTCGAGATGACCGACGAGCAACAGGGGCGGGTCATCGAGGAGTTGAGGGCATTTTTCAGATAGCACGGCATTCATGCTGTGAACAAATGCGGCACAAATGGGGTGCTACGGGCAGCCATCTCGCGCCCTGGCGCGTCTGGCCAACCATCAGGTTGGCAGGTCGTCGAAACAAAGTCGCTCCGCCTTCTCTCCCCGCCCTGAGCAACCCTTTGGCGGTTTTTCCGAAAAGGGTCGGGAGCGTTGATTTTCATCAACCATCGGGGGCAAAATGGCGGGACCGCCTTAACATTGTGGCGAAAAACCAACGCTTCCTCGCCCAACTCCGACGGCCAGAAGACCAGCCTCCTTTTCGTTTACTCGTTTCAAACCTTGCTATGCTGTCACGTCTACTCACCAGCTTGGCCCTGCTGACCATCTGCCTCCACCTCCGCGCCCAGACCCCCGCTTGCAACCCGCCCAATGCACCCCCGGCGCCCTCCTGCGCGACGGCCTGCATCTATTGCAACTTCATCAACGGCTACGCCGGGACGACCATCGGGCAGACGCCGTCGAACGTGCCCAACTTCTGCGGCACCATCGAGAACGACCAGTGGTTCGGCTTCATCGCCGGAGCGACGTCGGCCACCTTCTCGGTCACGCCGAGCGGCTGCCAGAACGGCGACGGCATCCAGATCGCCCTCTACCCCGCCTGCGGCGCCAACAACATCGGGTGCAACGGCGGCTGCAACAACTGCGGCGGCGTAACGCAGAGCATCACCGTCAACAGCATGGTCGTCGGGAACAACTATTTCCTGCTCATCGACGGCTATGCGGGCGACGGCTGCAACTTCACCGTCGCCGTCAACCCGCCGGCCGCCGTCACCGCGCCGCAGCCCGGGCCGCCGGGGGCGTGGACCGGGCCTTCCGTCGTCTGCCCGGGCGCGACGGTGCAATACTGCATCCCCATCAACGCCGCCACGAGCGCTTACCAGTGGACCGTCCCGCCCGACGCCTTCGTCAACGGCCAGCCCGGCCCCGGCCCCATCACGCTGACCGGCGCGACCGGCCGTTGTGCAAATATCACCTTTGGCCCCAACCCCGGCCCTGTGCAGATCTGCGTCAAGCCGGTCAACTCCTGCTATCAGGGCACGCCGACCTGCAAGGACATCACCATCGCCACCCCGCCAACAGCCAACATCGGCGGCTCGGTCAACGTCTGCCCGAGCGGGCCGACGCAGGTGACCGTCCCCGTGACCTTCACCGGCACCGCGCCGTGGAGCATCACCTACAGCATCGACGGCGGGCCGAACGTCACGGTCAACAACATCAACGCCAACCCATACAACCTCGTCGTCACGGCCAACAACTCCGTCTCGCTCATCGGCGTGACCGGCTCGGGAGGCTGCGCAGGCTCGGCCAACGGCACCTTCACCATCAACCACGTCCCGGCCACCATCGACGGCCAGCCGACCAACCCTCCCTGCGGTGGCTCGAACACCGGCTCCATCACCGTCGTGCCGACACAGGGGAACCCGCCGTTCACCTATGCCTGGACCCCTGCCGGGCTAGGCAACACCAGCAACCCGCAGAACCTCGGCGCCGGGACGTACACCGTCACCGCGACCTCCGCCAACGGCTGCACGGCCACGCAGACCTTCACCCTGACCGCCCCGCCAGTCGTCAACGTGACCGTCTCGAACCCGACGACGGCCGACTGCAACAACCCGACCGGAGGCAGCGCCACGGCGACCGGTTCCGGCGGTACCCCGCCGCTGACCTACCTGTGGTCGAACAGCCAATCAGGCCCCGACCTCACCGGCGTTGGGCCGGGGACGTACACCGTCACCGTGACCGACGCCAACAACTGCACGAAGACGGCCACCGTCACCGTGCCCGGAAACTTCACACCGCCGACCGCCGTCGCGGCTGTCAACGGGCAGGTCAACTGCACGACGCCGACCTCTCCCCTTTTGGGAACAGGATCCTCGACCGGCGGCAACATCACATACGAGTGGTCGACCGGCGACGGCCTCATCACCGGCCCGACGAACACCATCAACTCGACCGCCGGGCTGCCCGGCACCTATGTGATCTTGGTGACGAACACGACGAACGGCTGCACCGCCTCCGCCTCCGTCGTCATGCCCGGTAACCTCGACCCGCCCAACGCGCAGGCCAACGCGCTCGGGCAAATCACCTGCACGACCTCGTCCGTCACCGTCAGCGGCGCGGGAAGCTCGAGCGGCCCGCCCGGTTTCACCTACCAGTGGAACGCTACGCCGGGCGTCATCCAGTCGGGCCAGACGACCCTCAACCCCGTCGTCACAGCAGCCGGGACCTACAATTTGACCGTGACGAACTCCTCGAACGGCTGCACCGCCACCGCCTCGGCCACGGTCGACGCCGACGTGCAGGCCCCGCAGCCGGTCATCCTCCCGCCGCTGCAACTCAACTGCATCAACAACACCGTCGACCTTGACGCCAGCTCCTCGCCCAACGTGCAGGGCGGCGCGACCTATAACTGGACCGGCCCCGGCATCGTCAGCGGATTGGGCGGCCCGACTGTCACGGTCAACCTGCCGGGCAGCTACGCCCTCACCATCACCAACCCCAACGGCTGCACCGGCACCGCCACCGTCTCCGTCACGCAGAACATCACGCCGCCCGTCGCCGTGGCGAACCACAACGGCGTCGTCAGTTGCACCACGCCCAGCGTCCCGCTCCTCGGCACCGGCAGCTCGACGGGCGGCAACATCTCCTATGAATGGGGGACGAACAACGGCCAAATCGACGGGCCGACCGACCAGATAAACTCCTCCGCCGGCTTGCCTGGCACTTATTCCCTAACGGTGACAAACAACACCAACGGCTGCACCGCGGTCGCCTCGACGACCGTAGCCGGGGGGCAGGACTTCCCGCTCGTCGCGGCCGTCGCCAACGGACAGATCGACTGCCTCCACTCGACCGTCACCCTTTCCGGCACGGGAAGCTCGACCGGCCCGAACTTCACCTACCTCTGGACCGGCCCGCCGCCCATCACCGGCGCGACGACGCTCAACCCGACCGTCTCGCACGGCGGGACGTACACCCTCGTCGTGACGAACACGACCAACGGCTGCACGGCGGACATCCAAGTTTCGGTCGATGAAAACCTCATCGCCCCGCACATCGTCATCCTCCCGCCCGAGCAGTTAAACTGCCTCAACTCCACCGTCATCCTCGACGCGAGCGGCTCTTTCTACAATGTCGGCGCGACGTTCACTTGGACGACGACCCCGCCCGGCAACTTCGTCAACGGGCAGAACACCTTGACCCCAACCGTTGACAAGCCGGGAACCTATACTTTGAAAATCACGAACTTCGACAACGGCTGCACCGACCAAGAGGTGACCGTCGTGGTTCAAAACACAACGCTGCCTGTCGCCGCCGCCGCCGCCAGCGGGCAGGTCAACTGCAACAACCCGAGCGTCGTCCTCTCGGGGGCGGGAAGCTCGACCGGCCCCAATTTCACCTATGAGTGGACGACGACGAACGGAGACCTCGTCGGCCCGACCGACCAGATAAACTCGGCGGCCGGCTCGCCCGGCCTCTATCAAATCTTGGTGACGAACACCGTGAACGGCTGCACCGCCGTCAAGACGGTTCAGGTCAACGGCAACACCACGCCTCCGAACGCCAACGCCTCGGTCAACGGGCAAATTGACTGCACGACCACGACCCTTTCCATCAGCGGCGCGGGCAGCTCGGTCGGCCCCAATTTCTCCTATCAATGGACGACGATAGGCGGGGCCTTCGTCAGCGGGCAGACCACCCTCTCGCCCATCGTGAAAGCGGGCGGCACCTATATCTTGTTGATTACCAACAATTCCAACGGCTGCACGGCCGAGACCACCGTCGACGTGGTCGAGGACACGAACCACCCCGTCGCCATCATCTACCCGCCCGACGAACTGAACTGTTTCAACACGACCGTCTCGCTCGACGCGACGGGTTCGACGGTCTACGGCAGCGGCAACTTCCAGTGGTCGACCGTCGCACCGGGCCATATCGTCTCAGGGCAGGGGACACAAAACCTCATCGTCGACAAGGCCGGGACCTATACTTTGAAAATCACGGATACGGTGAACGGCTGCACCGACGTCACCTCCATCGTCGTCGTGCTGAACAACACGCCGCCCAACGCCGACGCCGGGCCGAACGGGACGCTCACCTGCCCAAGCCCCAATTTCGGGCTGGGCGGAAACTCCTCCACCGGGCCGAACTTCTCCTATTATTGGGACACCACGAACGGCAGCATCCTCGGCCCGAGCGACCAGCCGACGGCCATCGCGGAGGCGGCGGGGACGTACACCCTCGTCATCATCAACAACGACAACGGCTGCTCGGACTCCGACGACGTCGTGGTGACCTCCAACATCGTCGCCCCTGCCGTGCAGGCCGGTCCGAACGGCACCATCACCTGCTCGGCGCCGCAAGTCATTTTGAACGGCACCGGCTCGGCGACCGGCCCGCAAATCACCTATCAATGGACGGCCTCGGGCGGCGGCGTGATTTTCAGCGGCGCAAACACGCTCATGCCGGTCATCACCGCGCCGGGCACCTTCACGCTCGTCGTGACGAACAACCTCAACGGTTGCACCGCCTCCGACCAGGCGGGCGTGGTGGCGAACACCGCTTTGCCGACGGCCGTCGCGGTCGGCAGCGGCATCATTTCTTGTGCAAACAAGACCGTCAACCTTGACGGCACCGGAAGCTCGACCGGGGCCAATTTCCTCTATGAATGGCAGACGACGGACGGCAACGTCCAGTCCGGCGGCCAGACGCTCAACGCCGTCGTCAGCGAGGCCGGGACGTACACCCTCGTCGTGACGAACACCACGAACGGCTGCACGGCCACCGCCTCCGTCGTCGTCCAACAGGACGCATCGGTGCCGAACGCGACGGCCATCCCGCCGGGCGACCTCAACTGCTCGGTCGACAGCCTGCAGATCAACGCCTCGGGCAGCTCGTCGGGCGCGGGCTTCTCGTTCGTCTGGACGACGGACGTGGGGCACTTCGTCAGCGGGCAGAACACCCTCCAGCCGTGGGTCAACCAGCCGGGCAACTACATTCTGACGGTGACCAATTTGAACTCAAATTGCACGGCCACCTCGACCGTCTTCATCGACCAAAACGTGCAACTGCCGCCAGCCGACGCAGGGCAGCCGGAAACGTTGACCTGTCTCGTCGACACGCTGGAAATCGGCTTCTCCATCCCGCCGACCGACCCGAACCTGACCTATGCATGGTCCACAGCGGGCGGCAATTTCGTCAGCGGCCAGGCCGGCACAAACCCGAAAATCAACAAGCCGGGAACGTACACCCTCGTCGTGACAAATCCCATAAACCATTGTAAATCAATGGCTTCGGTCGTCATTTCACAGGACATCGTGAACCCGACGGTCGTCGTCGCGCCCGGCGGCGTTTTGACCTGCACGACCACCTCGCTCACCCTTTCGAGCGCGGGAAGCTCCGTCGGCGCGAACTTCAACTACAACTGGACGGCCGGCAACGGCGGCTCCATCCAGTCGGGCGGCTCGGGGTCGTCGCCCGTCGTGACTGCCGCTGGTGACTACACTTTGGAGATAACGAACACCGTCAACGGCTGCACCGCGACCGGTTCGGCGACCGTCACGCAGGACGCGAACGTGCCGATTGCTACGGCTGCGATGCCCAGCCTGTTGACCTGTAAAACGACGGAAATCACCCTTGACGGAACCGGCTCGACGACCGGCCCGACGCTCACCTACCTCTGGACGACCGTCGACGGCAGCATCAAATCCGGCTCGACTACGCTCAAACCCGTCGTGACAAAGCCGGGGACTTATGTCCTCAAAGTGAAAAACACGGCCAACAACTGCGAGGCGACTTTCACCGTCAATGTCAACCAAGACTTGACCGCGCCGACCGTCGAGGCCGGCCCGTCGTCGACCATCGACACTCTCGCCGCTGTCTTGGACGGCACGGCCAGCATCGGCTCGGAATACAACTACCTGTGGACGACGGCGAACGGGAAAATCGAGTCGGGCGAGACGACTTTGAACCCGCCGTCTCCAAAGCGGGACATAAACTATTGATAACCAACGTTGAAGCGGCACCTCCGACGACGTGCTGGTGATGAGGATGTGAACGCGCCGACCGTCGCCATCGCGCAGGCCGCCACGTTGACCTGCAAGGTCTTGACCGTCCAGCTCAACGCCAGCGGCTCGACTTACCAACCGGGCGTTTTGATAACCTGGACGCCGCCCGTCGCGGGGCCGCGTCTCCGGGCGACTCGACGCTCACGCCGACCGTCGCTTGCCAGCAGCTACGCACGAACCTCACCAACCCGACGAACGGCTGCTACGACGTGGCGACCGTCGCCGTCGCGCAGGACATCGTGGCCCCGACGGCCGACGCGGGTTCGCCGTATGTGCTCGATTGCAGCAACCTGACGCAGCCCATCGGCGGCAACGCGACCTCGGCCGGGCCGAACTTCACCTACCTCTGGACGGCCGGGCCTGGCGGGAACATCGCCTCCGGCAAAACCTCCGCAAGGCACCGTCAACCAGCCGGGCGACTACACCCTTTTGGTGACAAACACGACGAACGGCTGCACCGCCGAGGACCTCGTGACCATCGCACAGGACACCGTCAAGCCGTTCGCAATCGCCGGTGCGGGCATCGAATTGAACTGCCAAGTGCCTGATTATCAACTGAAATCGGCCGCACCGGTCGGGGCGAACTTCACCTACAAGTGGACAACGGCTGGCGGCTCGTTCAAGACGGCGACCGACATCTTGAAACCGACCGTCGACGCGCCGGGGACGTACACCCTCCTCGTGACGAACATCGCCAACGGCTGCACAGCCACCGACCAAGTGGTCATCACGCAGGCAAACGACAAGCCGACAGTGGCCATCGCGCAGCCGATAGTCTTGACCTGCAAAATCAAGGACCAAATCCTCAACGGCGCGGGAAGCTCGGCCGGGCCAGAATTCTCCTACCTCTGGACGGCCTCGAACGGCGGCACCATCCTCGCCGACCCGACGACGCTCAACCCGCAAATCGGCTCGACCGGCACCTATCAACTCGCCGTGACGAACACGACCACCCAGTGCACCGCCACGAAGTCGGTGACGGTCGTCGATGACGTGGTTCCGCCGACGGGCGACGCGGGGCCGACGAAGACGTTGACCTGCGCCGTCACCACCCTGCAGCTCACGGCGACGGGCGGCGGCTCGGCGCAAATCAGCTTCCTCTGGTCGACGGTGAGCGGCACGATTGTCTCCGGTGGCAACACCGCGACGGCGACCATCGGCTCGCCCGGTTGGTACAACGTGCTGATAACCAATGAGTTGAACGGCTGCACGACGACCGATTCGGTTGAAGTGAAAGCTGACGTGAACCTGCCGAACGCGGCCATCGCCCCGACGCTGACGCTCACCTGCAAGGTCAAAACCGTGACCCTCGACGCGACCCTCGGCACGACCACCGGGCCGAACATGGCCTACACATGGTCGACGACGAACGGGAGTTTCGTCTCGAAATCAGGCCTCACCGCCATTGTCGACCAGCCAGGCAGCTACCAGCTTTTGGTCGAGAACATCTCGACCGGTTGCAAGACAACGACCAGCGCGACCGTCCCACAGGACGTCCAACTGCCGACGGCCGTCGCCGGTTCCGACCTGACGTTGACCTGCAGCTCGCCGACGTCCTCGCTCGACGGGACTGGCTCGAGCCCGGGGGCCAATTTCACCTACCTCTGGACAGCCTCGAACGGCGGCAACATCAAGACCGGCCCGACGACCCTCAACCCGACCATCGACAAGCCGGGGACTTACACGCTCGTCGTGACGAACACGGTGAACGGCTGCACCAATTCCGACTCCGTGGTGGCCAGCCCCGACCAGACGGCACCGGTCGCCGTCATCGCGCAGCCGGAGGTTTTAACCTGTGTGAAAAAGACGGTAGCAGTCGATGCGGGCGGCTCCTCCTCGGGCAACCCGTACACGCTCGCGTGGACAACGGTCGGCGGAAATTTCACCACCGGACAGACGACGTTGAAACCGTCGGTCGACAAGCCGGGAGCCTATAACTTGTTGATTACCAACACTTCCAACGGCTGCACGGCGACGGCGACGGCGAACGTCACACAGAACATCCAGCCGCCTGTCATCGACGCGGGGCCGGGCTTCCAATTGACCTGCACGGTTTTGAAGGACAAGCTCACGGCCACGTCAAACCCGCCGCAAGTGACCGCCTCGTGGACGACTTTGAACGGCAGCATCGTCGGCGGCTCGGCCACCTTGACGCCGACGGTGGATAAGCCGGGCCTCTATTCCCTCCTCGTCACCCGAACCGACAACGGCTGCACTGCCGCCGACAACACGACCGTCACCGAGGAGACCAACAAGCCCTCGGGCGTGGAAGTCTCGGTCACGCTGCCGCGCTGCGACGGCGATGTGGGCAACATCACCTTTGACACCGTTACGGGCGGCATCAAGCCGATTCTCTACTCAATCAATGGAGGACAGAGCTATTTCACGGCCGCCGCTTTCAACAGCATCGACCCCGGCAACTACACCTTAATGGTCCAGGACGCGAACGGTTGCACCTACTCGGAGCCGCTCAACGTCCCCGCGCCGCTCGTGCCGACGGTGACGGCGCTGCCGGAAATCCAAATCGAGCTGGGCGATTCGCTCACCCTCGACGCGGACCTCGGCGGCTTCCCGCTCAACCTCGTAGACACGGTCGAATGGTCGCCGCTCGACTATCTGAAATTCAAGTCGCTCACGCTGCCCGACCTCTTGCACCCGGAGGCGAAGCCGCTGAAAAGCACGCGCTACAAGCTACTCGTCACCAGCCTGCAAGGCTGCACGGGCGTGGCAACGACCTATGTGAAAGTGGACAAGACGCGCCACGTCTACATCCCGAACGCCATCTCGCCCTGGAACGGAGACGGGCAGAACGACGCGCTGGTCATCTTCGCCGACCCGAAGGCGGTACTCGAAATCGAGGCCTTCGAGGTCTTCGACCGCTGGGGCGATAAGGTCTGGTCCAAATACGGCTTCCAGCCCAACGACCCCGGCAACGGCTGGGGGGGCATCGTGCGGAGCCAGCGGCTCGACCCTGGGGTGTTCGTCTATTGGGCGCGCATCAAGTTCATCGACGGGAAGGTGGAGCTTTACAAGGGGGACGTGACGCTCGTTCGATAGCAGCAAACCCTTGCCAAGCGCAACAAGGGCCAACCTTTTGAAAATCAAAGGGTTGGCTCTTGTTTTTTTTGCCCACGCCCCCACTGCCAGCTCAAAAAAAATGACCCAATCAGGCCACCCCGTGCCAGCTTTGGCCTTATGTAGATTTGCCGCATGGTCAAAGTTGTCATTTACGAGGACGACCCAAATTTCCGCAATTCGCTCTCCCAGTTCATCGCCGCCTCGGCGGGGCTGCAACTGGTCGGCGCGTTCGGCGACTGCCGCTCGACGGCCGAGCACGTCCGAATCCTCCAGCCCGACTTGGCGTTGATGGACCTCGACATGCCCCATGTCGGCGGCCTCGAGGGGATGGTCGCGGCAAAGGGGGCTGATGCCGCGCTCCGCGTCCTCATCCTCACTCACCACGATGACGACGAGAAAATCTTCGACGCCATCGTTTGCGGCGGGGCCGATGGCTACCTCTTAAAAAACGCCACGCCCGACAAAATCCGCGAGGCCATCTCCGACGTGATGGCAGGCGGCTCGGCCATGTCGCCGTTCATCGCCAAAAGGGCGCTCGAGCTGATGCGGCCGCAGGTGAAAAGCCCTTTTCTCTCCTTTTTCAAAAAAGAAAGGCACGCTCCCGCCGACCCGCTCACCGAGGCCGAGCGGCGGGCCCTGTCGTGGCTGGCAAAGGGCCATTCCTATAAAATGGTCGCCTCCGAGCTGAACATCTCCATCAACACCGTCAAGAACCACCTCAAAAAGGTCTATCAAAAAATGCAGGTGCACAGCGCGCCAGAGGCGGTGGCAAAGGCCATCCGCGAGCAAATGGTCTGACAAGGCTTTTCCGAAACCAGTCTGCTAACAATTTCCGCCCGTCGGGGCATGGAGGCCGGAACCGGCCTCCGCCGGGAAAACGAACACCGACTGGATGGAAGC